>JAIOZV010000285.1 GCA_021740425.1 Bacteroidales bacterium | reverse complement strand
CCCCCCGCAAACTGATTTGTTTGTATTTATTATTTTAATAAAGTAGATTTGTAGTGCTTTAAAACAAAAAATAAAACATTAACACAAATCAATTTACAATGAAAAAAGCACTACTCCTTTCCCTTGTATTGCTGTATGCGATATTTGGGATTTCACAAAACCAGGCATTAAAAAGCGGCCTCAAAACTGAAAAAGCACCCTGGTTGAAAACCACAATGCAGGAAAGTGATCAAGCAGTTTACCATCCAAAACCCGAAATTAACATCCCGGCAGACTTCAAAAATACAGATGTTGTTAACATTGTAACCCTTGGTACCTGTGGCAATGCTTATGGCATGGGCTACGCAGGGCAAAAACGAAAACTACTTGATTACAATCAGGAATTAAACGCAGTTACTTTCATTCATTTTATGGGTGGTGCGCTCGACCCTGCCGGAAACACCCGGGATTTTGGCTACGATATTTCGTTGGACGGCGGGGAAACCTGGACAACCATGATCGAATTGTATGTAAGTCCTGATACTACGGGAGGATATATTACTGAGATTGTGGGTTATCCCCAGGGAGAAATTTTTAACCCACCGGGCAATACAAATCCTGATGAAGCTTACATTGCATACCAGGCAACGGTGGCCGCCACTATGCCTGGCGGCCAGGATGGCTTTGTTTTTGGCCGTGGAAAAATAGGAGATATTACCGATACCACCAGGAATTTTATTTATTCAAATCCTGATTTGGGAATATACCTAAGCAAACCTGAAGGCTTTACTTTGGATAATAATGGACGGATGTGGATGGTGAATTACAATCAGAACTGGGACAACGGAGGTATGGAATGGCTCCAGGAAATTGTGGTAACTCAATGTGTATGGAATGAATCTGAAAATGATTTTGAAACTGGTAGTCAGTTTTTACTTGATTGTCCTTCGGAGTTCAGGCCGGCAGATGTGAAAATTGAATTCTCACCCGATGGCACATTTGGCTATATTTTCGCACTTGGCGATATTGGTGATGTTCCGGTTTCAGATGGTTTGTCGTATTACCCGATAATTTGGCGTACCGAGGATAGCGGCGAAACCTGGGAAGGCCCGAGTGTTGTTCCACTTGCCGGAGAAAACGGAATAACCGGCGTGCAATATTTTCTCAATAATGACGAACTTGCTGAAATCTACGGAACTCCCATTCCTCCCCGCGACGAAATACCTTTCACCACAGCCTTCGATTTTGATTTGACTGTTGATGCCATTGGCAATCCTCACATTGCGGTGGTAGTTGGAATTACGGGTGAAGATCCCTATTCGATCATTACAGATATTTCTCCTTCATCGGGATATCTATACACCGCTGCCATGTTGCTTTCCTCCTTTGATTTGGGAGAGCCCGGTTCGTGGGAAGCCGGTGTAATGGGGCGCCTGGTTTCATTCCGTGGCAGCTTTGGCGATCTCACCGAAGACAACCGCATCCAGATTGCCCGGACTGTAAGCGGTGAGCAGCTATTTGTTTCATGGTTAGATACGGATTCCACAGTTTCCAATGAAAATAATGCACCGGATATTTGGTGCCGCGGTGTTGATTTAATTACCCAGCGTAAAACAGCAAATGATAATGGGGAAGATTTGCCCAGCAATGTCACCTTTGGTTCAGAAGCAACCTTTTCTGCATACTTTTTCAATGGTTCCAGGGAGGTGATGGATGATGATAACTGGCATTTTACCATTCCTTATGTTTACCAGAATATGACCCCGACTGACCCATATCAGCCTGTGGAATATAGGTATATCCAGGATTTTAATTTTTCAGCTTATGATTTTCAGATTCCTGCTTACTTAACGGTGGGGATGGAAGAGCCTCCTGTACAGTCAAATTTTGCCTTGTCAGTTTCCGGGCCATCACCCAATCCTGCAAAAGAAAGTGTTTCGATAAGAGTTAATGTCCATGAATCTTCCGGAGCTAACATCAGGCTCACCAATCTCACCGGACAAACGGTACAACACTTCACACAAAATCTCAATGCCGGAAACAACACAATCGCTATTGATGTTTCGGATCTGAATTCCGGGATTTATTTTCTCACCGTCGAAGCGGGTGGGGAGGCTGTGAGTAAAAAGTTGATTGTTAACAGATAATTGTGTCCTTTGTGAAAAACCTTGTGTTCCTTGTGGTAAAATAAAAACCACGAAGTTCACAAAGGAAAGCACGAAGGACACAAAGCTGATTTTGCAACGTGGAAATATTGAAAGCAAGCCATAGTGTCCTTTGTGAAAAACCTTGTGTTCCTTGTGGTAAAATAAAAGCCACGAAGTTCACAAAGGAAAGCACGAAGGACACAAAGCTGATTTTGCAGCTTGGAAATATTGAAAGCAAGCCATAGTGTCCTTTGTGAAAAACCTTGTGTTCCTTGTGGTAAAATAAAAACCACGAAGTTCACAAAGGAAAGCACGAAGGGCACAAAGCTGATTTTGCAGCTTGGAAATCCATCAAAATTTATAAAATATAAGTGGTGCATCAATGGCCGAATGACTGCCGAAAACAACTCATAATCCCAATAATATTAACAGCCTGAGTGGAGTCAAAACGTTTTGATTGATTTGTTTTTTCCGGTGAAACAGCCTGTCAGGATTTCTACTTCAGTAAAAAGATTTTACTTGCTATCAGCTCATCAAAAAGATAAACTTCCACTGCGTATTTCCCTGGTTCACGCTTTTCGGCTGGGATGGAGATGGAACTGTATAAAGTTGACGGGCTGTCCTCCGAGGTTATTTCGATTTCTTTGCTGTAAAATTTATTGCCATCCGGCCCAATCCATTGCAAATCGAAGGTCAATGGTTCAGAAATATTCTTCAAGTCAACATAAACGCGAACCTTTGCTTTTTTACTTCGGGTGAAAACTGTATCTGCTCCCAAATATTCGCCGGAGTTTGTTTTTGGCTTTTCACACAAAGTGATGATTGGGGAAAATTTTCGATTCATCGAATAATTTAGAGCATGTTGTGGAATGAGTGTGAAACTTTTTTCGGCAATCAGTTCCCTGAAAAAATAAACCTTTAGCAGGTGTTTTCCGGGTAGCCTTTTGTCAGGCGAAAGCGAAACCGAGCTTTTTACCGTATTTGAGGAATCGTTGATGAAATGGTCGATGCGTTTGGTAAAAAATGAACGGCCATCCGGCCCAATCCAATCCAGATGAAACATCAAAAGTTTATTGGCCTCAAGCCCTATTTGTTCCACTACTATTTGGGTACGGATATTTTCCTTTTCTCCGAGGGTGAAAACCGTATCTATTCCAACAGGAAAACCGGATTTTTTATCTTCATCCTTGAAAAATGAAATCCCTATCCGGACCTCCTCCTTTTTTTTTGAGGGGTAAACTACAGTGCCATCCTCTGAAATAACAGGAACATCGAGCTGGTTGGCACATCCGCTAGTAAAAGCCAACAGAAGAAAAAACAAAAGCTTCCGGACTAATTTATGATCTTTCATATTCAACTTACCTTAACTAAATCATTTGTATCAGCACATTATTGCTCCGCCGCTTCACACCATAAAACCACCAACATAGCGGCCACATCACCAGCATCATCACCACAAAACCAATCAGGGATTCCATCACATCACCCTCACGGTAAAAAATATCAAGGCGCTTTATAAAGACCCCAAAAATGGCAATGTGCATCCCGTAGAAAAACAACGACACTTTACCGGGAATACTAAAAATGCTGAGAAGCCAGGGGGCAACCCTGCCAATGGCAATAAAAACTGTAACACCAAATACCACGGCTGCAAATGAAAACAGATTCATAAACAAACTTGGGGGATATTTCTGATCCATGAAAAAGGAGAAATGGCTGAATTTAAGAAATGGGAAAATACTTCCAAAATCTGTGTTTAGCCTGAGTAAAATAGCTGCTGCAAAAACCGGTAGTGAAATTGCAAGCCCATAAAATATTTTTTGTTTGTCGGTTTTCCATATATCCAGCCAGCCGGTGGCCATTACCGATCCTAAAATGGCAAGAGCAAACCAGGGTAAAACAGGATACTTGTTAAAATTACCTGCATCAATAAAGGTTTGCATCAACACCTCCTGCCAAACCACTTCGGTATTGTAAGATATTTCTATTAAAAAGGCATGGATTATAAATATGGCTAAGGCAATAACAGTCCGGTATTGCCATTTGAGCTGAATTATTGGTGTAAGCAGAATCATGGAAATACCGATAGTAGCCACCACACCCAAATGATCGGGCTTAAACGCTGTAAATCCGCCCCACGAAGCATTGATCCAGGTTACCTGTATTAATATCAGAAACAAAGCCCGTTGAATGATATGCCATTTAACTTTCATTACAGGAACTCCCTTTGCAACGCGCTTTTGAAATGACCACCAAACCATAGCTCCGCTCATCATCAAAAAGCCGGGGGCGCAAATGTAGGGGATATACCTGATCACGAACTGCCCCCACGTGGGAAAGAGTGGATCCAGAGGATCGGACTGAGCCCAAATTGAGTTTAAATAATAAGAGCTATGGTCGAGCAGCATCAAAACAATAACAAAACCACGAAAATGATCGATATAGTCGAACCGGCTATTTACTACTCCATTTTTGCTCATATCACTTTTGGTTTTCTGTTTTCCGGTAAGCTGACAGAACTTATTGCCCATCGAAACATTTGTTCATCGCTGTCACCATCCGGCGGGATCACAGCAAACAATTGCTTTCTTTTACTATCAATAACCAATATTACTTTGGTCGGGAAATGACGATCAAGCCTTCAACTTCATCTGCCACGTACAGATAGTTTTCATCCATAGCAAAACCACGTGCATTTTCAGTTTCTACTAAACCAATAATTTTGGGTGAAGCAACATTGGACACATCAATTATTTGAACACCCTGCATACCGGCAGTTATAAAAATTTTCTGATCTTCATATTTCAGCTCTTTTGCATATCCTTTGGTTGCATAGCTGCCTACAAGTGTAATGTTGGCAGTGTCGGAGTAATTTAGTATTTGCAGGCCTTCTGTGCCACATGCCAGAAAAGCTGTTGACTCACCATAATTCAATACAACATCTTCTGCATATCCGGGAGTATCGCACCAACCGACCATTGGATAATTTGCGTAGCCATTGTCAAAGTCAGAAAGATAGTAAATGGCCAGCCCCATTTCACCGCAGGCTGCAAACATTGTAGAATCATGGGGTGAAATGGTTATTCCGGTGGCATAACCCGGAGTAGCAATATTTGACCTGGTATCGGGAACGCCAATATTCTTTTTAATATAAATAACCTGAACCCCGCCGCCACTGAGTGCTGTAAAGAGGTAGTCGCCCATAATTTCAAAACTTTTTGCCGGTTTTACAATTGCCAAATACCATTGATTAATACCGGGTACAAAAGGATTGCTGGCATCAACAACAGTAACTCCATAGGTTCCGGCAGCAAGGTATGCTATACTATCTTTCAAAGCTATTTTTGCTGAATATCCTTTTACATCTTCAAAAATTTGTGTGAGTATTTCCGGGTTTTCCGGCTTGCTAACATCAACAATCAAAAGACCACCCTCGCCCTGAGCCATGTATAGCAAATCTCCATTTTTAACTACATCCTGGGCAAAACCGGGAGTTTGAAATCTGCTCACTACCTTGTACCCGCCGCTTAAATCTGGTTCAGGTTCGGGTTCAATGGATTCGGGTGTGTTTGGCTTTCCGCAACTTATTAAAAAAACCAGACTCATCACCATCAAAACAAATAATCTGTTCATTTTAAATTTTGGTTTACTATTCATTGTAATCAATTTTTTATCATTATTAATCTTTTAATCTAAAACCCGATTTTATAAATAAATTCAATGCCTGCCTGATTTTGTATGTAATCTTTCTCATTGGAAACAAACTGTTCGTTTATTGGGGATGTAGTGCCTGAATCACGGCCATACCATTTGTAGAAAGCTTTAAATTTAAAATCTTTGGTCACACTCAAATAATAGGTTAGGTAGAACCTCAGGTTGTTATCAACGCGGCCCGAGTGCATATCATCAACGATAGGTGATTTGTTGGTTTTGAAATAGCGGTTGTAAATCACCGTTTCGAATTCCAGCGAATGATAGCGGTTTTTGATGCGGGGCATTTTCCACACCAGTCCGAAAATATAACCGTCTTC
>JAIOZV010000284.1 GCA_021740425.1 Bacteroidales bacterium | reverse complement strand
AAATATTCCGGTTTGAGAATTTTTTGCTCTTCTACCCAGGTACCACCATTATTTTTAAACACATAAACAGCTCCAATTTTATTACCCCCCATTTCCACTGCTCCAGGGGCGCCCACAAAAATGTAATCACCCGAAATGCCAACGGAAATACCAAACTGATCGTTTGCAGCACGATCGGAGGGAACAATTTTTTGCATCTGGGTCCATTGTTCTCCAGAGGTTGGCGGTGCAAAGATATATACGGCGCCGGCATCGTTAAGAGTGTTCAAGCCGTTTTCATCTTCATCATGCAAATATGCTCCAACCACCAGAACATCATTGTCTATGGCGATTGCAGAACCAAATCCCTCATCTTCAGAAAATGGGTAGTTAACATAATCGGCTGGCATGGCATACTTCCTTTGTAAGAAATTTCCAACAGAGTAAATATGTACAGCATTGGTCTGGTGAATTGGGCCGAATTCAGATTCGTGTATCTCTTCACCTTCAACACTAACAGCTACCCACTCATCATCTGCTACCACAACTTCACCGAAATATCTTGTGAGCATACCCATGGAGGATAAAATGCTTGAAGATGATACATAAGATAAGGTCTGCCCCCCCCAGGTTGGCAGGGAACTTTCCCATACTGTTCCAAAAACCGTAAAATCACCTACTGTATTAGGCCCGTTGTATGGAGCACTAATGTAATAATGTGTTGCGTTGATGGCCACACCAGCCCCGAAACAACTAACTGAACTCCCATTGCCTTCAATAAATTGGTTCACCTCCCATTGATTAGTAGTTGTATTAATTTTAAGAAGATAAGCAGCCCCATTATTTGCGGTAATGTTATCATTTTCATAATTTCCGATAATAGCATAATCTCCTGATATATCAATATCCTGGCCAATAAAGTAATCTGCTGTCGGGATGGTGGACATAATTTTTTGGGATTGGAACCACATGGGTACGCTTGTAACGGTAGGTGCAGGATCGGTTCCAGAACCATAAACATACCAGCCTGTTGCTGGTGGAATATCTCCGGTGTCATCGTTGCGGTAATATTCCTCCATGGGTAGGTTCCAAATATCTCTATTCAGGCCAATGATCCAGCGGGTACCATCAAAACCTATGTGGAATTTTTCACCTGCTATCCCATGAAAGGCTTCATTAACATAAATTAGTTTACCATTCCAAATAAAAGCTGCATCATTGTTCCAATAAAGCCCATCCACATTAGGGGTACCGGCACCATAAACGGAATAATGGATTTCCTGCGCCATTGCTGATACTGAAAACAGGAAGGTTAATAATCCCAACCCAATAATACGATACAATTTCAATTTCATACCCTTAAAAGATAAATTTATAATTTTCATAATCTTGATTTATTAATTTCGCACAAAAGTAAGTGCCTGAAAAATCGGATGCAAATTATAGGGGGGGACAAAAGGGAGACAAAAGAAAAGTTTATTGCTTTTTATTCGGGTTATTAGAATTGATAAAACCTTATTTACGCTACAATTACCAGAACCCCCTTTTTACCTCTCAAGATTCATTATTCGACGTTGATTTGCACTCAGCGGAACTAAGAATTTGCCTAAACAATCCGGCATTGGAGGCAAAGGCGGCATCCCTGATTCGTTGTTTCACTGATTTGAGGTTAGCGGTACTGTCGGGGATTTCCAGCAGAATTTTCATAATTTCGGAAACCTGATACACTTTGAGATTTTTCAGGCGGTCCAAAAAGGGATTCAGCAAAGCCTGTTCATCGGGTGTAAGCACAAACATTTGGTCAGCTTTTCCTGTGCTATTTGCATTTTGAAGTGGAATGTTTTTTCCTTTTAAGGTAAATGAAAATACCACCCCGTCATCTATATTTTGGGCTGTGATGGAGTGGCCGTGGGCTGCGATGGCCATTTTGCAAAAGGTTAGCCCAAGACCTGTTGAATGATGGTTGTCGCCGTCGGTTTTGCTGAAATACCTGAATTTGTCGAAAATATAGAGCAAGGCGTCATCCCGTATCTTTTCACCATAATTTTTCATGCTGATTTTTACTGTTTCGTCAGTATTTTCCTGAGCAAAAACCTCAATAATATTATTATTTGGTGAAAAACGGATGGCATTCGACAACAAGTTATCAAAAACACGAATAATTACATCTTTGTCAGCTAAAACCATAAAATCTTCAAAGTGAAGTAACAGCTTCAGGTTTTTCTCCTTCAATCCTGGTTCCTGACCGTTTCTTACATCCTCCAGCATGTTTCGCAATGACTGAAGTTGGGTGTTGAGCAGGAATTTTGTGTTTTCGTATTTCTCCACATCGAGCAGGTTTGTTACGAGTTGGAGCATTTTCCGGGCTGGGGGAGTCACATGTTCGATGGAAGTGCAATGCAAAATCTGACCCAGTGGATTTTTCAGGTCGTGCACCAGTGTGTGAGTGAGCGATTCTTTAAACTGTCCCAGTTTTTCAAGGTGCTCATTTTGCTGAAACAGGGTTTCGGCCTGCGCCTGGATTTCTTCTTTTTGCTGAGCCAGCTTGCTGTTTTTCGATTGCAGTTCCATTGTCCGTTCAGCTACTATTTGTTCAAGATTTTGTTTTTCCTTTTCCAGTCGCTTCGAATTGAGCTGTACTACAAACCAGACAGCAGCATATAAAAGCGAAAATAGCAATATGTAAAAGGGATACTTGAAGACCGCCATTTTATTATTAGTGTACCTGAAAACATAGTTAAACATATTTGAATGGAACTGAAAATACATTACTCCATCTTTCACAAAAGTTCTGAGTTCAGCAGGGTTGAATGCGGATGTAGGTTCATGCCCTATTTTAAAGCTTGTTCTATGTGAAAAGTCGTTGGTAAAAACCAGCAAACTGTTTTCATTGCTGGCAACAAATTCCTTTTGGCCATCATTGTCAATATCAATAAAGCCAAAAGCTCCGGTAATATTCCCGATTACTTCTTTTTGTTCCATGTAGCGGTTATTCACCTGCAGGGCATTTTTACTTCTAAGAACAATCCGGTTGCTGTCAGTAAAAACATTTGTATAATCTTCTTCAGTAATAACTTGTTTGATAATTCCTCCCTGCAAATTGCAAAGGGTAATTATTTTATTTACCGAATCAATATTGTAAGAATTGGTAATTGAAACAATTATCGGAATGTTTCCCTGCCAAAAGCAATCAGACACTGTATGATTTGTCCAGCCGTAAAAGCTGACAGGTTCAAAGGCAAAATCCAGTTTATCGTTGTAGAGCAGGATGTATGATGCAAAATCGCCATAGCGGTAAACCTTGTTTTTTTTGGCTTTGTAAAGCAGTAAGGAATCCGGGTGGGTTGAGTGGCTTAACCTGAAGCTGTCAGCCGGGGAGATGGTGTTTCCTGAAGCGAAAACAGAGGATGCTATTAAAAATCTTGTGTTATGGTGGTTAATTAGTTTTAACTGGTAAAATGTAATGCTGTTACTTTTTGTTTTTATCAGGCTTTTGTGGTTGTTGTTGTATCTGTAAATATTTCTGGGCTGCACGGAGTATCCTGCCTGGAGGTCAAAAAAAATGTCAGCACCATCAACAATTATATCGTAATTGGCAATATCGCATTCGTTGTTGTAGAAGTTAAACGAGTCTATTATAATCTTTTCTTTACGCGAAAATATCCGGTTTTTAATATCGAATTCCACAATATTCAGCAGGGCATTTTTTTCATCAGCCGTTACAAAAATCCATTCGTCATTATTATTATTGTCCAGGTCTGCAAAGTAAATCTTCTGGCTGATAAAAGTTTCGTTTTTGTCGAAGGTAAATACCTCAAGGACGTTTCTTTCTTTGTTAATAACAATGGATTGCCAGGCTGTGTTATTCATTTCATGAACGATGGTTTCAGGGTCGCCATCGTGATTCAAATCAACAGGATACCTTTTCTGGTTTTTTTTATAGGAAGAAATTGAATGGGATTGCAGGTTATACTTATTAAAATTTAATCCCGGATTTGCAATAATGGTGAGATAAGTCAGCAACAGAGCAAGCAAAGCGATGAAAACATTTATAAGTTTCTTCATTTTGATGTGTGTTTGTTCTAACTAAATCTCCTGAAGTGTCTTATATAGCATTTCTTCTCCAGAAAGGCCGAGCTTCCTTTTCAGTCGTTGTTTGCTTTTTTTTATAGAGTGATACTGAAGTTTGGTTATGGCTGATATTTCTTTGGTTGACATGTTGAGCCTGAGAAACGCGGCAAGCCGGCGTTCGTTGTTGTTGAGATCGGGATTCAGATTCCGCAGATTGCTGTAAAAAACAGGATTTACTTTCTCGAAAAGCACTTCAAACTCTTCCCAGTTTATGTGCATAAAATCGCTTTTACATTTGGAGATCATTTTGCCAACCAGAAGCTCACCTTCTTCAGAAACATGTGTGCTGAGTTGCGCCAAATCTCTGATGAGTGTTGAAATGCTACTGCTATTGTAAATCATCCTGAGTTTGGTAGCCGAAAGTGCTTGCCGGTTTGTTTCAAGTTCCTGATTCAGGAAATCAATTTTCTGCTGTGAAATTTCCTTTTGCAAGTGGATGTTTTTTTTGTGTTCGAGATGAAGCCTGATCATGGATTTGATACGGGCTTCAATTTCGATGGGGTCATAAGGTTTTCTGATGTAATCGTTGGCACCAGCCTCTAAGGCTATGCGAAGATGTTCGGTACTGGTCATTTTTCCAGTGGCAACGATGATGGGAATGTTTTGGGTTTCCTTTTTCCCACGAATCACCCTAATGCCTTCCAGACCGTCCATCACGGGCATGTCCCAGTCCATTATTATGGCATCCGGAAGATGTTCCAGGGTTTGTTCAACAGCAATTTTACCGTTGGGGACAGCCAAAATCTCATAATGCTGTTCATCCAAAACCTTATATAAGATTTTGATATTTTGCGGTTCATCATCAGCCAGCAGAATTTTGTGTTTATTCAACATTGATATTGCCATCATTGCGCAAAGGTAAGAAAAGTCTAATTTTTTTCAACGATACCTTTTGCAAAAAAAAATCCCGGATATTTATTCAAATCCCGGATTTTAATTTTCCTGCTTGCTTTAATCCACCAACTTCCTTTTATGGTAACTGTAAACCTTTTTCCCGCCATATCCCGCCGCCAGGGTGATTAACAAAACCAGGGCACTACCAATGGGCGCACCACCACCAACAGGTGTATTGCCACCTGAGGGTGCGCCGCCGTTTCCGTTGGGTGGTGGTGGGGTTTGTGCCGATAAAGCACTGAAAGCCAAAACCAAAACTGTTGCTGCGATAAGTCTTTTGAATATTTTCATGATATGATATTTTTGTTTTGTTTGTAGTGTTAATAGTTGGAACGCTGATGACGCAGATTGGGCGGATTACCGTAGATAAAATCAGGAAATATCCGTTGTATCCGTGTCATCCATGTTCCATTTTTTAATTTTATTTAATGAAAACTTTCCCTGTTTTAACATTTTTCCCATTTATCACCATCACCAGATAAACCCCTGTTTTAAGGTTTGCCTGAATTGAAATTAACCCTTCGCTGGAAATCTCCTGATGTGAAATTATTCGACCCATCATATCCGAAACAATCACTTTGCCATTTTCAGCGCCTTTGATGAAAATCTGCCCGTTTGCAGCATAAATCAAAATATCGCTTTCGCTGATGGGTGTTTCTTCTATTCCAACGGCGTTTAAATGTAGTTTAAAACGTGTTTCAGGATCAGTTTCCGGATACCAGGTAAATTCATAATCTCCGTTTTGGAGGTTATGGAAAATGCCGGTTTTGGTGTCTTCGAGATATGCTTCCGGAATGTCGGCAATTTCCTGGATGCCGATTCTGTAAACGCCGGCCTGATCGTTAGCAAAGCCAAGCTGTACGATTCCGGTTTCTGGGCGGACATCAATACTCAGGTTGCCATCGGGGCTTTTTGACCACAGTTGCGATATACCAGGTGTATTGCTCAGCAGTTTCCAGGCATCGCGTTCCATTTCAAAATTTTCGGAGGTATTATTTTCGAAAACAAGCCAGAGTTTGTCTTCGTAATAGTCATTGGAGGCTGCCAGAACAAGGCCGTTTTGCATTTTATTTTCAGGATTGTTCTTGCCACCGCTATTATGCGCCCGCATGTTGTTGTTGATTGAAAATGTACCGGATGCTACTTCAGCATAAATAAAGAA
>JAIOZV010000283.1 GCA_021740425.1 Bacteroidales bacterium | reverse complement strand
ATCCAAAACTACCCGGTAAATGCTGTCGCAGATGCGTAATTCGTTTTGACTTTTCGATTGCAAAACACTGAAAAGAAATATCGTCAGGCTGGTGAAGGTTATAAAAAAACGCATAGTTCAGTCTTAAAACTACCATATTAAACAACAAAAGAGGGGTAATAGTTTTTATTTGTGTTAAAAAAAATATTGAAATGCTTTTAAAGATAATGAAGTCCCGGTATCACAATTTCATGACTTCCTCAGCGATACGGTTGATTGGCAATATTTTTAGGGCTGCACCTAATTTTATAGCTTCTTTGGGCATTCCAAAAACTACACAGGTGGCTTCATCCTGAACAATTGTTCTGGCATCAGCCTGTTTCATTTCTAACAACCCTGAGGCTCCATCGTCGCCCATACCGGTGAGCAAAACTCCAATGGCGTTGCTGCCGGCAGCTCTTGCCACCGATCTGAATAAAACATCCACCGATGGACGATGCCGGTTTACAAGCGGACCGCTTTTTACTTCCACACTGTATTCTTTTCCTCGCCGTTTGAGTAGCATGTGATGGCTTCCGGGTGCTATCAAAACCCGGCCTGTGGTAACTATGTCGCCATTTTCGGCTTCCTTAATGTCGAGTGGGAGCAGGCTGTTGAGTCTTGCAGCATAGGCTTTTGTAAAAACTTCGGGCATATGCTGAACGATTACAACACCGGGGGCATTAACAGGCAACCCTTCGAGAAAAGTTTTTATAGCTTCAGTACCTCCTGTGGAAGCTCCTACGGCAATGATTTTCTCGGTATGTTCGGATGGTTTTTTAACATAAGTGTCAGGAATAATGGCGTCGGCAGAAAACTTTTCGGATACGGTGACGGTGGCCGGATTTAATTTTCGCCTCGATAATTTCGATATGGAGGCCGCTTTTACAGCATCAATAATTTGAATTTTAGCCTCTTCAAAAAATTCACGGGTTACAAGGTTTGGCTTTGGTATAACTTCAATAGCACCATAATCCATTGCTTTTAGTGCTTCTACCGAACCTTGCTGCGTCAGGCTGGAAATCATTACCACCGGGATAGGATGCTGCGACATTATCCTTTTTAAAAAAGTTAATCCGTCCATTCGGGGCATGTCCACATCCAAAGTAATTACATCGGGTACTTCCACAGTAATTTTCTTGGCAGCAATAAATGGATCAGCAGCAGTTCCCATTATCTCAATAAAACCTGGTGATTCAAGAATTCCCGCCAGAGATTGTCTTACGACTGCGGAATCATCAACGATTAATACACGAATTTTTTTCATATCGTAAGATGTAAATATTCAAACTTGATACAATTAAATGACTGGTTGCAAATTCAATGAAAAAGATGAGTCCAGTCGAAAATCTCAGTTTCGCTGCCAAAAACCTAAAAATTACCTTTTCCAAAAGTTAGTATTTTGAGTCAGCAAGTAGGCTTTGTGTTTTGTTGTTATTGTAGCATTTACTTTTTTTTTACCTTTTAAGATTGACTTCATTGATTATTTTAATGTTAAAGCAGCTTTTGTAATACTTCTCCGCTTCCGGTATTGAAAGAAATTTTCCTCCCTCTTTCACCTCCTGTACTTTTTGCTATAATCCTTATGTTTTCCCTCGCAAGCAACTCATACGCAAGTTCAATATTCTTCCGGCCTATATCAAAGATTTGCGACTGTTCCTTTAGCATGCGTGCCCCTCCAAAAATCTTAGCTACAATATTTTCATTTTTACATCCAAAGCTATGTACTTTGGTTATCAATTGTTCGATGGCAATATTTCCGTATTTGGGTGAAGCCAGCCCATTGCCGTTCCATAGTGGCAGCATATAGTGATTCATCCCTCCTACCTTTTTCATATTATCCCATAAGCAAACTGATACACATGAGCCAAGCACTGTATTAAGGATAATTTCCTTGTCGGAAACATACAATCCTGATGAATAAATATATTTTGATAATGAGTTGTTCATATTAATTTAGAACAATTCAGAATCACCAAACAAAAAATCATTTCCATTACTTGATGTGCCCTGACTTTGAGTGTCGGGGCTAAGGTTAGGGAATGAGACTGTAAATGTGCTGCCTTTCCCTTTGCGGCTTTTTATTGTAACTTCCCCATCCATCAACTCTACATAAGCTTTAACCAGCGATAATCCAAGTCCATGCCCTTTGTTTTCGGTGTGAACAGCAGGGTTGAGGGTTTTAAACCTGTCGAAGATTATTTTTTGATCCTTTTCGTCGATGCCGGGGCCTGGATCACTCACACTGATCATCCAATGCTCGTTGCTGTGCGAAATTCTTATCTTGATTTCCCCTTTTTTATCTGACCAATTTATTGCATTTACAATGAGGTTATCGAGAATACTTCCGATTTTAGCCGGGTCGCTTTTCGTTAAAAGATTTTCGTTTTCGGGGGTTTTTTCCAAAATCAGGCTCATCCCATGATCGTATGCAAGGGATTTGAATCTGTTGATCTGATTTTGTACGAAACTATACAATTCAATGTCGTAGTATTCGCAGGAGGCTTCGCCGGCCTCGATTTCGGCAGACGAAAAAATATTATTCATCTGAAAATCGAGATCAAAGGCTTCCTTATAAATTATTGAAGCAAGGCGTTTTGCTTCCTCAAAATCCTGATAATTTAATTCGGTAATACTTTGTGATAGTGTTAAAATAGACGACAACGGATTGATAACCTCATTCCGTGCATTGGATAAGAAGTTAGATCTTAGTTTTTCTGATTCTGTAAGCTTTTGGTTAACCTCAAGCAATTGCTCATTAAGTTGGGCCATTTCTAAATGAGCTTTTCTTCGGTCTTCGATTCTTGTTTTCAGCTCATCCAATAATTCATCATCCGATAGTCTTTTCATATTCCTATTTTATTGAGCATATTTGTTCAAGGTTTCTTGTAAAGCTTTAGCTGTAAATGGTTTTGAAATATAATCATCCATACCTGCCTCAATACATTTTTCTTTATCACCTTTCATAGCGTTGGCAGTCATGGCAATAATGGGTATTTTTCTGTCAATTTTATTCATTTGTTCGTAATCGCGTATCAACCTGGTAGCTTCGTAACCATCGGCTTCCGGCATTTGAATGTCCATAAAAATCAAATCGTATTGGTTGGTTTTAAAAGCTTCGAAAGCAAGAATTCCATTGTTGGCAACATCTACCGAATGACCAAATTTTTGTAGGTGGATACTCGCTACTTTTTGGTTTACGAGGTTATCTTCAGCAAGTAAGATTTTAAATGTTTTTGATTCAGCGGTCACACCAGAGGAATCGTTAGGTGTTTCTCTGTTAATATTTTCAATATTGGAAACGCCTAATGCCACGGTAAACCAAAAGTTAGAACCTCCTGCTTTGCCCTCATCCAGGTTTTCTTCCTGACTTTCCACGTTAATTGTTCCACCCATCATTTCCGAAAGGCTCTTTGAAATTACCAGTCCTAAACCGGTTCCTCCATAGTTGCGGGTGGTGGATGCATCAACCTGCGAAAAGGATCTGAATAATCTTTGTTTGCCTTCCGGCGAAATTCCGATTCCTGTATCGATAACCTCTATTTTTATTAAGCACCGGTCACCCAGATTTTCGTGAAGAGATACCCTGACGGTTACACCACCTTTTATGGTAAACTTCAGTGCATTAGAAATGAGGTTCAGAATGATTTGGCGCAATCGTGTAGGATCGCCGTTAACAAATTGTGGAACATCAGGGTTTATAATTCTTTTGAGCGAAAGTCCCTTTTCCTCAGCTTTGAAAAACATCGACTTTACGGTTACCTCAATGTGTTCGTAGAGGTCGTAATCCAAATATTCCAAATCAATTTTTCCGGCTTCAAGTTTTGAGAAATCCAAAATATCATTGATGAGGTTGAGGAGTGAATTGGCAGATGAGCGGATGATACGCACATATTCTTCCTGACTGCTATCGAGGGGAGTGTTTGCCAAAAATTCTGACATTCCGATTATTCCATTTATCGGTGTTCTTATTTCATGGCTCATGTTTGCCAGGAATTCGCTTTTATATTTCAGGGCATCCTCGGCAGCAAGTTTGGCAATCATTGATTCCTCGCGGGAGCGTTTTAGTTCAATATGATTCTGAACGCGGGCAAGTAATTCGATTTTATTGAAAGGTTTTGCTACATAATCCACCGCACCGGCTTCGAAACCCATGCGAATGCTCTCCGGGTCGGTTTTTCCGGTAAGAAAAATTACAGGTATCTGAGCCGTTAAGCTGTTTTTTCTCATCCTGGTACACACCTCGAATCCGTCCATTCCGGGCATAATAACATCCAGCAGCATGAGGTCGAAGGGCTGTGATACCGACATTTTTAGTGCCATGCGCCCATCGGTAGCCGTGGTGAGCAGATACTTTTTTTCGTGCAATAACTCCTTGAGTTTTTCAAGGTTCAATTGATTATCGTCAACGATTAATATTCTGATTGGCTTTTGGCTCATGAATATATTTTTTACTTTAACGTTTTCGGTAAATGGTGGGTGCAACTCTTTCAACCGGCAGCGAGTTTTCGTTGAGCAGCGATTCGGAATGTCCGATGAGTAAATAACCACCTGTTTTCAGTCTGTCGATCAATCCGCTAACCACCTTAATTTGGGTTGGACGGTCGAAATAAATGAGTGTGTTTCTGCAAAATATTACATCAAACCCGTTTTTTTCAAATTTGTCGATTTCCATCAGATTTTGTCTTACAAACATCACTTTGTTGCGCAGGGGTGCTACGACGCGCACCTCTTTTCTTGTTTTGTCCTTGCTTTTCAGCAGATAATTTTTACGGAGGCTCAAAGGAATTACCCCAACTTTATCTTCTGTATAAACGGCCAGTGAAGCCTGCTCAATAACCCGTGAAGAGAGATCGGTAGCTAAAATTTCAAAATTGAATTCTGGATGTAAAGCTTTGAATTCACTTAAAATTATTGCCATGGTGTAGGGTTCCTCACCAGTGGAACATCCGGCACTCCATATTTTAAAAGCATTGTTGCCAATACTTTGTGGCTGAAAGGCTGATAAGATGGTATTGAATAAAAAGTCAAAATGATCGGGTTCGCGAAAGAAATCTGTTTTGTTGGTGGTTACCACATCAATCATGTGAATCAATTCGATTTGCTGCCCTTCACTGCTAAAAAGAAAATTGAGGTACTCTCCAAAGGTATGATAGTTTCTTTCTTTTAATCGTGAGCGTAATCGCCCCTGGAGCATCAGTTTTTTGTGCAAAGGCAGTTTAATTCCGTACTCACGAAAGATAAATTCGCTCAGTTTTAAAAACTCGGCATCCGACATTTCTGCCTTGTAAATTTTATTTATTTCGCTATCATTCACCCGATTTCAATATTCATCATTAGTGGTTAATACTTTTCAAACTCCTGATCTAAATTATCACTTCCAAGCCTTAAATTTACACCGTGTTTTTGATTGCTTTTTATCTGAAGAGATTTATCGGCAGGCTTGAGTCTGGGTTTGTTGGCGTTTTTATAAGTGTCCGAAACTTCTTTCTTTTTCTTGGTTTGGCTGGTTTTGAAGTAACTGATCATATCCTGCATGTACCCTGCCTGGCTCGCCAACTCTTCGGAATTTGTCGCCATTTCTTCGGCGGCAGCAGCATTTTGCTGAATTACCTGGCTAAATTGCTGAATGGCATCATTTACCTGTTCAGCCCCTGAATTTTGTTCGAGGCTGGAGGCGGTTATTTCCTGAACAAGTTTTAGTGTATCTTCAATTTGAGGAACTATTTCGTTGAACAATTGACGGGATTTTTGAGCAAGGTTTACCCCTGACCCGGAAACTTTATCGATTTCTGTTGCCGCTGCCTGACTCCGCTCGGCAAGTTTTTTTACTTCATCAGCCACTACTGCAAAGCCTTTGCCGTGTTCACCGGCTCTTGCAGCTTCCACCGCGGCATTGAGCGATAATATGTTGGTTTGATAAGCAATATCTCCAATGATGGTAATTTTTTCTGCAATTTCCTTTATGGCATCAGTTACAAGGCTTACATTATTGCTGCCACTTTTTAAATGCTTCGTGGCCTTAGATGCTATATCCTCTGTGCGCTGGGCATTGGAAGTATTTTGAGCAATACTTGCCGACATTTGCTGCATAGATGCTGAGATTTCCTCAGCCGATGAGGCTTGCTCGGAGCTGCCCTGCGATACACTT
>JAIOZV010000282.1 GCA_021740425.1 Bacteroidales bacterium | reverse complement strand
ACTTCAATACCGAAGCCTACCTCACCGGCCAATATGACGGTTTGGTTAATGAACCCTTGCAAGACCTCGATCCCACAGGTACCGGCGAGCGTCGCGTGAGAATGGAAGATGGTATTTTACTCCCAAAATACCGCCTGCCTACCGAAGCAGAATGGGAATATGCAGCACTTGGCCTCTATGGCGAATATGAAATGATTACCGAACGCAGGATATATCCCTGGTCGGGGCACCTTGTGAGAGATACGGATGGCAAAAACAGTTACGGAGAATTTATGGCCAACTTTAAAAGAGGCAGGGGCGATTATATGGGTATTGCAGGTAGCCTTAACGATGGCGCTGATATTACTGCTCCTGTTGGCATTTATCCTCCTAACGATTTTGGTTTATACAATATGGCAGCTAACGTTGCCGAATGGACTCAGGATGTTTACAGACCACTCAGTCATGAAGATGTAGCTGATTTTAGCCCTTACAGAGGGAATGTTTTTACTACACCCCTTTTGGATGAAGAAGATAAAATTGCTGAAAAAGATTCATTGGGAAGAATTCGTTATCGTGAAATAACGCCCGCTGAAGCTGAATCAAGGTTTAATTACCGTGAAGCCAACAATGTAAACTATCTTGATGGTGATAACCAATCGATCGCCGATCGTGGAAAGTGGACGCAAACCAATAACAACAGCAGATCAACCACTGAAATGTATAACGAAAGCAGTAGTTTAATCAACGACCAGGCACGAGTTTACAAAGGTGGTTCGTGGAAAGATGGTGCTTATTATCTCAGTCCGGGAGTAAGGCGTTTTCTGGATCAAAACAGAGCAACCGATTTTATTGGTTTTAGATGTGCCATGGATCGCGTAGGTACGCCTATCAGATAAAAAGAAAAATTTCGAACCTAAAGCTGTGTTGAGTATTGGCTGAATCCATTGATTGGAAAGCTGATAAAACCTGACACAGCTTTTTTATTTATTATCTCACATTTTCCAGTATGAAAGATTCTCTGCAAGATCTTTACAATGCCTTTAAAACTTCCTCAGGTATTTCCATCGACTCAAGAAACATCCATCAGGGTTGTATCTTTTTTGCTTTAAAAGGCGATAACTTCGATGGGAATCAATTTGCTGAAACTGCCATTTCAAAAGGAGCAAAAATTGCAGTTGTGGACGACCCTTTACTATCGTCTGGCCATGGGATTTTTAAGGTGGAAAACACTCTGGAAACCCTTCAGAAGCTTGCCATCATGCATCGCAACAGGCTTTCTATTCCGGTGATCGGCATCACGGGATCCAATGGCAAGACCACCACCAAAGAATTGGTCAAAAGCGTGCTAAGTATGCAATTTCATACTTTTGCAACAGGAGGCAACCTGAATAATCATATAGGCGTACCCCTTTCGATATTATCCATTGACAGCGAACATCAGATTGCCATCATCGAGATGGGAGCCAACCATCCCGGTGAAATTGCAGCTTTGTGTGAAATTGCACAACCCGATTATGGCATCATCACCAATATTGGCAAAGCACACCTCGAAGGATTTGGGGGATTCGAGGGAGTGATAAAAGCCAAAACTGAGCTTTATAAATTTATAGAAAAACGCAGTGGAAAATTATTTGTAAATGCTGATGACCCTTTGCTGATGATGAAATCATCAGGGATAGAAAGGATACTTTATGGTAATTCCTCCGGCACCATAATGCAGGGAGAAGTTACAGGGAAATTCCCATTCATTTCCGTCAATTTGAAGTTGGATAATGAAATCTTTCAGGTAAATTCAATGCTTGTTGGCAGTTACAATTTTAGCAACATGCTGGCAGCAGCATGTATGGGGAAATATTTTGAAGTTGCTCCTGAAAAAATTGTTGCAGGACTTGCTGCTTACGTGCCAAAAAACAACCGCTCGCAGTGGCTCGAAACCCATAAAAACAAAATTGTGATGGATGCCTACAATGCAAATCCCAGCAGCATGAAGCTGGCGATCGAAAATTTTGCCGAAGCGCCTTATCATCACAAGGTGGTAATTTTGGGTGATATGCGCGAACTTGGAAAGGAAGCCACATCTTTGCATCAACAAATTATAGATCTTGCCAGGCAATGTGCTTTTGAGAAAATAATTTTGATTGGTGAAAATTTCAATAAATTTTCAGGAGCCCATAAGGAACTTACAAGTTTTGAAAATGTAAACTCAGCAATTGCAGAAATCGGAAAGTTGCAAATGAAAGGTTTTACAATTTTAATTAAGGGCTCCCGTGGAATACAACTTGAAAAAATATTGGAGGTTTTGTAATTGAAAACTGAAACGGTAATCGGATTGATGTCGGGAACTTCGTTGGACGGAGTGGATATTGCCTGCTGCGAATTTTGGGAAAGCAATACAAAAGTCCACTTTAACATCCTTGCCGCCGAAACCATTCCTTATCCTGCCGAATGGAAAGTAAAGCTTGAAAAAGCTCCTTCACTTTCGGGTTTGGAAATTACCCGTCTCGACCTGCAATATGGAACCTACCTTGGCAAGCTGACCAACGATTTTATAGATAGTAATAAAATCAGGGTGCAGTGGATTGCCTCGCACGGGCACACAATTTTTCATCAACCTGATCGGGGCTTTACACTTCAGATTGGTCATGGAGCGGCCATTGCTGCCAAAACCGGCAAAAGTATAATCAGCGATTTCAGATCTCTGGATGTAGCCCTGGGCGGACAGGGAGCACCACTGGTTCCGGTGGGTGACAAGCACCTGTTTGGAGAATATGATTTTTGCCTCAACCTTGGGGGTTTTGAAAACATATCCATGGATATTCAAGGTAAAAGGATTGCCTTTGATATTTGCCCCGCAAACACAGCATTGAATCATTTTGCTGAAAAACTGGGCTTTGGTTTCGACAAAAACGGACATTTGGCAGCGCAGGGAAAATTGAATGTTGATCTTCTCGAACAACTCAACCAACTGGATTATTACTCAAAAACGCCCCCAAAATCATTGGGCAGAGAATGGCTGGAAACATCATTTCTACCATTGATAAATCAAAATATCCCAATCACGGATGTTTTGTCCACGCTTTGCGAACATATTGCCATGCAAACAGCAAAAACTGTTTCGGGTTTTCCTTTAGGGAATTTATTAATTACAGGTGGCGGAGCGGAAAACGGGTTTTTAATCTCCAGAATTCGTGAACATATTAAACACCAGATTGTGATCCCCGACAAAACCCTGATCCATTTTAAAGAAGCCCTGGTTTTTGCTTACCTTGGATGGCTCAGGTCAAAAAATAAAATCAACACCTTTTCCTCAGTTACCGGTGCCACAAGGGACAGTTCAGGCGGTATCATTTTTTATTCCTGATCGATTTCCTGAAAAGCCTTTAATGCGTGCTTCACAAAAGCCTCTGCCAAATCCTGCCTTTTTAAACCATCCTCACCTTCAACGCCTGTGTGAACATCCACGCCTGCAGGTCGGGTAAATTTAATACATTCAAATACGTTCTGAGGATTTAACCCTCCTGCAACAATAACCGGTTTCCTGCTTTCATCAGTTATTTTTCTGCTCACATTCCAGTCATGGGTTTTCCCGGTTGCTCCCGATGCACCGGTTTCGGGGTCGAAAGTATCGGTAATAAAGGCATCCACCAGGGGTTCGAACTTTTTTAAAAGCTGTAAAGTAAAATCAGAATTTATCGGGTTTACGATCAAACTTTTCCATATTTCAACATTTGCAACTATCTTTCTGAGATGCAGAATTTCCTGCATTGAAATATCCCCGTGGAGCTGAACAATATTGCAGGAAAGCAACTTCATCAGCTCAGCGATTTCCTCAGCCGTGCTCAGGTAGGTTATCAAAACCGCTTGAACACCCTTAGGAAGTTTACTGATAATCCGGGCCGCATCGGATGGAGAGCAGTCTTCACGATGAAAATCCAACCTGAAAGGAAACCCAAGATGAGTTGCCCCTGCTGCTGCAACCATCAATGCTTCTTTTAAAGAGGATATCCCTGCAATCTGAATAATGGGGCGTTTCATGAACAAAGTCATTTTATCACTTAGAGTTTAAAAGTTATTGGCTATTATAAAAATGGGCAATAAGACAAAAGAAAAATCCCGGTTGTGGTGAACCGGGATTTTCAAGTAATATTTCGCTCTGTACTATACTATTCTTCAAATTTTTTCAAATTCCATTCCACCGAAAAATCATCAGCAGATTCATTATCCTTTTCAAAGATTTGTCCGGCTTTATTCAGATAATAGGTCTGTTCAAGAATTTGAACTTTAACCATATTATTTTTATACGGTGCTATTTTATATGCTCCGTCATGTATGGTTCCTTCCCAACTTTCTGCACCATTTTCGATGATCTTTTTAGAATATCCATATTGTAGTTTTCCCTTTTCAAGAACTCTTACAAAGTGCAAATAGGCTCCGTTTTCGCCCCCATGATTACCGACTTCTGTTTCGTGGGTTCCGGCTTTTGTATAGAATTCATGTCCAAAAATATATGTCGAAACTGCTTGTTCATCATTGAGATCAAGAACAATTTCATTTGATTCATGAGTAAAATTAAGAAGGCCACTTTCTTCCTGAAGAAAGTAAACTCCGGCACCAGCCAAATATCCCACCAAAGCCAGTAAACTAATTTTTTTGAGATACCAGATAAAATCGATCTTCTCCATGCCCATTACGGCAACACCGGCAGCAGAGCCAATGATCAGGATACTTCCACCCGTTCCGGCACAATAGGCCAGAAACTCCCAAAAATAGTGGTCGGGTGGAAAGTTGTACATTCCCATTGCTGCGGCAACCAGAGGAACATTGTCAACAATCGATGATAACACCCCGATGATGATATTAATCAAATAAAGATTGCCAACATTTACATTTAGCCAGTCTGCAAGAAGGTAGAGATGCCCGGCTGTTTGAAGTGCTGCCACTGCAGTAAGAATTCCAAGGAAAAACAGTACACTCGGCACGTCCACTTTGCGAAGCACACCAACCACCGAAAGATAGGTTTTATGGTTTTCATTTTT
The DNA here is from genome assembly GCA_021740425.1 of Bacteroidales bacterium. Taxonomy (GTDB): domain Bacteria; phylum Bacteroidota; class Bacteroidia; order Bacteroidales; family 4484-276; genus SABY01. Next base: position 1,161 of record JAIOZV010000282.1, on the reverse strand, counting down.
GGATTTATGTATGATTTCGGTTATCACCCAAAGCAAACCAAGCCCCCAAAGCATGCCAAGGTAGGGGGGGAGGTGGGTAACTGTTTTGAATACCGGAACAAACAAAAGTGATCCAACACCTATAAAGAATATGAGATTACGTTCAAAGGGTGTGGTGGGATCGCTACCATGATCAAGTTTATCCAAAGATGCTGATTTCGGACTTCTCACATTTCCCTTCATGGTAAACGAGAGGATGGCTAAAGGTACAATCATCGATACAAGGCTTGGCAACAGGGTTTTTACAATGATGTTCACGGTGGTAACATCTCCTGCAATCCAAAGCATAATAGTAGTTACGTCACCAATGGGCGACCATGCACCTCCGGCATTGGCAGCAACAATTACCATTCCCGCAAAAAACCAGCGGTCAGCCTTATCAGCTATCAGTTTCCTGAGCAGAGCTGTCATTACGATTGATGTAGTAAGATTGTCGAGAGCTGCCGACATGAAAAAGGTAAGGATACTTAATATCCAAAGTAGTTTAATCTTTTTGGTGGTTTTAATTTTATCGGTGATAATGGCAAAACCTTCATGTGAATCCACAAGTTCAACAATGGTCATTGCACCAAGCAGGAAGAAAATAATTTCGGATATTTCGCCTAAATGCTCCAGGAGGGCAGAGTGTGTTAACCAACTTGCATAGTCTCCCCCGATAACCTGACTAAGATATTCCTTATAATGAGCGGTGTTCACCAGCAGCGACTCACCTCCAAACATAAGCAATACCCAAAGAATTACACCAAGTAGCAGCGCTGTGGCTGACTTGTTTACTTTTAAAGGATGTTCAAGAGCTATTGCTGCATAGCCCACAATGAACACGATTACCATTAATATGAACATGTGAAATTACGTTTTAAAATTTGCGTGCAAAGCTAAAAAAGATTCAATCCTGTTGGCTTGATCATTTTTACAAACAAGCAATTCGCAGAGCTACCAGTAATTCAAAGGTGGGCTTGCAATGATTGTAAAATCGGGTTAATATAAAGCATTTCTTCTATTAACCATTTTACATTCAGCGATTTGATAAAATGCTAATAGTATTGGAGACGAAAACAACATTGCCATAAAGTGATATTAATCAATGTTTATATTGATTAATTATCTGTAAAAATTTAACAA
>JAIOZV010000281.1 GCA_021740425.1 Bacteroidales bacterium | reverse complement strand
ATGCGAAGCAGGGTTTCAGGAATAAATATTGCGATGGCAATAATTACCAGCGAAATGGTCATCCCCATTTTGTTTACTTTATGAATGATGGGAAAAACGGCATTGCTATTTCCCTCTCCGATGGCAGTGCTCACCAAAGAATTAACCGAAGCACTGAACGACCATACGTGAATCATTAATAATAAATACAAGCTGCGGATAATGTTGGAGATGGCCAGCGGCCTTTCGCCCGTTTGTTCGATAATTAGGAAAAACAGAAACCAGGCCGACAAGGAAACAAAATTTTGAAGCATGATAAAAACCGAGATATTCCAGGTGCGGCGCACAATTTCACGATCGAAACGAGGAAGGTGAAAAATATGATATTTCTGGTTTGACCTGTTGAGCAGCGTTGCCACAACAAAGAAAACAACCGACACACCCTCGGCAATTACTGATGCCAGTGCCGCTCCCTCTATTCCCATTTCACTGAATCCCCAATTCCCAAATATCATGGCATAATCCAAAATGATATTAACCACAGCCATGATTCCGGCACTCCATCCCAGCAATCCGGTTTTGGCGATGCCCACATAATATGCGCGGAAAGCTACATTGGTGAAGGCAAACATAATTCCCCAAATCCGAAAATCGAGGTAGCGGACTGAGGCATGATACACCGCTTCTGAACTCATGAATTTCCCAAGAAACATCGGCGACAGCCAAAGCGTAAAAATGATTATCGCAAGGCTAAAGGCTGCAAAAATGTAGAGGGTGTGATCGAAAATCTTACCGATTTGACTAAAAAGCCCTTCTCCTTTGCGGCGGGCCATCAGTATTTGTGCCCCAGTGCCAAAACCAAAGCCCAGCATAAATATGGCATGGTAAAAAAGCCCGCCAATAGCCGAAGCGCCCAATTCAACCTCCCCTACCCTTCCTAAAAAAGCAGTATCAACTACACCGATAATATTTTGAGCCAGCAGGCTGAGAATGATCGGATATGAAATGATCCAGATTTGCCGGTATGATGGGGTTTTCAGCATTGAATATTTTTCCCGAAGGATGGTTTAAAAAATTTGATTTATGGCAGAAGATTGTATTAATTTGGTGAATAGCATCATAAAAGCTTTTTTATAACATTTAACTTTCCGGTTGAATAGGGAGGATATTTTAAGGGGAGATCAATCCAATCCGCACGTTTCATAATACTCTTATGATGCGAGAATGTTTCGAATCCTTTTTTGCCGTGATAGCTCCCAAAGCCGCTATTGCCAACCCCGCCAAAGGGGAGGCCGGGGTTACTGATGTGCATCACCACATCGTTGATGGTACCTCCACCAAAACTCAGTTCGTTCAAAATCAAATTCTGCTTGCCTTTGTTATGCCCGAAATAATAAAGCGCAAGTGGTTTTGGAAGTTTCTTCAACAGGGCAATGGTTTCCATAAAATCATCAAAAACAAGCACCGGAAGTACAGGCCCGAAAACCTCCTCCTGCATCACTTTGTCCTCCCAGCTCACGTTGTTCAGAATAGTGGGTGCGATATACAAATCCTTTTCATCGGATTGCCCGCCATAATACACTTTCGCCGGGTCGATTAATGATTTCAGCTTTTCAAAATTAGGACGGCTTCCAATACGGACGTAGTCGGGACTTTGCTGTGGATCTTCACCATAAAATTGGATAAGATATTCTTTGATTTTCTCGATCAACAGATCTTTCACATTTTTATGCACAAGCAAATAATCCGGGGCAATACAAACCTGACCGGCATTGATAAATTTGCCCCAGGCAATGCGCCTGGCTGCTACTTTTATGGCAGCATCCTGATCGACTATGCAGGGGCTTTTGCCACCCAACTCAAGGGTTACCGGAGTTAGGTTTTCTGCGGCAGCCTTGTAAATGATTTTTCCCACGCGGGTGCTGCCCGTAAAAAAGATTGTGTCGAACTTATGCTTAAGCAAGGCTTGTGTTTCAGCTATGCCCCCTTCAAGCACATAAAAATATCCCGGGTCAAAGGCAGCATTCAGGATTTTGGCAAGAGCTGCCGAGCATGATGGCGCAATTTCACTGGGTTTTAATAAAACAGTATTTCCGGCAGCCATTGCGCCGATAACAGGTCCCAGCGTAAGCAAATATGGGTAGTTCCATGCACCAATAACCAGGCAATTCCCCAAAGGTTCGGGTTTGATAAAACTGCTCCCGGGAAGGTTTGGCAAGTTTGTGATTACGTTTTTTGGCTTAGCCCACTTTTGTACTTTCCTGATGGCATACTCAATTTCGCCATATACCAGCCCGAGTTCCGTGGCGTAGGTTTCAAACTCAGATTTGTGTAAATCTTTCCACGCAGCATCGATGAGCAATTGCTCGTTTTCTTTGAGTGTCTTTAAAAATGTTTTGAGCTGCTCTTTTCGAAATTTTGGATTTTTGGTTTTGCCATCATGAAAAAATTGCCTTTGTTGTTCAACAATTGTGGTTAATGCTTCCATAGTATTTGTTTGAATAAAAAACGCTACTGATGGCAAAATAAATTAAAAGCAAGTTAATTTCCAAGTCTGAAAATCAGGCCACCGGAAAGATCACCCTGAATAATGGCTGAGGTAGAACCCACGCCCACACTGCAGCCCGAGCCACCTGTGCCAATGCCACAAAAAATTCCTCCCCCCGAAAAGACCAGGGGTAAGTGCATATTTCCCTGAAAGCGCAACCCGATTTTATCATTGAGATAAACTTTGAGGCCCCCACCCAATGAAATCTCAAAACGCCATACATCATCAATATCTCCGGCTGAACTATTAAAATAAGCTGCCCCGGCACGCATAGCGCCAAAACCTTTTACCTTATCTGACAAAGGAATGTTGCGAACCCCTCCAAGATTAAAATAATTTACATTCAGGTCAAAATCTCTGGAAGGATATTGATTTTCATAATTGAAATATGGCCGCCACTGCGCAGTTGACGGCATTCCGATATAGCTAAACTCGAAGGTTACACCATTTGGCAAAGGAAGTCCGGCAATTACACCATACGATACATTATCCCTGATTTTGAGTTTACCCTCGTAAAGTTTTATATTTCCTCCAAAGAAATATCCGACCATGGGCGTAATTTCAAGTTTTATCGAATTACCAGATTTGGGAGCATTTCCCGGAATTTGGGCACTTGCCGAAATAGAAAATACAGATGCAACAACTATGGCAAGAAGTATCTTTTTCATGATAAATTAGTTTTAATGAACAGTTTTAAAAAAGGTCGTAAATATTTTGCAATGCATCTCTAAAAAAAACGGACAGCCTTATTTCAGCATGCCCGTTTTCGTATCTTTTGTTAACATTAATTTAATCTTCGATGGCCTGCACACCGGGAAGCACTTTGCCTTCTATAAATTCAAGCATAGCTCCACCTCCGGTAGAAACATAACTTACCTTATCAGCAAGCCCGTATTTATTGATAGCAGCTACAGAATCACCACCGCCAATCAACGAGAATGCACCTTTTGAGGTTGCCTCTGCCACTTTTTCGGCAATGAATTTTGTGCCTTCAGCAAAGTTTTCCATTTCAAAAACACCCATGGGGCCGTTCCACAAAATGGTTTTCGAGTTTGCGATTACTTCGGCAAACTTAGCCATGGTTTTTTCGCCAATGTCCAGGCCCATCCAACCATCGGGAATCTCATCGGAAGCACAAACATTTTTGTTGGCCTCATTGTCAAATTTATCTGCAATTATTGCATCCTCGGGAATCAGCAGGTTTACACCTTTGGCTTTTGCATCTTCGATGGCCTGCATTGCCGTTTCGATTAAATCATCTTCAACCAGTGAACTTCCAATTTTACCACCCATTGCCTTGATGAATGTAAACATCATACCTCCGCCAATGATCAGGTTATCTACTTTATCGAGCAGGTTTTTGATGATCTCAATTTTTCCTGAAACTTTAGCTCCACCCAAAATGGCTGTAAAAGGTTTCTTGTTGTTCACCAAGACGGCATTGATATGAGCCAACTCATTGGCCATCACATAACCAAAGTATTTATCCCTGGGAAAAAACTCAGCAATTATAGTGGTAGAAGCATGCGCGCGGTGGGCAGTGCCAAAAGCATCATTAACATATACATCAGCCAGGGAGGCAAGCTCTTTGGCAAATTCCCGGTTTCCTTTAGTTTCTTCCTTGTAAAACCTCAAATTTTCGAGGAGTAATACCTCACCGTTTTTCAGTTCAGCGCATACTTTGCGCGGTATCTCGCCAATACAGTCGCTGGCAAATTTCACTTCCACGCCCAGCTTTTCGGTAAGTGCAGGGAGGAGATGTCGGAGTGAAAACCTGTCTTCAGGTCCTTCTTTGGGACGGCCGAGGTGCGACATTAAAATGGCCATACCTCCATCTTTTATTATCTTGTTGATTGTAGGAATAGCGGCATCAATACGTGTAGGATCGGTGATTTCAAATTTGTCGTTGAGAGGCACATTAAAATCCACCCTGATGATAGCCCTGAGGCCATTGAAATTTAAATTATCTATTGTTTTCATTTCTTAAATTTTATAATTTTTAATTCAATTATTGACACAAAAGTAAAAAAAAGTCCCGGAATTTTTCAATTCTTCCAGATGAGAAACAGTTATTTAATATGATTTTAATATTCAAATAGTGGTAGATCTTGGTGTAATATCTCACATAATCAATTCTGATAAAAAAAATCAATGGTGAGTTATTAATTCAATTGAAGCAAATTCAATTATATTTGAAAATAATATTCTCATTTAACTATTAAAAAATGATTGAAGTAAATAAAAAGGTTTCAAAAATATTAAACGATATTGGGATTCCGCACTCCAGAAGTTGTGAATTGATCGACCTTTTCGACAAAAGGAACTGTATTAATTCAAATAATTTCCAATTTGTTTGCAGTCATTTGGTAGTAATACTAAATATTCTTACTAAAATAGTGGGCAACTTGAGGCATTATGAACATGAAGTCCCAATTTTGATTAAATACCTTGATGATAATGAAAGGGATTTAAATTCCATGGATCTTGGGGTATTAAAACACATGAAAGCAATAAAAACATGGAAAATAGATAACGACCCCTATTTCCCAACTCTGTATTTAAATGATAGTATTGCTATCCTTGAAAAAATCGGCTCAGGAGAAGCTACTGCATACCTCGCGCGCATATTTGACACATATGGCCAGCTTCTGGTTTCAAAAGGATACTTAAATGAGGCAAAAATCGAATTTCAAAAAGCACTTGATATTAAGGAACAAAGTAATGATGAAGTAGGTCTTGCAATTACAACCGGAAATATAGGACGCCTTTACATGCAAATAGGTGACTTTGACAAAGCAATTAGATATTTAAAAAAAGACTATGAAATAATCTTCAAAACTGAAACTGAAAATAGCAATCTCAAAGCCCAACTCCTTTCCACAATTTCCAACTGCTACATGCAACTTCAAAAGTACACAACGGCCAAAGAAAATAACGATAAAAGTTATATACTAAATAAATCCACAAATAATTATACAGGATTAGTATTCAATTACTTAAATCAAGCTGAAGTAAACCTAATTACCAAAGACTTTAAAGAGGCAAAATTTGCGATTAATGCAGCCGAAAAAATAATAAATAAAAACCTTGTTGCCCAATTTTTCATTGAAAACTTTCGTGGAAGGATCATTGAAATAAAAGCCCGAATATTGTATCTGGAAGGAAACTTTAAGTTATCTCTAAAATTATTTGAAGAGGCACTTAAAATTTTTGACATTGAATTAAGCTTTACTAATGTAGAAATAGCAAAGTTTTTGAAAAATTTCGCTGATATTGCTAAGACAGTAAAACAAAATGAATACTCCGGACATTTATACCGGAGGGCCCTAAAATATCTTGATTCCACTGAAGAAGTGTCTTGTAGGAAAGAAATAGAAAATGAGCTTAGGGAAAATCATAAGGACTCCTGGATGCTGCACTCAGCAGGCAGATACATTGGACATGATCAAATAGATTTCCTGCTAAACAACGCAGGTGCCACCAATTTTGTGGGTGAAGAAAAGGAGGTAGTAGTCTTATTTATGGACATCCGCGGTTTTACCTCACTTTCAGAGAAATTAGACCCCAACCAACTTATCGAAGTCCTAAATGGATTCCTGGCAACAATGACCAAGGCTATCACTCAGTTCGGTGGATTTGTTGATAAATTCATTGGAGATGCTATTATGGCTGTTTTC
>JAIOZV010000280.1 GCA_021740425.1 Bacteroidales bacterium | reverse complement strand
GGAAATTAATTCAGGGCCTTCAACTACCGAGAGGATCATGCAATCACTTACATATCCACATGGCGAAATTCCTGAGGCATTGAGGCACAATTCAACATTGCCTGATAAAATATCGCCGGGGCCGGGGGTATAGGTTCCGGCGAGGAGGTTTTCATCACTGAAAAAACCGTCACCAGTACTTGTCCATTGCAATGCCAGGTAATTTTCGGCGGTGGCTTCCAACTGGAAAATTTCCCCATTACAAACACTGGCATCCATTCCTGCGCAAATTACCGGCAAAGCCTGTATAGTCAGGGTCATGCAATCTTCGGCATCCTGGCAGGGCTCAAATGCTTGTGCGGTCAGGCACAGGTTTATTGTTCCCATAGCAATGTCATTTGTACCAGGGGTGTAGCTTGCGTCCAGTTGTGTCGGGTCATCGAAATAACCATCGCCGTTTGTGATCCACTCCAGTGTAAGGTAATTACCTGCTTCTCCCTGAAGCTGATATTGCATCCCTACACAAATTAAGACATCATCGCCGGCGTTAGCCGTAGCATTTTCGCACGCAACAGATGAAGCAAAAAGTTCAACAATTGCATTTCCCAGTGGAGCAAACACTTCATCGTAGCCATTGTATGGAAAAATGTAAGAAACATCCTCAACAAGCCCTGTTCCGGGAATAAAATATTTAAAAATAAATGCATTCCCCGGGGTAAACCCATTGGCTGATTCCTGGTTCGAACCATCATCCATCGAACAAATAATTTCAAGATAATCCTCAGTTCCAAACTCATCGCCAACCGTTGCACTGCCCACACATATTTCCAAGCCTGAATAGGGGTCAATATCAAAAATTCCTACTTCATCGCCTGCAGCTAAATTATAAGCATCATAGGCTGCCGTTATTATATAAAAAGACATAGGGTTAAAGGGTGTCGTCCAAACCGGTTCAAAGTAAACGCCTTGCTCAATGGTGAGGATCATACAATCGAAATCATCATCACAGCCCGGATTTGCATAGGCTGTAATGCATAATTCAACAGTGCCGATAATAATGTCATTCTGTCCGGGAAAATAGGTGGGATCGACAGACAAGATATCGCTAAATGTTCCATCACCGCCGGTTTCCCATTTTAAGGATACAAAATTTTCAGCCGAAGCCTCCACGATCTGAAATTGGCCGAAGGAAGTAATTGTTGCATCGGATCCGGCGTTGGCAATGGCATCCAGGCAAGGTACAAATGGGGTTTCACAGAGGGCATTGGAAGGAACGGATTCGCTGCCGGCCTCCAAAATCTGGGTTACATAAAAACAATATTCAGTGCCATTGGTCAATCCTTCAACGGTGTAGGAATTATTTTCGATATTATCGGCTATTAAGGTGCCATCATTAAAATACAAATTAAATAGCGGCACATAGCTGTTGGTTTGAAATTGGAGATCAGCAATGCTAAAAGCATTGTCCTCAGCCGGGAAAACATCACCCAGATACAAGCCTTGTCCCCAGGGATCGATAAATTGATATTCAAACATATCAGTTTCCACACCTTCACTTTCGTCCCAAAACCGGATACTAAAAGCATTACCTGCCTGATATCCGGGACCGCTTAACAAAGTTTTGTAGGCCAGGAGAGATTGATAAAAGGTACCCGGGATAACTTCATCAGACAACGTCCATTGTCCAACCATTTTTGAGCCATCGTAAATGGCAAGTTCATCACCGGCTTCCGCATTATTACCATTAATTGAAACTGAATTTAAAAAAACTGACCATAGCACTGATGGGTCTCCGCCTTCAAAATTAAAATGGCCTGTTTCGGAATTGTTTTGCGCAGCCTCCCATGTTAAAGTAACTGTTCCATCGCCTGCTTCAGCAGAAAGAAGTACCGGCACCTGAGGGATAATCGGTGTGGTAAAAGTGAGATTAATCAGGCTAAAGGAATTATCCACAGCAGGAAAAACATCATCCATGTAGAGTCCCTGACCATAGGGATCGATAAAAAGATATTCTGGTGAATCGAGTTCAAGCCCTACGCTGCTGTCCCAAAATTTAATTGTAAAAGCATGGCCTGGTAAATATCCCTGTCCGCTTAGCAAAGTCTTGTAAGCTAAGAGTGATTGCATATAGGTTCCCGGAACTACCGGTTCGGTGAGCGTCCACTGGCCAACCATTTTCTCGCCGTCAAAAATTGCCAGTTCATCTCCTTCCCCGGCATCAGCTCCGTCAATTTTAACCTCATTAAGAAATATGGACCAAAGTATGGAAGGATCACCTCCTTCAAAAGCGAAATGCTCCATTTCGGATGGGTTTGTTTCAAAAGCTCCCTGCCTGATTTTCGGCAGGTCAGATTCAGCATTACTGAAACTAAAACATATTTTTGCAATTTCAGGATGTTCGGCTGCTTGCAAAATGTTTGAGCTTGGAATTGCCATCAGGAACAAACCTGACGAAAGAACAACAAAGATCATTTGTAATAACTTTTTCATAACGTAAACTATTGGTTTAAAATTAATTATTTCATTTCAACTATTAAATTCTATTTCAAAAAAAACAAAAAATGTTTTACTTTTTTTGGCATATTAAGGGGAAGGTTAAAAAAATAAATGGTCTTGGTTCACTATCAGAATTCAATCTTTGTAAAAAAATTTTACTAATGATGAATAATTGCACCGAAGGTACATTAAAAAATCTTAAAATTGAAAGGTTTTTTTTAAAAATATTTTAACAGTTAACAAAATCTCAAATATTATTTCTGTAAAAAATAACTTAACGGCATCATTTTTTTATATTTTTACGAAATAAAACATGTAATGTAAATTTATTTTACAATCATTTAAATTAAAATTCTATGAAACAAAAATTTTTACTCTCCGTAATCGTAATTTTTAGCTTTACGTTCACCACGCTTCATGCACAGCAATTTAACCTTGGTGATGCAAATGAAAAGGAAGGATTTACATTAAAAAATCAATCCTCCGATGGTTTATCCCTGTCTTTTTCCACCAGGAGTTTTACGCTATCAGATATTCAGGCTGAAGGTGAAATGATGAAACACTTAGCAATGGCGGGGAGCTTTTTACCAAACAACGAAGGAGCACCCGACCTGCCCGGATTCAGCAAATTTATTGCGATCCCTGAGGGCTCATCAGCGGTGCTTAATGTAAAATCATTTAACACCCAAACTTATCAAAATGTAAACATTTCTCCTGCACCACGCATTCCGTTGGATACCGAAGACGGGCCCGTGAAATATTCAAAAAATGAAAAGATTTATTCATTAAACCAGTATTATCCTGAACAACCCTTCCAATTATCCGGTGTTACCGAAATAAGGGGTGTTGATGCTGTAATACTTGCGATAAGCCCTTTTCAGTATAACCCCGTTACAAAAGAATTGGTGGTTTATTACAACATCGAGATCGAGATTGGCTTTGAAGGAGGAACGCGAATATTTGGTGAGGAACGTTTGCGAAGCCCCTGGTGGGATCAGATCATTTCAGGTGAAATCTTCAACGCCGGGGTGCTCCCCGATATGGATTACAATAAGCGGCGAATGACACCATCCGATTCGCCGGATTATGATTATATCATCATTAGCCCTGATCTACCTGATTTTCTATCGTGGGCTGACTCAATTAAAACATTCAGGACGCTTCAGGGTATAAAAACAGGAATCGTAACAACCTCTGAAATTGGGGGTAATACTGTTTCAGCCATCGAAACTTATGTGAATAATGCCTACAATAATTGGGCGGTTGCCCCTTCGGCAGTTTTGCTGCTCGGCGATTATAGCACCGGTTCCGGTGGAATTACCTCACAATGGTACACCCATCCGGCAGGTTATGATGATTTTGTATCTGATAACCGGTTTGCAGATGTTACCGGTAATGACCTTCCGGATATTGTATTTGCAAGGATTACTGCCAACAACGCTGCTCAACTCGAAGTGATGATAAGCAAGTTTTTGGATTATGAAAGAAATCCACCCACAGATGCCGACTTTTACAATCATCCGATCACTGCCCTGGGCTGGCAAACTGAGCGCTGGTTTCAGATTTGCTCGGAAGTAGTGGGTGGCTACCTGAGAAATGAGCAGGGAAAAAATCCGGTACGAATCAACGCAGTATATGACGGAAATCCCACTTCAGACCCTTGGTCCACAGCGCCGAATACTGCCACTGTACTCAATTATTTCGGGCCAAACGGACTGGGTTACATCACAGCAACTCCCGGTGAATTGGGAGGATTTTCGGGTGGTACTGCGACGCAGGTTGTGAATGCCATAAATGATGGCTCTTACATGTTACAACACCGCGATCATGGCTATTACGGAGGTTGGGGCGAACCGGCTTTTAACACTTCCAGTATTAGCTCCCTGAACAATACAGATAATAAATTGCCCTTCATTTTTTCTATTAATTGCCAGACTGGTGCATTTCATAATACTTCCGAATGTTTTGCTGAAAAGTTTCACCGCTTCACATATAATGGTCAAAACAGCGGAGCTCTTGGCATTATTGCAGCAACCGAAGTTTCCTATTCCTTTGTAAACGATGTGTACGTTTGGGGAGTTTTCGACAATCTGCACCCTGATTTTATGCCCGGAAACTTAGCGGAATTTCCTGTAAATTTTGTGATGCCTGCCTTCGGCAATGCAGCAGGGAAGCATTTCCTGTATCAATCATCCTGGCCTTACAATTCCGATAGTAAACAAATTACCTACCGCCTGTTTCACCATCATGGTGATGCTTTTATGACGCTTTTTACAGAAGTTCCGGAAAACCTTTCGGTTGTGCACAATCCAATACTTTATGCAGGTACAACTTCATTTACAGTTACTGCGAATGCGGGTTCATTAATAGCACTCACTGTCGATGGTGAAATTATTGGTACTGCCAATGGAACTGGCTCGGCGGTTACTATTACAATCCCTCCACAAGAGCCGCAGTCAGAAATGATAGTTACTGTAAGCAAACAAAACTATTTCAGATACCAATCCTCCGTTGAAGTCGTTGCCCAGTCAGGGCCTTATGTAATTTTTGAGGCTTACGAAATAAACGACTACACCGACAATAACGGTAATGGGCAAATTGATTATGGTGAAACAATCTGGCTTTCGGTGTCACTTAAAAACATGGGCACTGAGGCTGCCTCAAATGTTAGCGGTACAATATCCACATCAGATAATTTTACAACAATAAGCACCAATACAGCATATTTTGGGAATATTGCCGCAGGAGCAAATGTAACAATCAACGATGCTTACGTATTTGATGTAGATCAGGATGTGCCTGATGATCATGAAATAAATTTTTTGCTTACAGCAAGTGATGGGGCGAAAACAAGCTGGCAAAGCTATTTTTCAGCCTTAGCTTATGCCCCGGCTATTGAATTGAATGGCTATATGGTTCTTGACTCGGATGGGAACAATAACGGCATCCTCGACCCGGGAGAAACTGCACCTGTGCAAATCCAGATCAAAAACAACGGAGGTGCGAGCGCATACAATGTTAACGGCATTTTAAGCACTACCGACACCTATCTTACAATACTAACAACCACTGCTCAGGGTTTTGGCTTGTTAAATCCTCAACAAACTGCCTCTGCAACATTTACCGTTAGCGCAGATGCCGGAACACCGGGCGGTCACATATCCGAAGCTGTATTGGAAATCATGGCAGATTTTGGCATTTCCCAGCAGGTGGATGTTGAATTCAGTTTTGCCGATTATTGCTACCCTACCGCCAATTGCAGTTACAGCGATGGTTTTACAGGATTCGCACTCAACGACATCAGCAATATGAGCAGTGGATGCAGCTCAAACGGCTATGGCGATTTCACTTCCATGTCAACAGAATTGGAGGCCGGAGAAACCTATACTTTGCAATGGAAAACCGGCTACAGTGATCAGGATGCATCAATGTGGATAGATTTTAACAATGACCGGGAATTTGAAGCTTCAGAAAGGCTCATTACCGATTTTAACCTTGTTTCAGCTGGAACAGTTTACAATACAAATTTCACATTGCCTGATGAAATTTTCGCAGGTTCCAAAAGAATGCGCATCCGCGCCAACTGGCAAAACAGTTCTTCTGACCCATGTACCAGTTTCACTTATGGCGAAACCGAAGACTATACTGTTATTATTGTCACGTCCTCTCCTCCGGTTGCTGATTTCGAGGCAAACCCAACTTCTATCCTTGAAGGACAAAGTGTGAGTTTCGTCGATTTATCAAGCA
>JAIOZV010000279.1 GCA_021740425.1 Bacteroidales bacterium | reverse complement strand
AGTAAGATCATATTTTTTATTGCAGCCGGATTTGAAATGCCATGACCCAGCACTACGGCTGAGTTTACACCCAAAACCGGGCTTCCTCCATAAATTTCATAATTGAAGCGTTCAATATAATCATCCATCAAATTTCTTTTCTGGAGTAATCTGTACATGGCTTCAATTTGCTTTAGAATGATATTGCCTGTAAAGCCATCGCAAACAATTACATCATCTTTTGATTTGAAAAGGTCGCGGCTTTCAATATTTCCATTAAAATTAAAGTCGGTGGTGTCTTTCATCATCTGGTATGCCGACTGGCACAGCAGATTTCCCTTTCCTTCTTCATGGCCGATATTGAGCAGGCCAACGCGGGGATTTTTAATTTTTAATACCTCGCGGGCATAAATCGAACCCAACAAAGCAAACTGATAAAGCACATCAGGTTTGGTGTCGGGGTTGGTGCCAATGTCGAGAATGATACTTTCACCGCCTTTTTCCTGGGGAACATGTGCAATGGTTGTAGGTCTTATTACGCCCGGAATGCTTCCCACACTGTACATTGATCCCACCATCATGGCACCGGAATTTCCGGCACTGCAGAAGGCATGTAATTTTTTTGATTTCAACATTTTGAAACCAATTGAAATACTGGAGTCGGGTTTTCCGGTGAGTGCTTTCAATGGTTTTTCTGCCATTTCAACAACCTGTTCGGCATTCACAATGTCGAACCAGGCATGTTGAGCCGATTTTTTTGTCAGCAGGTGGTGAATGATATCTGCTTTACCGATAAGAGAGATTTTATCGGCCGGACTTAACGTTTCCCGGGCGAGGATAGCACCGTCAATAGTTGCTTCCGGCGCGAAATCACCGCCCATAACGTCCAATCCGATCTTCATTAGATTTTGCAGTCTTTGCTTTATTCAGGGTAAAACCTGATTATTCAACAGTAGTTTTTTGCATTACAAGTTGCCCTTTGTAGTACAAATCTCCGTCAACCCAATAGGCGCGGTGATAAACATGTACTGTGCCGGTTGTAGGGCATTTTGCCAGATTTGGGAGATCTGATTTGTAATGTGTTCTTCTTTTATCCCTGCGTGTTTTCGATACTTTTCGTTTTGGATGAGCCATTTTATCTCAGGTTTATATGTTTCTAAAAATTTATTTATTTTTTTAATTTTTTCAAAGCTTCCCAGCGTGGGTCTGTTTCAGGTTCTTCGTACTCTGGTGTAAGTCGGTTCAGCATATCTTCATCGCATAAGCTGTTTCCGTTTTCATCGTCAGGATGAATACGCTGCATGGGGAGCAATAAATTGATGTATTCGTAAATGTAAGGTGAAATATCAAATTCGTAATCAGATTCGGGGATTAAAATCACCTCATCGGACTGTTCTTCATATTTTTCCCCGAATTTAACAATGAGCCTTTCCCTACCTTCAATGTTCTGGTTAAAAGGTTCCAGACACCTGTCGCAGGGCACCTCCACGAATCCTTTCAGTTCAAATTCAAAGATCATCATTCGCTCCTGCTTGATCAGATCGAGTGAAATATTTACCAATCCTTGCTCAAATTCAGCATATTCAATCCCATCAAAGAACTTATTATCTACTACAAAATCAAAGTGATGTACTTCGGTTTTGAGCCCACGGAAGGGTATTACAAAATTTTTTAAATAATTCACAATATGTTCCTCCCGAAAATTGGGCGGCAAAAGTAGAAAATAAAAATTTGATAACCAAAATTTTAAAATCACATAATTTGGCTATCAAGCTGTGAATGTGTGAAATGTTACGCTACAATCGGGGTCGGCAGGACATTGTTGCCTTTAACAAAGAAAGCAAAAATGGACGGGAATTGGTTTTTCTATTCTGATTTATCTTTTCATCCACGTGCCATTTAATCGGGTTCCGTTTTTAAAAATGATTTCATAAAAATACAAACCATCAGGCAGATGGCTCAGGTGGATTTGATGAGCCGGCTGATCTGTCGCAAAGCATGGTTTTCCGTTTACATCACTGAAACGGATGTGCTGAATCATCTTATGATTTTTCAGAAACACAAAATTTCCACCCGGATTTGGAAAAAGACCGACCGGCATTTGCGGAATTTCATTTCCAATTTCTGTAGGTTCACCAATGATGGTAAATGCTGCAGGGGTAATCGATGTTGATGTTTCGGGGCCCTGTTCAACAGTAAATTTCAGGTAAACTTCCTCTGAGCCAAAATCGGGAACCGTCCATTGATGTTTGCCGTTGTTGGGCAAGTTCTCAGCAAGCATCCACCAGGGGCCTTCAGGTCCGTAAGCTGAAATTTCGATGCTTACGGTGCTGCCCTCGCCTGCGGGAACTTCAGAAGCCCATTTTATAAATTGTACTGATCCGGGATAAAAATTTTCTCCGCCGGTGGGGAAAACAGGTTTTATCCATAAACTATCGGCGGGTGAATCCTCAGCAAAAACATAAAGGATATTTTTGTCGAACTGGATAAAAGTACCGGTGAGTTCCTGGGCTAAAATGAGCAGGTCGGGGTAGCCGTTATGGTCGAGGTCGCCGCCTGCGCGGATGGCATTTCCATAGCCGGGATCATCGCCAACATCCATAAAGGCATCTTCGATCCAGTTGCCCTGGCCATCGCCCAGCCAAAGTTGGAATTGTTTGATGCCATAGGCCATCACATCCACAAAGCCGTCGATGTTCATGTCGTGCAATTGCGAAATTTCCCAAACACCGGAAGTTGGAAGGTTTCCTGAATAATCAATCCAGCTTTCTGAGCTGTTTTCCCAGCCATACACTTCGATGGCTCCGGCATTGGAAACCCACGAAACGGCATAGGTTCCGGTGTTTTTCATCCGGCAAATATCCATTCCTGAGATGGCCGTATTTCCGTTTGTAGGTAAACCATAGTCATTATTCAAAAAATTTCCTGTTCCATCTCCAAAATAGGCCACGCCATATTGATGGCTCGAAATAAAATCCATAAATCCGTCATTGTTGATGTCGCAGGTTCTTACGAGAAATCCTGAGCCTCCATTGAGAAATCCAAAACTTTGTACCCAGCTTCCATCCTGCTGGTTGAGGTAAACATGCAATCCGGCGCAGCAGCCAAACGAAACGCTCACCAAATCAAGAAAGCCGTTGTTGTTGAAATCGGCGAAAGCAGTCCCAAACATGCCCCATGTTTCGCCGTTTGATGAAAGTCCCTCATCCCACAATTCCCAGTTCATGCCCGTGCCGTCGCCGAGCACCACTTCGTTCAATTGATCGCCCCAGCCTGTACCCGAATAATTGTGATGTACCCCATAACCCACATCTTTGTGCCCGTCGTTGTTCACATCACCAACGGCAATGCCGCCATATCCAAAATTGCCGCTCATATAGTTTTCGAAGTTTCCGTTACCATCTCCAAACCAGACCATGATACCATGTTGTGCCGAATTAAAGTTTGGGGAGCCGTGATCGCCCACCGAAAGTATGTCAACATTACCGTCCATGTTGATATCATCAAATACAAAATCCGTATGGCCTTCATCAAAATCAGGTTCGTCGAGGCCGTTGGTAACACGCTGGTAGGAGAGGGAAGGTTGGGCTTGAACGAATGGGGTGAACAGGAAACTTCCAATGATTAAAATTAATGTGTAAAGTAGTTTCATTTTTTGGAATTTATTTTTTCTCGTAAAGTTTATATCCTATTGGCGCTCCGGGCTCTTTTTTCTTTTCGATAAGTTGCCGTATGGCTTCAAATACAACCTGAAATTGTTGATCGTACATACTTTCCATTTCATCCAGTTTTTTCTTCAGACCTTTATTGTCGTCGATAAGTTCGCGCATTTTTACAAAAGCTCTCATGATGGCAATATTCACATTTACTGCTTTTTCGCTTCTTAAAATGCCGCTCAACATTGCAACGCCCTGTTCAGTGAAAGCAAGAGGCGTAGTTGGAGAAAATTTCATTTTTCCAAGGTTATCACAAATTGTGATAAGCTCCTTCCATTCGCTCTCAGACAATTGAAACATGAAATCCTCCGGGAATCTTAATGTGTTTCATTTTACCTGTTGTTTCAAAACCCGTGTTTCCACCTCGTATATTCCTGCCAGATGAAAATCAAGCATTACTTTCATGCCTCTGATGTTATAGATTTGTGAAATAATTTCTTTTGGATTAACTAATTCATTCATTTTTTTATGTGAGGTTTTATAGGTGTATTAATTTTTTATCCACTTCCCGTTTTTCCTTGAGCCGTTTTCAGTAATTATTTCATAAAAATATATTCCGCTGCTGAGATGTTTTATATCAATCCTGCCGTTTGGTTTTTCCAATTGAAAGCATTCCTTCCCGTTGATATTTTTGAAATTGATACTTTGAACCGATTCGCAATTAAGGAGAAAGATATAATCAGAACCGGGATTGGGATAAACGGCCATTTCGGTTTGCTTATGCTCACTTTCGATTGAGGTAGGATTCCCAAAAATATTGAATGCAGCTTGTGTGATGGCTGTTGCGCTGCCGGATTCGTGATCTAATGTAAATTTCAGATAAACTTCCTCCGAACCAAAACCGGGAATCGTCCATTGATGCCTGCCGTTGTTGGGCAAGTTCTCAGCAAGCTTCCACCAGGGGCCTTCAGGTCCGTAAGCTGAAATTTCGATGCTTACGCTGCTGCTTTCACCGGCCGGAACTTCGGAAGCCCATTCGATAAACTGCACAGATCCCGGATAGAAATTTTCGTTTCCTTTTGGAAATTGAGGCATAATCCATAAGCTGTCGGCGGGGGCATCTTCTTTAAAGCAATACAAATAATTCCGGTAGCTGATCCATGTGCCTTCTTCGGCAAGCAAAACCAGGTCGGGGCGGCCATTGTGATCCAAATCGCCACCAAGCCTGAAGGCTTTGGCATCGGCACTGGGATCAATCGAAATTGAAGTTTCAAAAGTCCAGTTGCCAAGTCCATCACCCAACCAGAAGCTAATGGTTTGATTTTCGATGGCGGCAATATCCAAAAATCCGTCGGCGTTCAAATCGGCCAAACCGGTAAAATCATAACTGCCTGTTTGCGGCAAATTTCCTGACATGTTCACCCAGCTCATGCTGATGTTTTTATCAAAAAAATATACGGCTACTCCACCCGAATTGGTAACAAAGGAAATATCGGCCGATCCGTCATTATTTGCGTCACCCACCGAAATACCGCTTCTTAACTGATAAGTTCCTAGTGCCGGCAAACCATTGTCGTTGTTTGTAAAGCTGCCCGTGCCATCGCCGAAATACACAGAACCAAATTCGTGTGTTGCGATAAAATCGAGATAGCCATCGCTGTTAAAATCACCAAATTCAACAATATCATCTGAGTTTCCGTTGAGGAATCCAAAACTTTGTTCCCAGGTACCATCGCCCTGATTCAAATAAACATGCACACCTGCGCCGGAGCCGAACGAATTACTCACCAGGTCGAGGTCGCCATCATTATCCACGTCACCAAAATCGGTTCCGAACATTCCCCAATCTTCACCATTTGTAGCCAGGCCATCATCCCAGGCCGTCCAGTTTACACCTGTGCCATCGCCGAGGGCTACTTCCAATATCTGGTTGCCCAAATCTGTAGATGAATAATTATGATGCATGCCGTATCCTACATCTTTAAAGCCATCGCCATTTACGTCGCCAACCACAATTCCTCCATATCCAAAATCACCGGACATGCTGTTTTCAAAATTTCCCTGACCATCGCCAAACCAAACGCAAATACCATGCATGGTGGTTCCCAGCAGCGGCGAACCATGATCACCAATAGTGATAATATCCACATGGCCATCCATGTTTAGATCGTCCATGCAAAAATCTGATCGGCCGGTGTCGAACCCGGGAGTGTCAAGCCCGCTGGTAAGCTGCGAGTAAGAAAGGTTTTGCCCATGAGCTGAAGAGCTTAATGAGAGGAGAGAAATTGCAATGAACAGAGCGTAAAATTGTGTTTTCATGATTTGAAATTTTTTTTTCAAAAATAGACATTTATAATTATTTCCATATCAGGAAGAGTAAGGTTGTTGAAGATGTTGACCATATCAGTTGTGGGAATATTCTGTTTCATTTTTACGGAAAAAGACGGATATTTTAAACAAATCTTGTTCAATATCGTTAGATTGGAAAAACAGAAACTATGGCAGCAACACCAACAATTCAAATACCATTGGGCTTCAAAGCCCCCGATTTTAGATTACCTGATTTAGTTTCAGGACAGGAAAAATCACTG
>JAIOZV010000278.1 GCA_021740425.1 Bacteroidales bacterium | reverse complement strand
ATATTCCACTTTTTCATCGGGCAGGTGAAAGCCATTGGGCAGATCATCTATAAAAAGTAACCCTTCATTGATCAAAACCTCGAGGTCGATTAAAATGGGGTTTCCTGCAAATATCGAGAAGCACTGATAGGGAGAATCTCCATATCCGGTATGTCCCATGGGCAAAACCTGCCATAATTTTTGACCTGCTTTATCAAGGAAATCAATGAAGTTAAATGCTTCTCTTCCGAGAGATCCAATTCCATATTTTCCCGGCAACGAGGAGGGATGTAAGAGTATCCCGCTTGATCTTTTGGTATCCATTGGCTAAATGATTTAAAATTGACACGCAAAGAAAGGAAAAACAGTCAACAGACCTGTCCTTTGGGGTATTAATGAATTAATAATATAGAATTAAAAACGCAATAGGAACAAGAATCCCTGCAATGGTAAGCCATGCACCGCGTTGTGTGATACCATTTTTCCCTTTCAATATAAATAATCCTGTTACGGCCAGCACCACCAAAGCCACGGCATAAGCATCCGAAAACCAGGTCCACCATTTTTTGGGGTTGTAATGCAGGTAATTTACCTGGTGTAAAATCGGCCGCCTTTGAATTTTTTCGATTTCGCCCTGGCCGGTGTAGATATTTATCAGCACACTTCCTCCATCAAGGAATATTTTAAAAAGTTCCTGATTTGGGAAGTAATGCTTTTTGTAGTTTTCTTCTTCACCATAATTTTTAAGAAATTCGATAACTTCAGCTTTTGTAATGTTCCGGTTTACCGGCTTTCCAAAATCTACCTGTTCACTGGAAATGTCGTAATTGGGATTCCAGTCTTTAATGTGGTTAATGGCAACACCTGAAATTCCATAAATAACGCTCATTGCAAAAAAGAAATAGCCCAAATCGCGGTGTATTGCCCTGTTGAATTTTCTCCATTTTATTTTCATCATATCCTTTGGGAATTAAAAAAAAGGCCAGGGAGAATAATACCCGGGCCTTTATTAAAATTATAAAGTCGATTTATTTTTTCACTTTGTATTCTTTGGCAACGATGGAATAAAAGGAAAGGTGGTCAACACCTTGTTCGGCTAACTGAGCACGATAGGCATCAATTTGCTCAAATTCGGCATTGGGGTCGCCTTCGTTATGTTCGTGGCCTTCTTCTCCTCTGTGGATTTTGAGTTCTGATTCGGGGTTGTCGGCTTTGAGTTCATTTTCCCATTGAGTGAGGTATGGTTCATCAATTCTCAATTCATCAACCACACCAACTATGCTTACATCACTACCTTCGAGTTCAACATTGAAGGCATCAATTTCATTCCCTGCCTTGATTTGAATCCTTTCAACCTCGGTAGTATCACCTATGATAAACATCCGTTTGCCGCCATGTTTGCATACGTGAACTGCTGTGCCTTCGATTAGAATTTCTTTGCCAACAAAATCCTCCGGATGTGTGTTGAAATCAGCAGTAGTCATCACTGCGATTACCTCCGGTTCTGCAGCAGCAGTTTGTTCGCTCGATGCAGTTTGTGTGTTATTACAGGCAATTATAAATATTGCTGCTGTCGCAAAAAGAAATAATTTTTTGATCATTTTACCTCCCAGTAATTTAAATTTGTAATTTAATTTTGTTTCGTTCCGAATTTTGGAGGTGCAAAAATAGTTTTTTAACCGAAATTTAACGTTTATAAATCAATATTTTAATCAATAATTTCTTGATATTTTATTAAAAAATACAATTATGGAAGAGCAAACTTTAGGCATAGGTTCACGTGTAAAGCATCCTGAATTTGGAGCAGGAGTGATTATTCAGGCAGCAAGCGATACTTTTGAAATTGTTTTTATGGAACATGGATGGCGCAAAATTTCGCGCAGCTATCAGGGCTTAGAAATTATAGATGTTATGGAGCCCGATCGCGATATGATTAGTTATGAGCAGGTAGAATCGATGATAGTGCGTGTATTGAGGAGATATTCGGACCTGCAGGAGATCGTTGAAATGGGAGATAAATGGACTGGTGGGAAAATGATTTTGCAGCCCGGACGAACCGACCTCGCCTCAAAAGAAATTCCCATCGAAACTTTTTTCCATAAAATTGTGATGGTTCGCGACAGGGTCAGGGTGATGGAACAAAGAATCAACAGCAGCAATCTGTCAGATGAAGATAAAGTGAATCTCCAGCAGTACATTACCAGAATTTACGGAAGCCTGACAACCTTCAATGTGCTGTTTCAGTTTAAGGCTGATTATTTCACGGGCGAAAAAAGTTAAACTTCAACAGGCTGCTTTTCATGGAAATTTATTGAAGGATAAATAGGGGTTGCTGAAAAAGACCTAATTAATTGGAAGGTTGGAAGTTGTTTCATTAATATCTGATTCCTTGTGCAAGGATTTAGGGGATATTGATTAAAAAACCTTGCATCAGATATTACGGTGCGCTGCACCTTAAAACATATCATCTTACAAAATTCTACAAAGATTATCGGTGCGCTGCACCTGAAAAATGAGCCACAGAGTGGCGATAATCTTTATAGAAAAATCAAGTAGAATTGAAACGAGAGGTGCAGCGCACCGAAATATCAACATTCTGAGTTTTTCAGCAAGCCCTAAATAATTGTCCTGCTATTGTTTTGAACTTGTTTTTTCTCACAACAAGAAACTGAAGCAAGAAGTGATAGGTAAACACCATGCCCGAAATAAAGCCAAGGGCATTTGATACAAAATCCACAGTGTTATATCTTCTGCCAGGGATAAGCATCTGATGCCATTCATCAATAAAACCAAAAAGCAAGCCTATAAAGATAATGATGATGAACCTGCATGGCCTGATTTTTATTTGATCGTTTACCTGCCAGATAATTACAAGAAATGCCAGCACGAAGTAAACCATAAAATGGAAAAAATAATCCAACCTTATCGGGTAGTCTTTTTCTGGTTTAATTTCGGGCTGCGGAAGGTTGGGTATGGTGGATATGATTATAATGAGCAGCGCCCAGCCCATGGCAAAATAGCGGTAATTGCTCCTTACCAGAATGGCATGAAGAATTTTCATTGCAAAAATTAAGAAGGTGATTGCATGCGAATTACTTTGTGCCGCCACGACATCAGGTAAAATATCCCCGGAATAAGAATTGGTAAGGAGAGAAGCAAAACATAAACGATGCCTGAAAATGCTTCGGAAAAGCTTACAAAAAAGGCAATGGCTATTCCTGAAAGCGTAAGCAGTGATCCGCCAACAATTTCGATGATCCATCCGATGATGTAGGCAAAAAATGAGAATGAAAACACGGTGAGAAGGAAGAGCAAATCGTAGGATGCATGCCGGCTTTTTATCATCTCAAAGCCCTGCCCCAACATAAAAGATATAATCAGCACAAGGCCGATAAAACCTGTAATTCTTGCTGCCCATCTGTAATTTTTAAAGTTGATTATTGCTTTTAGCATGGCAATGCGTTTTTGGAGTGTAAATATTAAAAAATCTATGGTTCTAATTCAGTTTAAATTTTAAAGGATGCTCAACGGTTTCTTTGAGCAGGGCAAAATCTAAAACCTCAATCATCGAATCCACATAAACAAAGCTCAGCCCTTTGATGTATTTCTCACTGATTTCCAAAATATCTTTTTCATTTTCCTTCGATAATACGATGGTTCCGATTTTTGCCCGTTTGGCAGCAAGTATTTTCTCTTTGATTCCGCCTACCGGCAACACCTTTCCACGCAGTGTAATTTCACCCGTCATGGCTATGCTGGCGCGCACTTTTCGCTGGGTGTAGATGGATGCAAGGCTGGTAAGCATGGTAACTCCAGCCGAAGGTCCGTCTTTAGGGGTAGCACCTTCGGGAATATGCATGTGTAGGTTGTATTTAAGAAAAATTTCAGGATCAATGTCCAGATGGTGGCAGTGAGCTTTTAAATATTCATAGGCAATTGTCGCCGATTCTTTCATTACCTCTCCCAGGTTTCCGGTCATGGTCATGTGTCCTTTTCCGGGGCTCAGACTGGATTCTACGAATAAAATTTCACCCCCGACCGCTGTCCAGGCCAAACCTGTAACAACGCCTGCATAATTGTTGCTTATTCCTCTTTCGCGCTGAAATCTGGGAGCACCCAATATTTTTTCAATATTTTCCTCACTGATTTTCTTGTCGTATTCTTCAGATTCTGCAATAAATCGGGCTTTGTTTCTGATGAGTTTGGCAATGTTTTTTTCAAGCGTTCTAACTCCTGATTCGCGGGTGTAGTTGTCGATTATTTTTTCGATTGTTTTCTTTGGAAATGTAAGTTGATTTGGTTTTACTCCATGTTCCTTCAATTGCCGGGGAATCAGATGACGTTTTGCAATTTCAATTTTTTCTTCCAACAAGTAACCGCTGATGTCGATAATCTCCATCCTGTCGCGCAGGGCGGGGTGAATTGTACTGAGGCTGTTGGCCGTAGCCACAAACAACACTTTTGAAAGATCGAATTCCATTTCCAGAAAGTTATCATAAAAGGTGGTGTTTTGCTCCGGGTCAAGTACTTCAAGGAGCGCTGCCGAAGGGTCTCCGTTGTGCGTGGCTCCTATTACTTTATCAATTTCATCGAGTACAAAAACAGGGTTTGAGGAGTTTGCTTTTTTTATGCTCTGAATAATTCTTCCGGGAAGTGCACCAATGTAGGTTTTGCGATGGCCGCGGATTTCGGCCTCATCGCGCAATCCGCCCAGCGACATGCGGATGTATTTTCTTTCAAGTGCCCGGGCAATGGATTTTCCAAGCGAAGTTTTTCCCACTCCCGGAGGGCCAAGCAGACAAATTATCGGCGACTTCATGTCGCCCTTGAGTTTGAGCACAGCAAGGTATTCGATGATTCTTTCTTTCACCTTTTCTAATCCAAAATGGTCTTCATCGAGTATTTTCCCGGCATGCGACAGATCAAAATTATCTTTGGTGTATTCGTTCCAGGGCAAATCAACCAATGTCTCCAGGTAATTTAGATGAATGGAATAATCCATAGCATTCGGATTGATTCGCAAGGTCTTGGTCACTTCCTTTTCAAAAAGTTCTGCAACATCTTTCGACCATTTTTTGGTTTTTGCCTTTTCGCGTAACTCCTCAATTTCCTGTGCCTGTGAGCTGCCGCCCAATTCTTCCTGAATCGTTTTAAGCTGTTGGTTCAGGATGTAATCACGCTGTTGCTTGTCAAGGTCAGTTTTTACCTTATCCTGAATTTCATTTTTCAATTCAAGCATTTGAAGTTCTTTGCTCAAAGCAGCAAGTACTTTTTTTGCCCGGCTTGTAACTTCTGAAATTTCAAGTAAATGTTGTTTTTCAGGTAATTTGATGTTTAGGTTACTTGATACGAAATTTACGAGAAATACGGTGCTTTCAATATTTTTTATGGCAAAGGCAGCATCACTCGGAATATTTGGCGAAAGTTTTATGATTTGTATTGAAAGGTCTTTCAGTGATGAGATAAGTGCGTTGAACTTATCATCTTCGAGGTGTTTTTTATCCGACTCGAAACTGATAACTTCGCCCATAATATAAGGTTCTTCTGTAAGAATCTTATTGATTTTGATTCTCTTTTTTCCCTGAATAATTACGGTTGTGTTTCCATCGGGCATTTGCAGGATTTTCATAATATGCGACATGGTGCCAATGCTGTAAAGATCGCCGGATTTGGGGTCATCGGTTTCAGCATCTTTTTGAGCTACCACGCCAATGGGTTTTTTATTTGAATAGGCCTCCCGGATCAATTTTATGGATTTGTCGCGACCCACCGTTATCGGGATCACAACACCCGGAAAGAGTACTGTATTGCGGAGTGGCAAAATGGGTAAAACTTCCGGCACTTGCTCGGCGTTCATCTGATCTTCATCTTCCTGTGAAAGTAATGGAATATATTCTGTTTCGCTGTCAGCAATATCCGATAAAATTATTTCCTGTGATCCTGCTCTTTTAAACATATTTGTCTTTTTCTCTTGCGCCAAGTTGTCATAAAAAAATAGTGATGTTTGTTTGTATCAACAATTGTCACTACTTTTCAAATACTCAACGGATTGATATTTTGTGTATTAATACTATTAAATTAAAATAACGGTTTATGATTTACTTCGCCTTCGCAATTTATGTTCCATATCCATCTTGCCTGAAATAATGACAATTTGTAGATTTTTAGAAAATTGGATTTGAAAGTTTGTTGTTATTTTTTTTGTTTTTTTATTGAGATAAAGATAGGATATGCTGGAATATTTTTTTATCAGCATCCGTAAATTCTTTGTCCCTTCTGTG
>JAIOZV010000277.1 GCA_021740425.1 Bacteroidales bacterium | reverse complement strand
GCTTTATTCGGCCATGCTGTTTTCAGTTCTCGTGGCAATTTTCGGTTTTTCACTATTCAGGGTCGTCAAATTTTTGGATAAAAAATCATCGGTAATTTTTTACCTGGCTTCGTTTACTTTGCTGTTTATAGCATTTACAGCCATTGGCAGGGTTTGTCTTGGGGTTCTTGGAGCATTCACTTCCCGCTATGTAACTTATACCATACCCGGAATGATTGCCATTTACTTTGGAATATTAAATTTTAAAAATTACCCCAGGCTCAGGTATATGTTTTTAGCTGGATTTTTGTTACTGTTATTCGCAAAAGAAACAACCGTTTCATCCAGTAATGTCATAAACTGGTTCTATGAAGGCAAAAAGAACTGGGTGGAATGTTATCTTCAAAACCGAAATATTGAAGAATGTAACCGGAAAGCAAACTTTAAAGTTTATCTGGATGACAAGTTGATTGAGAAAAAATTAAAGTTTCTGGAAGAAAACAACCTTAGCTTTTTTAAGGATGATGAATAATCATAGAATTGCCGTCATAAACAATCATATTGTTTCTTGTTCTGTTTAAATCCAAAATATCATTGATGCAAAGACTTAAGAAAAAATTTCAGTTTTTCTACTCTTTTATTAAAGAGTTGGGAGGTATTCATGTCTTTTTGATCAAGATATTGAAGGTGCTTATTCAACAGGGATTCAAAGAAGCTAAGGTAAAAGCAAAATATCTTTTAAAGCATGCGGACATTTTTCAAAATACAGCCATTGATACCAAAGAATACCAAAAATGGATACATCAATATGAAATGCTCAATGCGGAAGTGTTGGCAAAAATGACAGCATTGCAAAAGGATTTTAAAACCCAACCTTTGATCAGTGTAATTATGCCGGCATGGAACAGCAATCCGCAATGGCTGAAGGAGGCCATCGAATCGGTGCGCAAGCAGATTTACCCGAACTGGGAATTGTGCATTGCTGATGATGCCTCCACAAAACAAAGCCACTTCAAAATCCTGCATGAATACCAAAAATCAGATTCACGAATAAAAGTATTGTTCAGAAATGAAAACGGGCATATTTCCGAGGCTTCCAACAGCGCCCTGAAGCTGGCAACCGGCGAATATGTTGCCCTGCTCGACCATGATGATCTACTTACACAAGATGCGTTTTTTTATGTAGTTGCTGCTATCAATAAAAATCCTGATGCTGCGCTGATTTACACTGATGAAGATAAAATTGACAAAAAAGGCAAAAGGCTTGACCCCTATTTTAAGTGCGACTGGAATTACAGCTTGTTTTTGGGGCAGAACTTTCCGAATCATCTTACCGTTTACAAAAGAGCCATTATAACAAAAGTTGGAGGCTTTCGACAAGGTTTTGAGGGTTCGCAGGATTATGATCTTGCCTTGCGTTGTATCGAACAAATTGATCCTTCTCAAATTGTCCACATTCCAAGTATTTTGTATCAATGGCGGCAGCACAAGGAAAGCACAGCCGAAAAAACAGGCAATAAGTCTTATGCTGTAATTGCTGGACAACGGGCTTTGCAGGAACATTTGCAAAGAACAGGTACGAAAGCTGAGGTTGAAATTTTGCCCATGTCGTATTACAGGATCAAATACAAGCTTCCGCAAAATTTGCCTTTTGTCAGCATTATTATTCCCACCCGAAACAACAAAATCATTCTGGAGCAGTGCATTCAGAGCATTTTATCAAAAACCGATTATCCCAACTATGAACTTCTTGTGATCGACAATAAATCGGATCATGATGATACGCTCAACTACTTTGCTGAAATTTCAAAACATTCCCGAATATCAGTACTAAAAGATGAAAGGCCTTTTAATTTTTCGGCCATCAACAATAGGGCGGTACAGTTATCAAAGGGAGATTTCATTTTGTTTCTTAACGATGATACCGAAGTAATATCTTCAGGGTGGCTGTCGGAAATGGTAAGCATTCTGCTGCAACCCGGTGTTGGAGCCGTTGGGGCAAAACTCCTTTATCCCAACGAAACCATACAGCACGCCGGTGTAATTCTGGGCATTGGCGGGGTGGGTGGCCATGTGCACAAGCGAATGAACATCAACAATTACGGATATTTTGGCAGGGCAATTTTGATGCAGGAATTTTCGGCTCTAACCGCAGCCTGTCTTTTAGTGAGAACAACGATTTTCGATAAAGTTGGTGGTTTCGATGAAGTAAATCTTGCCATAGCTTTTAATGATGTTGACCTTTGTCTGAAAATCCGTGAAAAAGGTTACCGGTTAGTTTTTACTCCCTTTGCCCAATTGTACCATCACGAAAGTGTTTCCAGAGGCGATGATTTACATCCTGACAAAGTTGATCGCTTTAATATGGAGAATAACTTTATGCTGGGAAAGTGGCAAGAAACACTTCGCAACGATCAGGCCTACAATCCCAACCTCACTTTGGAGAGGGAAGATTTTAGTTTGGCATGGCCGCCCAGGGCAGGCAAGGGGTTTTTATACAAAGGCATTGTCTGAAAATAATGTGCCTGCAGGGACAATTTACATTTCAAATAGAATTTCATTGCTATTTTTACACACTTCAAATTAAAAAAAATCAAAAAGGTGAATAAAAACAATTCCAGAAATACTGATTTTGTAGCTGTAAATTTCGACAGACTCTGGAAATATTTTCCACTGCGCCGTTCAACCAAAGAAGAAATAAAGGGGTTCTTGTTCTGCATGTTTCCAATACTTTTCAACCGATGGATTATTTTTCTGAATTGGAAAAATGCCAGGGTATATCGCAACAGGCAAATTACTATTTGGAAAAAGGAGTACTGGAAGCGGAGATTTAATGATCCGTATCAAATCATGCTCAACAATCCTTTGGCTGCCACCGGAGAAATTAAAAGCCTTGCTGTGGTGGTTCATGTTTTTTACCCTGATATTTTTAATGAGATCATGGAGCACCTCTCAAAGGTAAGCCATTGTAAAATGCATCTTTACCTTACAGGAGAGGTAAACTATCTCGAAAAAATTAATCCATCTTTTCAGCAAAAATTTGAAACTATTGTATTTCACAACTGCCCGAATCGTGGCCGTGATATTTTGCCTTTTCTCATGGTTTTGCCAAAGGTTATCAACGATGGGCACCAAGTAGTGCTGAAACTTCACACTAAGGGCTCCAATCACCTCAACCGCAGAGATCACTGGCGCAAGCACCTGTTTGCCAATCTTATTGGAGATGGAGCAGTTTCACGGGCGCTCAAAATTTTTGCTTCAAACAAACATATTGGCATGGTTGGCCCGGCAGGCAATATTTTGCCCATGCTGAATTATTATGGTTCCAATGCGGAAATCGTTAGGGAATTAAGCCACAAACTCGGGGTGAATGATGAGGAGCTTCGCGACTTAAATTTCGTGGCAGGCTCCATGTTTTATGCACGCATCGAAGCCCTCCTGCCACTGATGAAACTTGACCTCGGTAAGGAAAATTTTGAAGATGAAGCCGGGCAAAAAGACGGAACACTGGCTCATGCTGTTGAAAGGCTTTTTCCTGTAGGTCTTATTGTTGCCAATCTACAGCTTGCCGATACTGATTACAAACATGAAAATCCTGTATTGACAATCAACAAAAACCATTATTATACTTCATGATGAGGTTCTACTGCTAATTTTGTGGTTATTGGTTTAAATGAAAAAAACAGATTGTTCTTATTAGCACGCAGTTCGCAGGTAACTGCCGGTAAATAATTTCTAAAAATAATCATGCTAAATTATTGAAATACAATTTTATAAATACCAGCATCTTTAATGCTTATGCCCGGATATTATAAAATTTTCGCCGACTGCCGTCTGGGTTACTGCCAGCTTTTTTGACTTTTCCAAATTAATTCTTCCATTAAAATTGCAGCAGTACCCATGATAATAATGGTTTAGATGGAAAATCAAGTTTTTTCCAATTTCAAAAATCTTAATAAATCCTCTAAAATTATTTGATGGTCAAAAGCCATTTCCCTGATGTCATTCAACTTAAACCAGTCCGCATTTATGGCATCATCAGCACCTGCTACTGTTGAATTTTTTGGATCAGTAAACCCATAAAAAACTACCGAAACAGTCCTTCCACGCGGATCACGACCGGGGTCTCCGTATGTTCTGAACTGCATTAGTTCAATACCTGTCAGCCCCGTTTCTTCTTCCAATTCCCTCTTTGCCGATTCCTCCAACGTTTCTTCCAATTCGATAAATCCACCCGGGAAAGCCCATTTGTTTTTAAAGGGTTCGTTGCCGCGTTGAATAAGTAAAACTTTTGTCTGGTTTTCAAATGAGCACATCATTACAATGTCAACTGTAACTGATGCACGTGGATATTGATAGGTGTAAGGCATAATATTTCGTTTCCTCAAAGATAGGTTTTTTGATTTCCCCGCATCTTCAAAAAAAAGCAGGGAGTGATCATTTCAAAGGATTTGGTTTGGAATACCTACAATATTTTAAGGGCATTATTTTATGGCAGCAAGGTGTTTTAGCACAAAAAACCTGATTTTTTTCCTGCTTGTTATAAATTGTTTAAAATCTTTAGGTTCAGCATTTAGGTTTTTTTACCTATCTGAAATCTAAGTTTTTTTACCTGAAAATGTGTTGAAAGGGATTTCTATTTTTGGTTTGGAAATCCCTCATTCATGAAGATAGTAATTATAAACCGCAATTTCGATGTAATAAGCGCCATTTGCAGCGCATTGGTTGAAGAATTCAACAATGATGTACAAATGATCGACTATGAAACTCCACTCAGCGATGATGATGTTGTAAAGCTCGAAAATGCCGATCTTATCATCCTGAACTTAACAAATGTCAGTAAAAGTGCAATTTTGTTCATTTCAGAGATTGGGGAAGCTTTTTCAAAACCAAAGATTATGGTGCTTCATTTTTACAAGGAAAGAAGTTTCGTAATTCCCATGTTTCAGGCCGGTGCAAGTGCTTATCTTCATATCGATAATTTGAGAAACGAAATAGAACAGGCACTTGTGGCGATACAAAATGGAGTGCAATATGTAAGTAGCGAAGTGCTATGATTTGGGATGGGATTTTTTGTGTGTAGGTATTTTTACCTATTTTGAAATTACGCTTTTTGCGTGTGATTTTTCACTTGTTGTTGGCTTACTTTTGTAAAATATTATAAAAGTTTAATTGAATGGATAAAAAAATTCAGCAAGTTCCACAAAAGGTGATGATCATTGATGATGATCCTTTTAGTGTAATGCTCTCGAAATTGAAGCTGAAAAAATTTGTTGATGAAAAGAATTTCATTGAATTTTACGATACACAAAATGCACTTGGCTATCTCGGGCAAATCTTAGGAAGTGAAGCTGTGATGATTCCCGATCTGATACTGTTGGAAGTGATGATGAATGATGCAACAGGATGGGATTTTATTCCACAGTTTAATGATTTGATGATGAAATACAACAACGTTGAAATACAACTCATTATACTTACATCATCGCAGTTTTTTTCCGATTACCGAAGAGCACTGAAATACAAATCAGTAAAGGGATTCATGATGAAGCCCTTCCGCAGCGAAATTTTGCTGGATGTTTACCAAAATGCAATTGCAGGTAAAGTAGGTGCTCAAAATGAAATTTACCAATCGTTCATTGTTTAGTTTGACTATTAAGATAAGGTTTTCATAATGACTGGGTTTTTTAGGTTAACAAATGCCGGGTTGTATCTGTTAGAAAAGTAGTACATCAATAACTTGACTTAAAACTTTTTTTGAACTTGTAATTCTCCGGACAGATACATGCGAAAGCAGTTCTTACAAAGCAATTTATAAGAGGGGGCAATGAGGGAATATCCGGTATTTAAAGGCTACCATTAATTTGGTAGCCTTTTTTTATTACATTTTTTTAATTATTGTTTCAACTACTGAAATAAAGAAGGCCTCGCCGGTGAATTTGTTGTACAAAAGTGCCTGTGAGTTATTGTAATTCAAAATTACCGGGCGAGCATAATTTATACCCAATTCAATTTTAAATTTGTACACTAATCATATTTTATAACAAAAAACATTTGAAAATGATGAAATTCAGCAAAATCTTCACCTTCATCATCGCAATGATGATTGCTTATTCCGGCATGGCGCAGGATGATACCTCAAAATCCAAAGCCTATAAATTCACCGATGTGATAAAGCTTAAAAATACTCCGGTAAAAAATCAATACCGTTCAGGAACATGTTGGAGCTATTCGGGGCTTTCCTTTCTTGAATCGGAGCTGCTTAATGCAGGCAAAGCCGAATATGACCTTT
>JAIOZV010000276.1 GCA_021740425.1 Bacteroidales bacterium | reverse complement strand
TTCGCGACAGCGTAAGTGTTTACCAACTGGCGGCTCCTGCATCCTATATTCTGGCTTCGCCCCGAGCCGATACCGTGCTTTACAGCGGCGGTTCCGTCACTTTCAATATTACTGCCGTGGATCTTGTTTCGGCATGGGTGGTTGATGAAAGCACCCTGCCACCATGGATTCAGGATTACAACATTGTAAATGACTCCACACTGGTGTTCAACGTTCAGGCAAATACTTCTCCCTCAACCCTGCATACCACCATCAGAATAACAGATGCGGGCAACATTCTTACACGGGATTCGATTTCTGTTTATCAATATGCTGCCCCTGAAAAATACGTACTCGTTGCACCACGGGAGCAAAAAATCATACACAATGGAGGAGAGCTTATTTTTGAAATCACGGCAGTAAATGTGGATAACTGGGGAGTGGATATTTTAACACTACCTGATTGGGTTTCTGATTTTGATGTGATTGGGAATCTGCTGTCGCTAACCATCGAAGCCAATCTCAGTCTTGAAACGCGTGAGACTTCCATCCGCATATTTGCAGATTCGGCAGCCTCAACTCTTGAAGATTTTGTTTCAGTATATCAATATTCGGGGCTTGACCACTACTTGTTGGCATCTCCGCGCGAGAGAAAAACCGGCAACCTTGCCGACACCTTATACTTTTGGGTGGATACAGTAAATGTTTCAAACTGGCAGGCAGAGGTTTTAGCTGGTGATTCATTGTGGATCGAAACCTTTATCAATGGTGCCGATACCCTGGGTCTGATAATTTCCGAAAACATGGATACCGTTGCCAGACAAGGAAGGGTTAAGATTTTTTCGGCACAGTTTCCAGATGCTGAGGATATTGTGGACATCTATCAATATTCACCCTTCGAACCATTTATTATAATCGACCCAAGCTTCGAAAGGTTTTCATCGCTAAAGGATTCATTGGTTATTTATAGCTTTTCCAATCTCGAAAATTATACCATAGGGCAGGCTCCCAATTTGCCCAACCCAACATGGTACAAGCTTAGTAAGTTGATTGCCCATTTCAACGATTCAGTAACCATTACCGTTGATTCCAACGACAACGGATATTATGGCAGGACTTCGTATTTGACTTTCCGGTCCATCGACAGCAGTTTTATCAATTACTTCTATTTCCAACAGCGGAAAAACAGTTTTAATTTCATTGAAATATCCGGAACAGTGGCCATAGAAGGTGAGGATCAGCTCCCACTCGACAGTACTGCCATTATTATCGAAACCGACACCATTTACACCAATCAGGCTGGCTATTTTAATTATGAAGTTCCGTATGGATGGGTAGGGATTATCAGGCCTGAAAAACCAGGATATTTCTTTGACCCGCCCAACGCCGTTTTCAATAATCAACAAACCGAAAGCATAGATACAAGTTTTACTGCCCTTAAAATTGAGCCCGACATTACTTTCAACAACCAGGGCGATACCCTTCCCATTTGCAAGGGGGAGCAAATCGACAACACTTCGGCAAATTATCCGACCATTGGAATTTCGGGCACATTCGGGGCTCGCGGGTACAAATGGTTTTCGGAACCTGCCGACCCCAACCTGATCACTGATTCCACCTCTTCGCCGGCGGTACAGATATTTGCACCCGCCACCACTACAACCTACTATCTGGTACTTTATAACTACAATACCTCCGACACTACCTGGTTTACTGTACTTATCAATCCTCCCCCTGAAACGAGAAGGATTGAAGGTGCACACGCGGTTTGCCGCAACCAGGCAGGCGTAATTTATTCGGTGCATGATTTCAAGCCCGATGAATATTTCTTCTGGCAGCTTTATTTTGAAGGGGAATTGATTGATTCGTACACCAGCAATATTGCTGTCATCGACTTTCAGGGTGCTGCCGGAAAATACCAATTAAAACTAACAACCTTCAATAATTTTGGATGCAGCATCTCCAATACGGATACCATTACGGTTTCTACAGACGAAGCCCCTCCCAAAGCTGCCATCACCAGAAAGGAAGGCGATAATATGTTGATTTGTATAGATTCTGATGCACAACTGTACAATTATGAATGGGGATGGTACACCCTGTCCACTTCAGGTGCTCTGAACAATAAGTACATCATTCCCGACCGGCACGACTGGTATTGCAGGCTGCCCGACAATCACAATTTCGATCCCATAACCTACAAGTATTTTGTGAGCTTAAGCTTTAAAAACGGTAATGGATGTGCATCAGTTTCATTTTTGGATGGTAATGCTCCTATAGGTATCCCTGAGGATAACGGGAAAGCGTACACGATTTTCCCAAACCCTGCCAATGGCGTAATCAGTATAAAATTTTCGGCTTTAACAGGAAACGAACCTGTAAATTTCCAAATTCTGAACACAGCGGGACAAACACTATTTTCGAAATCATGGAATAAAATACCATCATCCGAAGCATTTCTTATTGAAGAAACCCAAAGGCTACAGCCCGGTCTGTATTTTTTCAGGGCGGAAATCGGTGGCAAGTTTTATAATTCAAAAATTGTTGTGCAATAAAACCGAAAATAATGATGAAGATCAAAAACCTATGGATGATATTGTTTTCAGTTTTCCTGCTTACACAAGGCATTTTCGGCCAGGAAAAAGAAAATCCCGGACTTATAAAAGCCCGTGCTTTGATGAACAATTACAGGGATGCCTCCATGTTTCCGGGCACTCTTCCGGGCAAAACAGAAACTTCATGGGAAAGTATTTTCAGGGATTGCTTTGCCGATGACCGGAGCATCATTTTTGACATTCCCGTAAAACAAAACCAGACAGGCCATGATGCTTCCATGAAAAATACTTTGCCGGCCGGGTATCTGCATTTTGTTTCGATTGATCGCTATATTCAAATGGTGAGGGCAATTTATGCCAAACATAATATCCGAAAAATTGAATATCAATTTCTGGAAACAGGCGTTGACATCAGCAAACTAAAATCGGATAGTATTATCGTTTTTGAAATCGAAAAAAGATTTGCTGAAACAGATTGGTCAAATGCGGCAAGCCAAAAATTTCTTTTTACAATTACAATTCATAAAAATGGCCTTGCAAAAATTTCGTCCATCCGGCTGAGTGATCCCGGGCAAGGAAAAAATGGGGTGGAACTCGTTCTTGATATGGATTACAAAAGCAAAAGAAAAAAACTAACAGACGACTTCATTTCAGATATAATCATAAGGTTAAAAATTGATTTTGACGAAAATATTTACGACAGAACCATCACTCAGAAGTTTGACTCCACAGGAAGAATTAATCTGGGCTTGTTGTCGAACCGGGCAAAAATTATTATTGATACAGCTTATGGCGTAAAAAACAGTGAAAAATTCAAAGTGCCCCAAATCTGGAAGGAGAATGGGATTAAGGTCAGCCCTCCGCCGGAAGGTGGATTTAAGGTTGGTTTGAAGCCCTACATCTGGAATGGTTATGCCTTTACCTTAGGCATGGAGGGAGGCGGAATTATTCAATCATCCAACAATCTGCAACAATTTTCGGGGGGTTCAGGTTTTAACAACAACACAGGCTATAGTATCGGAGCAGGATTTTCAATCACCAAATTTTACAACCCCGACAACTGGATCAACAGCAAAAGCAATTGGATTTTTGGTATTGGAGCAGGAATATCATTTCATTATGCAAGGTTTCGCATTTCGGGGACAACCTTTGATCAAAGCCCTTATGCTTTTTCCGACCGCACCGGCGACACCTGTCTGATTCATTATTCGGGCAGTGAATTTGAAGAAACAATTTCGATGTACCTGCTCAAAATTCCTGTCTTTTTTGAGATCAGAAACAAATTCCTTCACAGCCTTTTGGGCATGCAGTCGTTTTCGTTGCAGGCCGGAGCAAACCTGATGATACCTTTTCAGGGAAGATACGAAACAAGTGGCACTTTTTCGAGGATGGGTGAATACCCTCAGTACAACGGGCAAATCATTACCGAGGATGATTTTTACAATTACTACACCATGCGTCCACTAACATACAATAGCGACATAGCCTACCACACATTTATGGCAGAAGGCATGGTTAAAGTGAATGGATTTATTCCTGTCAGCAAACAAAATCCCAACAATACCATGGTGCTTGGTCTGTTGGTCTCATTCCCGTTTTCTGCATCATTATCTTCCGAAACCGGCAAATACCAGATTAACACAGGTGATGATATTTATCACAGTTTGGCATTTTCAAAAGAAAAAATTTACAAGTTCTATTTTGGGATAAGTCTGGGTTTTAATCTAATAAAATACAAGGTAGATTGATTTTGGCTGCACGAAGCTTTAAAAGTGCTATTAATAAAAGCAAAGCATAAACTCAATTTTTGATTTTCGAAAGGAAAAAATATTCCCTGGCAATTCCATGTACAATTTTGATGCTACCGAAATCTTATGGTATGATGTCAATTAAAAGGGTCACAAAAGCAGGCAGTCTTCAAAATTTTTTAATAACCGTGCAAAACCATTTTAAATGCAGGTATTTATTAAATTGTATTTCAATAATTTAGTATGATAAAATTTAGAAATTTACTGCCCCCCGGCTACGTTTGACTTTGTACTTATTAAAATAATCTATTTGTTCTGTTAAATCAATGAACACAATTTTATGAGCACCAACTTTTAAATCTTTATACCCGGTCGAGAGCAGCCTTAATCGAAACAATTGTTTCAAAAATCTGCTCGCGGGTGATGATAAGCGGTGGCGAAATCCTGAAAGCCTGCGGCATAAAAAAGAAGGGATCGGTAACCAAATTGTATTCTAATAAAGCCTTCATCGCCTTTTGATTCATTGCCGGCGACTCCAGTTCCACGCTCATCAGCAGACCTTTCCGCCTTATCCTAACCACTTTAGGATGTTGACTCAATTCATTTTCGTAAATTCTTCCTTTCTCTTCAACTTCTGCAATAATTTCTTTTTCGGTGGTTAAAATCGTTAGATTGGCCAATGCTGCTGCTGCACTCACCGGATGCCCGCCAAAAGTGGTGATATGGCCAAAATCCGGATTATTGGTAAATGCGAGCATCAAACTTTTGCCTGCCACAAAAGCACCTATCGGCATTCCGCCTCCCATGCCTTTTGCCAGACAGAGTATATCAGGAACAATACCATAATGCTCAAAGCAAAATAGTTTCCCTGTCCTTCCGAAGCCAACCTGAATTTCATCAAAAATGAGCAATGCCCCGGTTTCATTACATTTCGTGCGCAAGGCTTTCAGGAAATCATTTTCAGGAACAATGATGCCGGCTTCTGCCTGTACCGGCTCAACCAACACACAGGCAGTTTTTTCGGTAATATGCTCAATGTCATCAAAATTATTAAATCTTAAAAATCGCGTATCGGGGAGTAATGGCCGATAAGCATATTTTAATTCCTCGTTTCCCAACATACTGAAAGCGCCGTGAGTTCCTCCATGGTAGGAATTTTTAAACCCGATAAGCCCGGTGCGCCCGGTAACTCTTTTTGCCAGTTTCAGGGCGCCGTCAACAGCCTCACTTCCCGAATTTACGAAATAACATGCATTGAGTTTTGCGGGCAAGACTTCTGCCAGTTTATGCGCCAGCCTGACCTGAGGCGACTGGATAAATTCTCCGTACACCATCAGGTGCATGTATTTTTCAACCTGATCCTTCACAGCCTCCACGATGGCAGGATGCCGGTGACCAAGATTAGTTACACAAACCCCCGACACAAGATCCGTATATTTTTTTCCTTCCGGTGAATACATGTAAATGCCGGCAGCGCGCTCAATTTCCAATCCTATCGGAAAAATCGATGGCAGTGCCACATGATCGAAAAATAATTGTCGGTTTGTCAGCATTGGTATTTTATAAACGGTGTTTTAATTCTCAGATGAAATCAATTTTTCAAGGGAGCCAAAGTCAGGTTTAAAGAACATTTAACCAAATTTTAAAAAACAAGCATGTTACACTCTTCCACTCCTATCCCGCAAAGCTTGATATTCGTGAAACGCCGGGCAGGCTGCTACGAATAATTATCCAACACTCCGTCGTACCTATCCTTCAATTTCTCCAATCTATCTTGTGGGTTCTCCCCTTTTTATACATACTTCCTACCTATCATCCTCACCTTTCAGGCGTTCGATATCGCGGCGTTCCTTTTTAGTTGGCCGGCCAACTCCCCGATCGCGGCGCTCCCAGTTCATTTCGTGGTATATTTTCAAACGATCATGCTCTTCCTGAGGTGTGATGTCGCTGGCATAATCGGGTACAAGTTTAGCACCCACACGATTTGATAAAAATTGAA
>JAIOZV010000275.1 GCA_021740425.1 Bacteroidales bacterium | reverse complement strand
GCAAATACCGATTCCATGATCATTTCGAGCACCATTGGAACCGACAATAGAAAAATAGCACGGTTGATACTGCCCTGGGTAAAATCCTGATCAGATCCTGCAACAGCCTCCTTAACGTCCTTCCAAACTGATTCCAGATTCTTTTGATAAATGTTTTTTAATGATTTTATATTATGATAACTCATCTTCGTTTTCGTCTTAAAAATTTGTAAGCTATTGACTTTGTAACTTTTGATTCTGGTTTAAAAATGCTGAAATTGACTGGCTCAGCAAGCTGAATAAATGCAATTGTAGTTTTCATGGTACAGTTCTCCTGTGATAAAATTAAAAATTAATAAATTGAATTGAAAATTGAAAGGAAGGAATCCCCCTCAAAAAATAACATTTAAAGCATGAATCAAAACAGGTACGATTCCAGGATGATCCTTACCAAATGGTTACGAATGGATTGACAATAATGCGCATGTTGCAGAATTATTGGTTATGACCGCAAAAATAGATATTTTTTTAGATTGAAAATTTTGAAAAACTGATATCGTAAAAAATTTAAAGGAATTTTTCTTTGGCAGTTGGATTATTAGGATAAAAAATTAATTTTGCAGCCGCTTATTCGCCCGGATGGCGGAATTGGTAGACGCGCTAGTTTCAGGGACTAGTTTCAGCAATGGAGTGCAAGTTCGAGTCTTGTTCCGGGCACCCACAAAAATCATAAAGCCTTGAAGGTTTACACTTTCAGGGCTTTTTTTTTAATACACAATGGCATTTGCACTATAACAAAATTTTTATCCATTCATAAAAATATGTTCGTAATTCCCGGAGCCAACGTTTCTGTCAAGGATAGATAAAATCCTTCGGATATTGTCATTGGGACCATTGATAAACAAAGGCCTGCCACGCCATCCAAATTCAATATCATCAATTCCGTCATCCACAAGATCAGGATTGAGTAAAAATGAAGCAAGTTCAAAATCGCTGTGAGGTTTAAGGCCTAGTTCCTCTGCATAATCCAGTGCACCATAAATCATATTGTGAAAATATGTGGCGGATACTTCCTCGGGTATTCCGTTTTCTTCCATTCTTTCAATTAATTCATCTATCACCATTTCGTCAACATTGCAATTTACAAAGGCATCTTTCATGCCCAGGCAAAGTCTGTCGATCATCAGGTAGGCAAAAGAGAAATATCCACTGGGCTGCTTTCTTACAATCAAACACAAGGTAAGCCCTTTGTTTTCATAATTTTCAGAAATCAAACATTTGTCAATTGGCAATTTTCTTCCGTTTTGCCGAATGTATTTTTCAGGTGAGAAATTAGTCATGTTTTTTCGTTTGTTAAAAAATTATTATAAATGGGAACTTTTAAACTATTTTGAAATAATGATTATTGTTTATGGATACCCCCTAACTCCCCCTTGAGGGGGAGGATGCCATCGCACCTGCTGCTGCATTGGCCTGTATGTGTGGACTCCCTTCCCTGACTGGGGAAAGGTTTTGCAATATGCATCCCTCCGGGAGGCATGGGTCTGAAAAATTTTGAAAATAAAACCATCACTATAATAATTACGATTTCTTTTCAAAACAGAATATTTTTTTCACCAATATCCTATTTCGGTTAAAGACAAAAACAATAGTAAAAAAAACTCAGGATTCGCTTGCCAACAATCCTGTTTTTTCAAGCAAATATAATAGCATGGCAAGAACTACACCGATGACGGCTGCAAGTGCCATGCCTTTAATTTGCACTGATCCAATGTTGATACCGGCACCGCTGACACCTGCAACAAAAGTTACCGCGCCAAGAACCATATTGCGGTTCTTACTAAAATCCACCTTTTGTTCAATAAGCATCCTAAGACCCTGAACTGCAATTACACCATAGAGCAACAAAGTTATGCCACCCATAACGGCCTCCGGAATTGTTGAGATGGCTGCCGACACTTTTCCAATACACGAAAAAGCGATGGCAAGCAAGGCAGCTCCACGAATTACCCAAACAGAATACACCCTTGTGATAGCCATTACGCCAATATTTTCGCCATAGGTTGTGTTTGGGGTTGAACCAGTAAATCCTGACAAAACATTACTGATTCCATCGCCCAGAAGCGATCGGTGTAAACCGGGTTTTTCCATCAGGTTTGAACCTGTAATTTTTCCGGTAACAACTAAGTGACCGATGTGTTCGGCCAACACAACCATGCATGCCGGAGCAATAATAAAAATGGCGTTGAGGTCAAAAACGGGAGCCCGAAACTTTGGCAATGCAAACCACGGTGTGCCGGCAATCAAAGCCGTATCGACCATACCCATTGCAAGGGCAATAAAATATCCGGCCAGTACCGAAATCAAAATGGGGATTACCTGCAGAAACCCCCTGAACATTACTGTTCCAAAAATTCCAATGAATAATGTTGACATCGAAACAAACAGAATGTGTTGGTCAAATACGAAGGGCTCAACAGTTTTGCCTGCATCAACCGGCCAGGGCGCAAGACCTGCTTGCTGAGCAGCAACTGGCGCAAGCTCAAGGCCGATGATTGCAACCACTGCACCCATAACCACAGGTGGCATCACAATATTTATCCATTGGATTCCCCAGCGTTTTACAACCAGTGAAATGGCAATAAAAAACAAGCCGAAAAAGATAAATCCCGACTGGGCATGATTGAAAGTGCCGTAAGAATTTATGATCAACAAAACAGGGGCAATGAATGCAAAACTGGATCCCAGATAAGCCGGAATCCCACCTTTGGTCACCCACGAATAAATTAAAGTTCCTATCCCGTTCATGAGCAATGCAACAGCAGGATCGATACCGAGCAACAGGGGAACCAGTATGGTGGCCCCAAACATTGCTGTGAGATGCTGAATACTCAGGGGAAGGGTTTGTAATAAAGGGAGTTTTTCACGAATTCCAACGATGCGTCCTGACATAAATATTCAATTTATAAAAATGAAAAACCAATATTACGAAGTTTTTGACTATGATATCACCGGGCAAATTTTAATAATTATTCACCACCCGGATTAAAAGAATTTGGCTAAAGCCTGAATATTTG
The DNA here is from genome assembly GCA_021740425.1 of Bacteroidales bacterium. Classification (GTDB taxonomy): domain Bacteria; phylum Bacteroidota; class Bacteroidia; order Bacteroidales; family 4484-276; genus SABY01. Next base: position 3,231 of record JAIOZV010000275.1, on the reverse strand, counting down.
AATCCCTTGAAACGCTCCGATCTTTTGATTGGTAAAAGATGCAATTTCCCGGGATTGCAAAATTGCAGGGTCGGAAATGATGAGATATTTTGCTCCCATCTCAATCTTCTCTTCCAGCAATTGGGACTGACCTTTCACATTAAAATTGGTCCAGCCTTTTTGATTCATCAAATAGAGTGAAACATTTACGCTGGGGTCAGGCAGTGAAATTACTTTATCATCAGGCTTTACGCCGATCGACTTCAGGTAATCCGGCAGTGCTCTGAATTTGGACTTTTCCATAACATAATCCTGATTTTGCCAGGAACCGGCATCGTATCTGCCTTCAATCCTGCGGCGGCCAAAATCAACACTGTGAATCAGCAAAGCCAAAAGAAGTATTCTGAAAAAAATTGATCCGTAAAACCCGGGTCTAAGGTTTTTAAGCATCATAAAAAAAGAAATGAGCACCACAGGAACCACAATCAGCATATTTATCATATAATAATCATGATCTTTCAGCAATTTAAAAAACAACACACAAAATGCGAGCGATCCTGAAACAAGCAACAATGAAAATATTTGAACTTTGGTATTTACCTTTTTTGGAAAAAATAAAGTAAGCATAAAGCAAAGCAGGATTAAAACAGCTACTTCAGGTCTGAAATAATCCCATCGGAAATGCTCCCTGAGTGCGTGCAAAACCTCCATGAACTCCTCTGAATTTAAGGACCACAATGGGATAATGTCGGTTAAAAAAATGCCGGGATTATAGGCGGCATTGTAATGCTTCACCCACAAATACCAGGCAAACTGGATCATAAGAACCAGGATAAAAGGGATGATTTGTTTCAATGGTTTTGAAAATATTTTTTGATCCCCTTTAGAATTAAGGCCTGCAATTTCCAGAAGCAGCAATCCTGTTACGGCAAAAAACCCAAGCAACGACGAAATTTTAAGCAGGCCTGCAAAAGCAAAACTCAGGGCAAATAAATAAAGATGAACTTGCTTTTTGGAGAAATAAAAATGTGTAAAAAAATACATCCCGATCAAAGCAAAGGAAAAGGCTGGCACATCCATTAAAAAGTTACTGGCATAATAAATAAGGAAAGGCGATGAAAAAAGCAGGAACACCACAAAAAGAGCGATCAGAGAATCATTGAGCAAGCGTTCGGCAGTTTTGAAAAGTGCCAGCAGGCCGGCAAAAAAAATGGTAAGATTGATCATCCGCATCACACTTTCATCAGGTCCGGTAAAATACCAGATTTTTCCCGTAAGGTAATAAATCACCGGAAAATCGCTCACAGCTTTTCCCGTGCCATCGCTTCCAAGATTGTACAGCGCCGGTTCAAAAAATGAACTGCCCCCACTGTAATAATTCATTGCCTGCGACAGGCAGTCGCACTGGCGCCATAAATGAAGACTTTGAGCCGGAAGAAACAGGATTTCATGGTAATTGTAAACCAGCGATATTATTACAAAAAAAATGGTAAATACCCAGCCTGAATATTTTGGAAAGTAAGCCAGCCCCGGATGAATTTTTTTTAGCTTCCTAAGCCTCATCTACAAGAAATTTTATAATGATGAACAAAATTAGTTTTATTGGCCATATTGAAAAGTTGATTTTTTTTCGTGAGTAAATCCTTTCGTGTACATTTGTTGTCACAGACTTTTGATAAAAAAATGCAAAACGTCAAAAATTCTTTTTCAGCTTTTATAACAAGCTTCGACCCCGGTTACCTCGCATTGAAGCGCAGCATTAAAACCTTCATTGCCATCCTGATTTCGCTGGCTATTTTTTGGCAAAACCCCGGAATGGCAATGTTTGCAGCCATATCATCCATGCTGATCAGTCGTTCGCAAGTAGGATTCACGATGGCCGAGAGGCGTTTTACCATGTTACTTACCGGAATTACCATGATTTTGCTATCGGTTCCTGTTTCATTGGCATCACAAAACGAATGGGTGACCATTGCTTTTATTTTTTTGGGGGCATTCGCAACATTCTTTTTAATTGGCAGCCGCGTGGTTCCTGACTTTCCTGCAGTTTCTGTTTTAGCTGTCGGCGTAGTTGAAATGGCTTTTTCGCACACAGTGGAATCAGGCATCAGATATGCCGGATTATTTTTTGCTACCACAACCCTGGTTTATATCCTTCATTTTGTAATATGGCCAACGCGTCCGCGCAAAAGACTCAAGGCACAGATTGAATTTATAATTTCAAACCTCGTCAACTACAACAACTCCATACATGCCTCCTACTACAGCGATGAAGCGGGGATGAAAAACACCCAGGAAATGAGTGATAAAGTGCGCCGCTCGATAGGAGATTTCAGGCGCTTATGGCAACTTTTCAACGTGAAAGCAGGAAACGACAGGAGCATAGAGTCAAGATATCTTGACATTTATACCGGACTAGGAAAAATTCATGAATACCTGCTCCTGATGTGGCAGTTCAGGGTGAGTGCCTGGGATTCGGATCTCTATAAAAAACTGGTCATCGACAATGGCTCCCTGAACCGGATTATCGGGTATTTGATACAGCGGCACAATCCGGCAATTATCAAACCCAGCGATATTAAGCTCAATAAAATAAAAACAGAGGTTGATTCGATTGCCCGCGATTATCTTGAAAAATTCAAAATTGAATACACAGAAGATACGCATCGCAGTTGGGTGGCCGTGATCAATGCAGTTAAAGCACTCGGGGCTTTGGTTGATGATCTGGGACGCCTGAATTTGAATAACAACATTGAAACTCCTGAATTTTCAATACAGAAAAAAGTAAGCATTTTTTTTCAACTGCTAAAAGAAGCCTCAGGCAAACTTAAAAGTTCCAACCCGGCTTTTAGGCTGGGCATCAGATCAACAATAATCATAGGCTCAACTGCAACATTTGTAACATTAACCAAACCAGATTACGGTTATTGGCTTATCCTTTTTGCTGTCCTGCTTATCAGGCCTAACCTCGGTGTTTCCATCAAAGCCGGTAGGGAGCGATTTCTGGGAACGTTAGCAGGCAGTTTGCTCGCTTTGGGTTTTGTAATGATAATCCCGTCAGGCCATCCGGTTTATTATCTGTTGCTTTTGCTGAGTGTTTTCCTGATGATCTGGCTTATCAACCTCAACAAAATAATTCCGATGGTTACATCATTAACCTTTATGATTGTGTGCCTTTTTTACCTGCTCTATCCCGAAAACACAAATCTTGTCTGGTTGCGAATTTCCTACACCTTTGCAATTGTGCTGCTG
>JAIOZV010000274.1 GCA_021740425.1 Bacteroidales bacterium | reverse complement strand
CACCGGCATCATAGGGATAATTGAACCCTGCTTTACAAATAAGGGGGTGGTTTCCAGGTCTGCAGGATAATCAACCCATTGCTTCCCTTCAAATAAAGTTTCAGGATGATTAAAATCTATCCAGTTTCCTTCCGGGAAATAGATCTTTTTGTAGGCCGCACCTTCTTCAACTACAGGTGCAACCAATAATTCTTTCCCAAACAAAAATTCGTAATTCATATCGAAGACTTCCGGGTCGTTTGGATTTTCAAGGATTAAAGCCCTCATTAAGGGCAGGCCTTCATCAAAAGATTCACGGGCATAGGAATAAATGTAGGGGAAGAGGCGGTATTTCAGTTCGATGGATTTTTTGCAGATGGCTTCGGCTTCCTCGCCGAAAAGCCAGGGTTCCACAGCATTGTTGCCTTCGTGGTGGGCGCGGCTGATGGGATTAAACACCCCGAACTGCATCCACCGCACGTAAAGTTCAGCCATCGCATCATAATCGGTAATGTCGCCACAATATCCGGAAATGTCGCAGCTCCAGAACGGTATTCCGCACATACCAGCCGAAAGTGCCATAGGTAGCTGATTTTGCAGTTGATCCCACCCCTCTGTAACCTCTTCACCATTTCCTGCATCACCTGACCAACCGAAGGTGTATCGCTGCATTCCGGCAAATCCCGCACGGGTCATCTGAAAAATCCGGGTGTTGGGATTGCTTTTTTCGAATTGTTCGGTAACAACCTTATCCCAGGTTAAGCCATACACATTGTGGATTTCGTCGTGCATGCCCAAATGGTGTTTCATGTAAAGGCGATCGGTACTTTCTTCGTTGCTCCATGCCGGTTCGCCCATGTCGGTCCAGAAACCGCGTACACCGGCATCAAGTGCTTTTTGTTGATACGCTCCCCACCAATCGGCTACTTCGGGGCGGGTGAAATCCACCACACCGCAATTGCCACCCCAGGGCCAGGGCATATCGTAGCTTTTCCCATTTCTCAGGTCTTTCACAAAATACCCCAGCGAATCCGCTTCGCTCCATTGCCTTATGTTAACTTGTGAAATGACCGGATCCTGCGAAACTATAACTTTAAATCCGTCATTTTCCAAATCTGAAAGCATTTTTTCGGGATCATCATAATTGCCATCGCGCCACTCAAAGTCCTGTAAATGCTGCGTCCAGCCAATGTCCTGATAAATGATATCGCAGGGAATTTGCCGGTTGCGAAAACCTTTGGCTATTTCACGGGTGAGTTGCTCGTTGGTCAACAATCCACGGCATTGCGAAAATCCCAGTGCCCAGGCCGGCGGCATAATCGGTTGGCCGGTGAGTTGAATATAGCGATTGATGATTTGCTTGTAAGAAGGGCCATAAATGAAATAGTAAATCATTTCGCCACCCGGGGTAGAAAATGAATAATTGCCTTCGGTTTCAAAACCGAAATCAAATGCTGTTTTATAGGTATTGTCGAAAAAAACTCCGTAACCCTCACTGCTCACAAAAAACGGAATACTTTTATAGAGCGGATCTTCATGAATGGAATAACAGGGCTTGTCGCTGTTCCACATTTTAAAACTATTTCCCGTTCTGTTGAAAGAGCCTGACTTTTCGCCTAACCCATAAATACGTTCATCGGGTTTGAGTGTCTTGTAGCAAGCCATTTTTAAGGAGTCTTTTTCAAAACCACGATTCTGAAAATCTTCAATTAAAAGTTTTTGGTATTTGTCGAAAATCTGGATTTGAAAGGGTGATTTATTTATTTTCACTATCAAATCTCCGGTATAGATTTCATATCGCTGGGGTTGTTCCGAGATATTGATTTGCATGGATTCGTCACCGTTTTTAATAACTGCAAATGAGGAATTGCTGCGATTAAAATCATCCTGGTCAATCCAGATTTTGATAATTCCCTGGTCGATCAACTCAAGTTGTACCTTGATGCTGTTCTCACAGATAAACACTACTTTATTATCCTGCAAAGTGTAGGAGATGCAATCTCCGGGAGAAAGTGGTTTTTGTGCGTGCAGTTGAGTGAATATCCCAAAAAGGCTAAACAAGGCGAATAAAAATGCTGAAATGAGTTGTTTTATCATATCCGTATTTTAAATTTTGATCGCGACGAAATGTTGCCGGAAAAAAGTCATTGGTCACCGGCTAAGGTGACGCAATGACCTGAGAACATATACACTATATGGTTTAATTCGTCGTAACATTATGGTATCAAAAAGATTGCAGGTTTAAATATTTCTATTGAGCGTTTTCCAAGTGCCATTTTTGGAATACTTTGTCAACCCGGTCATCCGCATTCGATTACAATCATGCTCCAGTATCGCAATTCGGGAACTTTGAAGCTTAATACGTTTCCATTTTTCGAGAAATCAAGTGACTGAGTGCTGCCACCCTTCACATCCGGAGAAGCAAACCAAACATTTGTCACCGTTTTATCAAACTGCACCTGAATAAGCATTTGTTCTTTCAAGCCGGGAACATGTTGTTCGCCATTGGTGTCTCTCCAGTTCAGATTTATAGCATCCGTAAAATTTAACAGATGGATTACCTGCTTATCTGACCATTCTTTTCCAACCACCGAAACCTTTGATGCCATTGGCGGCCAGTTGTTGAGGTTAATTTTCCCATCTCCTGAATTTACAACCGGATTGTTAAAGACACCACCATCGCGCAGCAGGTTTTGATAGGCTACCAAAAAATCGTAATACTCCAGCAGTTTTGTTTTTAAATCCTGATTTATAAGCAGATTGTCGTCTGGAAAATATTCCTTGCCCAGCATGTGTTCGCCCAATTCGAGGTGCACCCCGCCAAAGGCAAAAATAACTGCATCAGCAAGCAGCACCCCCGGCGTGTTAAATACCCCCGGATTGTTTGCCAGATTGTAATTTACATAAGCTGCCAGCACTGTCTTTAGTTCACCATTGGAAGAGGAGTAATTGTCCCGGATGATATCGGCTAAATCCGCAAAACCTTCATGGGGACTCCAAACTTCGGTATAGGCAAAATCGACTGCAGTGTTTAAAATTTGCTCCTGCCCAAATTGATTTACCGCATTTAGCACCATTCGTTTTTCAGGAAATGTGGTTTTAAGTTGGTTCAGAAAACCTTTAAATTCATTATCCATTAAAACCCTGTTTCCATCATAGTTATAAAAGGTTCCGAAGTCTCCCAACTGATCGACATGCCAGCCGTCAAAATCCAGAAAATCGTAAACCAATTGGGTCTTTTGAAAAATGTAGTTTTGCCAGTGTTGGTTTCCGGGGTTCGTGATCAGAATATCACTTTCCCAACCTTCGGGCAAATAAAACTTGTTTATGTTTTGATGATTGGCGTCGTTGAAAGTCATCCACTCTGTGGAAATACCGTCAACAGCAAAATCGTCCCATGCACCATACAGCAGGTTATAAAACATCGATGCCATGTTTTTACTTTTCGCAACCTGAATATAGTTATTCACCGTTTCGAAGTAAACTGTATTCCCTGCAATGTCCACCCAGCTGGCAGCCGGTGAAGCACCTTCCATTTTAAGCGGTGAGTGATGTTTATTGTGCCAGTCGTAATATTGCAACGCATTGATGTGATAATTTTTGAGATTGCCAATAACACCCTCAATTTGGCTTTCGTTAAGGTAGCCATACTTCGACAAGAACCCGTATCTGGGGAATTTTGTCCAATTAGAAGAAACATCAACAGCCACAGTACCCACAATTTCCTCGGTGTTATCACCTGTTCGGTACAATTCTGCCATGTATCCTTTAAAATCGGTAATGGGCGGCGACCAGATCCAGGTGGTTGAAATGAGGTTTTCTTCGTGGATAATTTCGTTTAAATGTTTGATCCGGATTTTTATATCAACAGGCACTTTATCAACCGTAAAGACTACCTGTTCACCGGGGCTGTACCTTGCAAGGTTGGTGCTGATATCAATTTGAATCGGATCGTCGTCAACGGGCACATACACGAATGGTTCATCTTTTTTGCAACCGAAGAGCAGCACCAAAAGCATGATAAAAATGAATTGTATGTTGTTTTCTTTAACCATTAAATAATATTAAGATTTAAAAACCCGAACCAAACGATATCAGGATGCTTGTGCAATTATTTCTTTGCTTCTTCGCTCCTTCGTGGTTTTATCCTGTTCACAACAAAAATACTCGGGCAAAGAGATTTTTCGGATAACGAATTTACTTGAAAAGTATAAACCAACGGAGAACAGATTCAATATCCCCCGTTGGTTTCTTAAATTTATCTTGTTATAGTCATCGTTTCCTCATCCAGGTTTATCCTGATTTCCCAGGTTCCGGCATCGCCTTCACCAAGTTTCCATTTGTTGTCAGGGCCATCGCAACCATGCGTAATAATGTAATCAGTATTTAAAAGCGATTGGGAAGGAGTGGCAGCATTTATCCAGTCGCCATCGCACCAATCACCTTTGAATTTGGAAATTTTGAATTCGCCGGTAGGATTGTCAGCCCCCAGCTCACCATTGAAGACATATGTTCCATCTTCATAGATCATGGGTTCAGGAGTTGCAATATTCCAACCATTTGGGCCACCATCACCAATAACATACAGTGTTACCAATTGGAATTCGATGACGTTGTCCCGGGTGTTGAGGATGATCTTGTACCGGCCTTTGTTTTCATCAGTTACCAGCCATTTATTGTCCACATCACAACCCGAATTTTGTTCCACTTCGTTGGATGTTAAATCCTGATCATTAATAGGTGGCCTGTACCATTCACCGCACCAATCGCCCAGGGGGCCTGCGAAAATCTTAAAATTCCCGGGTGTTAAATTTGCTTCGTAGGTAAAGATAAACGGATCTTCCTCACTTTGTGTAAATGCTTCCGGAGAATCAATATTCCAACCACTTGGCGAGGCATCACCAACGATCCAAATTTCTGAAAAGGGTGGTGTTAGCGTAAACTGGATGGAAAGGGTGAGGTTGAGCACATCAGCAACGATGGTATATTCGCCGGTTTCGGTAATTTCCCATTGCAGGTCGTCGCCACTTCCACCTTCATTAAATATCATGCGTGTTGCGTCAGAAGGATCGCGTGTATAGAAATCCTGACACCAGCAGGTGTCACGGTTTACAGGAAATTTAAATGTTCCGGGAGTAAGCTGGCCCTGGTAAGTGAAGATGCCAGTTTCTGATGGAGTCATTTCGGGGGCATTGGCAATATCATCGCCCGAGGGGGTTGCGGTTCCAACAATAAACAATTGTGTTGTCACCGGATTGTAAGGAGTAACCGTTACAGTGGAGGCAGATTCCTGTTGAGCAACACTACCGGTGGCAACCGTTGCGGTTATTTTTGCCTGGATTATTTGTGGCGTGCCGGGTTCGGCTCCAAATGTATTCAGCAGAATGTTATTCAGTGTTCCCCATTCATACGAAAATGAAAACACATTTTTCCCAAGATCATATTCCAAAGGGATGGCATTATCACCCTCTTTTGTGATTATCAGTTTGTAGCTGATGGCTGAATTTGTACCCTGATTGGTGCCTGTGCTCCAGACGAAAGTCAGCAGGTTTTGGGCAAAAACTTCGGTCAAAACCAATTCGGTATCCGAAGAAGTAATTGTGAGTGCATCGTCCTGCATTTCAGGAGTTTCCAGATACTCTTTTTGGCAGGAGAAAGCAACAAGGAGCAGCAGAGCCGAAACGGCATAAAATATCTTGTGTTGAAATTTATATCTTTTCATAATATCAAATTTTTAGTATCCCGGGTTTTGAGTTAAGTTTGGATTTCTATCTATTTCGATTTGTGGAATTGGAAAAAGAAGGTGCTTTTCGGTGGCGTTCGTTTTGCCAATCGAATGCAAAAAGTCCAGCGCGTACTGCCCGTTATCCACCCTGATCATGTCGAACCAGCGCTGGCCCTCAAAGGCAAGTTCCAGCCGACGTTCGTCCAGGACAGCTTTTCTGAATGCTACCTGATCCAATCCTGAACTAATATTGGATAAACCGGCTCTGTTTCTCACCATATTCAGATAATTTTCGGCTTCGGAGGTTTGCCCCTGTTCATTCAATGCCTCAGCTTTCATAAGCAAAACATCGGCATAGCGTAATACCGGGAAATTGAGCGGACTGTTGTCGTAGGAGGCCGCAACACTGAGGGGAACCAAAAACTTTCTTACGTTGTAACCGGTAAGTGAAAAAGCAGATGTGTAGGCATTTCCATCAAAATCGGGGCAGCCATCGTAAAAGGTGGTAACCTCTTTACGGAGGTCATCTGCTTCATAAGCATCCATAAACTCCTGGGTAGGTTGATTCCATCCATAAGCCCCACCAACAAATCCGGAGCCACGGGG
>JAIOZV010000273.1 GCA_021740425.1 Bacteroidales bacterium | reverse complement strand
TCAGGATGAGCAAATCTGTGGTAAATGATGGAAAAAGTGCTTTTTTTATAAGTCCCATGCTGTATTTAACCAAAAAGAATATTGTCCCCGCCACAATCAGAAATCTAATCAAATCGCCGAAAATAATTTTGCTGTTTTTAAAATAGAACAAAAACTCACCAGTTCCATAAAATTCAACACCATTTGGATTGTATGGCGATTGGGTAAAAACCCAGAGGAAATCATCGAAATAGAAACCCCCGATAATGCTGTAAATAACAATGCCGGTAAACAAAAAAGGAAGGGCTTTCCATTTTTTGTTGAGCAGCATCACCAAAAGAAAAGCAAGGATAACCGCATAGCCCTCGGAACGCACAAAGGGAACAAATGATATAAGGATTGCTGCCCACACGGGGCGTTTATCCAAATATAAAAATATCGAAAAGATGAGGAAAAAGCTGAAAAGTGTTTCGGTCATCGATGAAATCATCAGCAATGCATAATAGGGGGTGAAGATTACCAAAAGAACAATCACCGGACGATAGTTCAATCGGGCAAGCTTGGCTATGCGCCAGGAAAAATAGGCTGTTAAAATCCCAATAATAACACTAAAGATTTTGGCACCTTCATAACCAAATTGCGAAAAGGGTGCCGACAGCAGGGTGTAAACGGGTTTACCCCAATGGTGAAGCAACAATTCGGGATATTGAAAACTGTATCTGGAAAACATGTAGTGTTGATAGGCTTCTGCTCTCATTGGGTTGCCTTCCGAAAGCAGGCTGATAATAATCCAGTAAACCAGGCTCAGCACAAGCAAGGCGAACACAAGGTATTTTTCGCTATTAATTTTTAAGGGATTCATGTTTATTTCATTTGGTTGTTTTGCTCTTTTAATTTTAGCTCATAAATGTAATTGGCATCCAGCTTTATCATACTGTCGATAGAAATATTTCTAAGGTTTGCTTTCTTCACAATAGTTTCCATCCATTCTTTGGAATCTGAAATTGTTTTCGCAATTTTCCCGATCTCCATCTTTTTTCGCTTAGTAATTGAAGCCACTGCTAATTCATCAAAGTTCCACGGAAAATTTCTCAATTGCACCGGTGAACACATAAGCAGTATCACGTCCTTATCCATAATTTTTTCGTAAACATCAACATCGTCCACATATTCATGTTTGTTTAAAATATAGTCGGTTGGTTTAAAAATCTGTTTGTTGTAATACCAGAATTCCCCATCGTTAAATACGGAATACATTACACCCACCCCGTAAATGTTCCAGAAAAAACTATCCGAGACCACCATAAACTTCGGTTTTGATTTTTTAGAATTTTCAACCTCGAAATCAGCATAAGGCATCGGTATGTTATCAATTGGAAAAAGCAGGTTCATTCCTTTCTCAATGTCGGTATCAGTGCCTCTGTAATCTCTGGAAAGCTCATAATCTCCAACAATATAATCCGGTATGTCAATGTTCCTTTTGGTTTCGATGTATTTTAAAAGGGAATCAAGTGAGAGATTCATCCCGAAACTGCTCCAGTGAATGCCGGTTTTTGGGTAAAGCGGATAGGATGATGAATCTTTCATCGACAATAACCAACTGTTAAAATCAATCAAATTTAGCCCTTGTTGATTTGCTTCGCGCAAAAAAACCTCATAATTGGTGGTGTGATGTTGCCCCCGCAAATAGTCAGGAATATACTCCGGATAAAACCAGGCCTTGTCGGGAGCCATGGCTACAATCAGTGTTATTCCCGAGCTTGCAAGGGTGTCATGTAAAAAGGCAAGCTTTCTCACTCTTTCGTGTAACAACGAGTCCCCAATAAAATCGCGGCCGTAATAGCCTTCAATATAGTTTTTCTCGAAAAGATAGTATTCCTTGCCAACAACCACATTTTTGGCAGTGCTTTTTTTATACATCCAAAAAGCCATTTGATTGTAGATGCGCACCATAGCATTTCTGAACCCGAAGTTTTGATTCAGATATTTTTCGGCAGCTTGCTGAAAAGTTTCGTCAAACCAGGAATCCACCGTAAGGGGTGTTTTTTCAACTACTTCGATAGCGCCATTTAGATCCCGTTCACTAACCAATCCTGTCTGCATTTGAATTGCAGGAGTCCAAAGCATTGCCACCAACAGCAAAAACAAAACTCTGGAAAGGGTATATGTTGAGGCAGCTTTCATCGTTAAAACCTAAAATAAATAAATGGGTTAAAGCCTGAAGTTGTTATAGCACTCACCGAAAGCACCAACAAAATTACTACCAATAAAAACATTACTAATTTTCGTTTTTCGGAGTAATCGGCATAAAATACCATGTGCTGCAATTTTAATCCGGATTTTGTTACGGTGATAAATGAGAATAAGGCTGCAATAATTAGTATGGCATACACTTCAGGATCGTTGTAAAATGGAATGGCACTAAAATCGAAGGCAAATAATTTTCCATAATAGATCATAGCTGTGTCGAAACTTTCGATTCGAAAAACCACCCATCCCATTAAAGCAAGGAAAAAGGTAAAGATTGTGCTGAAAACTTTTCCCGATTTTTCGAGAAGCTTCAAAAGGAAGATTTTATCAAGGATGAGGAAAAATCCATGGTAGGCTCCCCAGATTACAAAGTTCCACGAAGCCCCGTGCCATAGCCCTGAAACCAGAAAAACAAACCAAAGGTTAAAATAGAGTCTGCGTTGGGTTTTTACGCGGTTTCCCCCCAGGGGAATATAAAGGTAATCGCGCATCCAGCTTCCAAGTGTGATGTGCCACCTCCGCCAAAATTCGGTGATGCTGCGCGAAACATAGGGGTTGTTAAAGTTTTCGGGAAAGGTAAAACCAATCATCCGCCCAATGCCAATGGCCATATCCGAGTAACCAGAAAAATCAAAATAAATCTGGAATGTGTAGGCCAGTATTCCGATCCATGCCGTCGTTGAGTCGATGGTGGCAGCATCCAGTGCCATAATGCGGTCGGCTTCGGCGCCCATCACATTCGCGATCAGCACTTTTTTTGCCAGCCCGATTACAAACCTGTAAAAGCCAAGTAGGCGGTCGTCATTGGATTCATTGCGATGGTTAATTTGATCGGCAATCCAATTGAAGCGCACAATAGGGCCGGCAATGAGTTGCGGAAACATCAGGATGTAGAGGATGTAGTCGGTGGCTTTTTTTAAGGGTTTGTGTACCTTTCGGAACACATCCACCGAATAGGTGAGACTTTGAAAAGTGAAAAACGATATCCCGATGGGAAGGGCAATTTTTGTCCACGAAACCGGATTTTCCAATCCGGCAGCCAGGATAACCGAATTTACATTTTCGATAAAAAAGTTGGCATATTTAAAGTACAGTAACAACCCCAGGTTGATGATCACCGAAAGCCCCAGCAGCATTTGTTTTGGCCTGATGTGAGAAGTTTTGTACATCACTTTTACAATATAAAAGTTCAGGATCATCGAAATCAACACAAAAAAAATAAAATCAGGGGCACCCCAGGCATAAAAGAAAAGGCTGAAAACAAGTATGGTGTAGTTTTTATACTTTGGATTGATAAGGTAATAAACCAATAAAAAAGATGGAAGAAAAATAAAAAGAAAAACGATGCTGCTGAATACCATGAAATTGCCTTTTTAGGCCGGCAAAAATAGCGCTTAATTCTTTTACGTGAATGGATTTTTCAGCAATTTGGGTCAGGGAACTATTTCTCTGATAATTCGGTTCTACTACCATTTTTGTGGAACCTCGTTCTTAATAAAGCTATTTTAAAAATGAGTACACAGTTGGCAATCCTCAGTCGACAAATTCTTTTAACCGGAGACTGAAGACTTAATAATGCCTCGCAACTAAATATGCAGTAGTACCAATAATTCTTTAACAATAAATTAACAAAACACTATAAAACAATGCTTTAAGTCAGATTGTTTTAAATTGTTCAAAATCTAAATGCTCTCTTTATGAAAAAACCAATACTAGTTTTTTTAATTTTATTAGCAATCATTCCGGCAGGTAACATTTCTGCACAGCAGGTACAGATATCTGCCGAAGAATTAAAAAGGCCTACTGATTTGCCCATGCAGGTAAGATTGTATAATTTATGCCTTGCTGCACAAAGTGATGCCGATGAGGCAGATCGTTTGATTTCCCGCCATGACCTTATTCAGCGAAAAGACGGCAAGATCAGCGTAAAAGTTATTCATCCCGGAGAAAACCGGGTTGCACCCCCTTCAAGTGTTTTTATAAAGCACAACATTGAAGTTTACAGGGAAGACCCTGAGCAAACAAGCATTTACATTGAGCCGGAAAAGCTGATAGCCCTGGCAGAAGATTTACCCGATGGATATGTGCTATACCAGGAAACGAAAGTTCTGGCTTTAAATGAAGGGCCAACGCCACAGGTGCACAACTCAGCAAGTTATTCAACGGGCGATGCTCCCGGAGGTGCCGGTATCAGGATCGGGATTATTGATGTGGGTTTTAATGGCATCGAAAATGCCATTGCCAACGGACGTGCACCCGCTGAATACGATTCTACCGACTATTCTTCATCAGGTGTGCTTAATGGGTCGTCACATGGTGTGGCGGTTATCGAAACGGTTTTCGATCATGCCCCGAATGCTGAATATTATATCTATAAAGTTGTAAATTCCACCCAGTGTGTCTCAGCCATTTACCAGGCCTGGTACGATGACGTAGATATTATAAATATGTCGCTGGGATACAGTGGCCAGGGTTGGTACGATGATGACAACACACTTTGTACAGCAACAAATTTTGTTGCTGACCAGGGCATTCTGGTTTTTATCTCCTCGGGCAACAGCAAGAAAATGCACTGGCAGGGCAATTACTCAGATAATGATGGTGACACCTGGCATGGCTGGTCGGGCAATGATGAACTCAACGTGATCACCCTCCAGGATACCACAACCTTGCGTGTAGCTTGTGTTTGGGATCCTTCTCAAAATACTGACTACAATGTGTACATATACAACGCCCAGGGTACCCAGATTTTGGATTCGGATGAAATGAGTGGTACCACTTTCGAGAATGTCAGTTTTCAGAATATTGCAGGTTTTGCTGTAACCGTGGCCATTGCTGTTAGAAAGGTCTCAGGGCCTTCCGTCGAATTTGAAATTCAAGGTTCAACAAGCGGAGTTGGGAGCAGCGTTGTGAACGATCAGATCAATTATCGTGTGGCTGCGGGATCTATCCTGTGGCCGGCCTCATGCAGCGCCGACAATGTGATCGGTGTGGCAGCAGTTGACCGCCCCGATTTCAATAACCCATCCGGAACCTCAGGCATCAGCACCATATACAGCAGCGAAGGGCCTACCAACGAAGGAAACCAGGGTGTGGACATTACCGGTGCAACAATTACCACCATTGGCGGGGGCGGACAGTTTTTCGGGACTTCATGATCAGCGCCCAATGCCACAGGAGCAACGGCGGCCTTCTGGGCGAGCCAGCCCAATCTGGATGCTGATAATGTCAGATATCTGATTTTTAAAAAAGCAGATATTTACAAAGACTGGGGAAGCCCGGGCCTCGATTATATTTACGGCTGGGGTGGGCTTTACCTGCACGATTACATTCCCAATACAAAGTATGTTGACCGGCAGGTGAGCAATCCATTCGGACTCTATTCAAAAGTTTTTGAAAATGTGGATGATGCCTTCGATGCCATCCCAAACCCGCCAACCGAAGGAGCGGTTATACTTTTCGGAGGTAATTATCCCTCGCCATACATTCCTTTAAATTATCTGATGAACAAAAATGTAACCCTCGAAACCCTCGGTGGGGAATCAATTTTAGGAAACAATTAAAATTTAATTTATATGAAAAACAACTTTACACTTTTAAAGATTTCATGTCTGTTATTATTGGCCCTACTTGGTTTTAATACCACATTTGCACAAATAGGTATTGACAATGAAACGCCAAATCCGAACTCTTCCCTCGATCTGGGTGCCACCGACCGGGGCATGCTTCCCAACAGGCTCACCACCGATGAAAGGATAAACATTTTACAAGCAAACCTTGGCCCTGATGAAAAAGGGATGTGGGTTTACGACACCGATCAAAACCTCTATTATTTCTGGGATGGTAGCCAATGGGTGGCCATGTCGTCGGGTTCGCTTAGCGGATCGGGAATGGAAGGACAGGTAGCACTCTGGGGTGCGGCAAATGCAGTTACCGGAACAGATGACTTTTTCTGGGATACGGAATATAAACGATTGGGAATTGGAACAAAATTTCCGGCTGCCGCCTTGGATATCGACAACGATGCAGATATCGCCCTAAAAATTACGAACTCAGGAAACTATGCCATCTCTGAATATTTAGTGGGCATTGAACGAACAATTAACCCCATTTCAGGGACTGATTTGTTGCAATTGAAGGTGCCCAATGGTTCG
>JAIOZV010000272.1 GCA_021740425.1 Bacteroidales bacterium | reverse complement strand
CATCAGGTGGACTTTTACATGATGACTGAGTTAAGAAAACTGGAATGAATAAAAAAAAATACCATTTCATTGAATGAATCCTATAATATTCAGGATTCAAAAATAAGATTTCTAATCAAGCCTGGTTAAATTTTAGTCATTATTCCGGTAGGGATGTTTTGTAAAAATCCCATACTTTCTTCCCGCCATACACTGCGCCCAGTGCCAGCAAAATGCCAATTCCTCCGGCAATGGGAGCGCCGCCGCCGGGAACGTTTCCGCCGGAGCCATGTCCGGGAGGCGGTGGGGGTGGGGGTTCCTGACTAAATGCAATGAAAGGAGTCACAGTAATTATTATCGTAATTAAAATTCTTGAAATAGGTTTCTTTTTCATGTCTAAAATTTTTATTGAACCGGAACTTTAGCTGTTTTTACAATATCGTTTTCATCCACAATTTTCACAATGTATATTCCCGGCGGCAAACTCAGCCTGATGCTATAATTATGTGTTAGCACAACATCATCGGCAAACAGGCACTGTCCTGCTGCATTGAAAAGAAGCAAAGTGGCACTTCCCTCTTCGCCAAGAACATATAATGATTCCATAGAATGCCAAACATACAATTGTTGCTCAGCTACGTTGATTTCGCTTGTGCCTACTGCTTTAAATCGCAAGTCAAACCGGTAAGGATCGTCATTTTCATCGGAGGTAAAACTGTAGTTATTCTCACTCAATAAATTGGTTTGAGTTCCTGTTTTGCGGTCATACAAATAACAGCTTTGTGCCTCTTCAAAATTTTCAAGCCCCTGTGCTTCGATGATATAGGATGAGGCTCCATTGCCGGTAAAATACAAGGGGATCACCAAATTCTCCGACCAGTTGGGCAGGGTGTTGAGCGCAAAAGCTTTACCTGCTGATTTACTATAAAAAACCGGTGCATAGCCGGTAAGAAAATAACTGTCGAATTTGCTGTCGTAGCCATCAGTGGCCTCATTGTCAAACCTGATGATGGTGGGCTGCGCAGTGCTGCCCTGAGGGTCACGGGCCAGCAGGGTGAAGCCATTCTCATATTCACCGGTGCCTTTGTACCATGCCTGGTCATTATGAACTTTGGCAGCAGCCGGGATGGTAAGACTTGCGTTGTTCACACTGGCATGCACCATAAAGCCGTTCATGGCGGGGATGATATCGTTGCCGCTGCTGATTACTGTATAACTGGCATTTTGCTCATTCCAAATCTGGCAGTTGTTGTCTACATCTTCACCCAGGAGCCAGTCCTCTGTGCCCCACAGTAAGGCACTTGGAAAAGGATTGCCCAGGAAATTCCAGCCGTTATAGGTACCTGCCGGATCTGATTTGGTGAGTCCGGTTACGGGTATACTGGAATTATTGAAAGTTCCCGAGAATGTTTTTGTATCAGTACTGCCATAAGCCACAAGGTAACCTTTGCCCGGAATAAAAGCCGGTGAAACATCATTTGAAAAATATTCCTCACCAACGCCCTGGTTATATATGTCGTCTGCATTTTTAATATTCACCCAAAGGTCCAGGGGTTCACTCCAGCGTAAAAAGTCCACCTGGTCACCCATAGTCCCTGTGATATCAACAAATCCGGGACTGATGGCCTGAGTTGTAACCGGGCTGCTCAACTGGTGCCAGCCATGGGTAGCATCGCTCCATCCGGCTATGTAGCGCTGGGCAGTCATAGTGCCGCTGTTGTTGGTTAAGCTGCCGGTGCATAGAAATGAACCCGTTCCGGTGACATCCGACTCCAGGGTAAGCGTTGTACCACTTTGCAAAGTAGCGTTGCCTGTTGCAGTGAATTCAGCGCCTGAACCTATAGTGAGCACCGAATTATCTTTCATGTAGAGGGCATGTTGTTGACTATTACCTTGGGCGACCAGCATCCATTTGGTGTTACAGTTAGCCGTAGCCCCGTCGTTCAAAATAAAACTTGAACCTTCATCCAAAAATATACCACCGTCGTTGTCAAATTGAGTGGCCACCTGCACATAATTTCCTTCCAGTACCGACAAGGAAACATCATTTGCTGTGGTGTTGAGCGTTAATTCGTTAACTTCCAGATTAACCCCGATCCGATAGTTGTAATTCAGATTAAGGGTATTGATTATCAACGGATCGACAGTGCCGGTAAGGTAAGGTTGGCGCCAGAAAGCACCACCGGGTCCGTTCAGGTTAACTGTGGCAGTGGGAATGCCCCATGTGCCATTTATGATGAGGTTGTTACTTAGGCTTATGGTTGGCGGTGTGCCGGTAGCCTGAGAAATTTCTGCGCCGGCCCCCAAAATCAGGTTTTGGCAGCTTACGGTTCCAGCAGCAGGTAACTGCGGGTTGTTGGAAGCAAATGAATACAGGCCAACATTATCCCATACACCAGGCACACTTCCCCTGCCCCAGTTAGATGTAGTGGCCCAATCACTGTCAGTATCACCAAGCCAGGTGTTAAAGGCATCAGAATTATTTACGGAGCTAATCGAACTTGATATTGCAGTACCAAGAGGTGAATTATCAATCAGGGGAGTCTGATCAAACCTCAGGTAAAGAAGGAGCCTTGTATCATTGCCCCTGATGACTTTGTACATGTTTTCTTGTATTTCAGCTTCTGAGCGCTCATAATTCCAATATCGAACTTCATCCATTGTAGCCTGCCCATCACCTTGATTATATAATTTAAAACCTGCTGACTCCGGTGCATACGAAGCATAAGTGCTATTATCAATTAATACCCCGTCAACATACAGTTTCATTGCATCGCTTGTGGAATTATAGGTGCATGCTACATGATGCCATTTACCCATATTGCCCCCGGATGAATTGGCCAGGGTAGCCGAACAAAAAATACCAGCATTACCGCCTAAAAAGAATCTAATGCCATCGTAGCCAGTATCACCAATTTTCTGAATTTCAAAGTTTGATGAACCATATTGAATTAAATTATAGTACGACTGGTTTGCTTCATCCAACCGTATCATAAATTCAGCTGTAAAGTCACTTGTTTCGTAGGCAGGAATGGCATAATTTTGGTCACCAGCATAGGTTCCTCCGTTGATAAAAGTGGCGCATTTGTTATCCGAATAATTAAAGTTAAAGTAATCTGAAGCGGTAATGTAATGAGGAAAAGCATTCAAACCTCCAACGGTTAATGTATTATTGGTGGTGTTCAGGGTACCACCTAGTTCAACCCAGGTAGTTCCATTGGCCGATTCGTACAAGGACAAACCGGCTTCGGTCAGGCCATTTAACTCGCTGTTATCATAATTAAATACCAAAGTAGCATCAAGGTTTATGTTATTTGTGGGCTCTATTATATATTGTCGGTGTATTCCCGTTGGATTTGTGCTTGAAATATGGCGACGGTATACATTCGTACTTCCCAGGTTGGCCGAGCTTGTGATAACCGCCCCCAAACCGGCAAAATTATACCCATTGGGACTGGGTACGGAGGATCGGCTTGCTCCAATTATCCCATCCCCGGATACAATCCCATTGACCTCGATTAAGGAGCCTGAATTCAAATCAATTCCAATTGAGTTAAGGACAAGGTCGTGTTCAAGAATAAGATCACCCTGGTTAAAATTTACAGTTGAGCCGAATGTGACATCAGCACCAACAACTAAGTTTTTACCCTGGAAAATAAAGATACCGGTAATTGTCAAATCGCAATAAAAAAAAGTATTTTCCCAGGTTGTAATTACAATACCCTGAGAACCACCAATAGTTGGAGCCACCGAACCACCAATAAACAGATTATTTAAGGTAAGATCAATTGGAAAATCTACAGGAGCAAAATCGGAAGAAAACCCTACATTATCAACACTAACCGGCACACTTCCCAGGCTCCAGTTTGTTGCTGTTGTCCAGTATGGATTTATCGTATTGAGCCAGTTATTAAAAGCTGTGGATGATACACCCACCGTAGGCCCCCAAATATCTGCCCAACTATCTCCGTGGGCAAGATCCGGTAAAACATGGCCAGCAGTACCCTGATCCACATCCATATTAAAATATTTAGCCAGGCCGGCCTCATTGCCTGTAAGCGAGCGAAACATATTTTCGCGGATTTGGTTTGCAGTGCGTGCCACAGACCATATCCTTATTTCATCCAGCTTTCCGTCCCATCTTTCGGGAGTGGCGGTGTTTGTCAATCCTATATAGAAATTTGCCTGTGTTACACTTAAATCACCGGTGGGAGTGTTACTGCCTATCTCAATACCATCGAGGTACATACGACGAGTGGTTTGGTCGTAGGTAATAGCTACATGATGCCAGGCCCCGCTAATATCGCCTGTATATGCATAAAAGTCATCGCCATACCAGTAATTTACCAAACCATCGGGACCTAATCTGAAGGCATTGCACTGGCGGGTAGCATATACTCCATATCCCATGAAACCATTACTGCCCATAGCATCGGCATAAATCCAGGCTTCAAGGGTGTAGGGTGAATCACCTGTAGGCAGATAATTTGTACTTCCAAATATATAGTCATTGGTACCATCAAATTCCATGGCATTTTTGGGGCCAAAAAATGCGGGACTTGCGATGGCATCATATAAAAAATTCAAACCTGAAAGTGTGCCGGTGTAAGTTCCTTTTGAGTCAGCCGCAGATATGCCTTCTATTTCATTGAACTTATAATAGGCTACCAGGTCTGTTTCACCGGCAGGGTCAGGTAGTTCGCGGTACATGTTGGCCCTGATTTCAGCCAATGTTCGCACATCATCCCAAATCCTGATCTCATCCATTTCGCCATCGAAATAACCATCACCGGCGCCACTTGATCCAATATTCAGGTTATAATCCGTGGTAGTAACTGCGGTTGCATTGGTTTGTGATGATACCTCAACCCCATCCAGATATAATATCCAGGATGTTCCGCTGCGCACCAGGGCCAGGTGGTGCCACTTGTTGGCTGTTGGGGTTATTCCAAAAGGTATTGTGACACTGTTGTTATTATACCAAAATGCTATTTGACCACCAATGTATATCAGTTGCCAATTATTGTTTCCACCTGTCCGCAACGACACCAGTGAATTCCAATTTCCACCGGCTTCCCATGCATCAGCATTAAGCCACAACTCAACAGTAAAGTCACCTGAAACAAAGTCTGCCCCCGGCAAAGCGACTTGAACATAATCACCTGCTCCGTCGAATTCGAGGGCTTGGTTTTGGGCTGAAACAAAAAAAGGATAAAGAAGAAGTAATGCAACGGCTATTAGCTTCATGTTGATTTTTTTCATGATCAATCTGGTTTTATTATTTATTACTATATTAACTGCTGTTATTACGAATCGGAAAGCTATGATTTGAGCCGGCTCTTCGCAAATCACAACAATTCAAAAGTACCATTGTGCCAGGAAAAACATCTTCCAAAAGATGCCCGAATTGGTAAATCAGGACAACATTTTAAATTTTGATTTACTTTTAAGCGCTTTTAAACAGGACAAATTAATGGAATTAGGATAGTAAGATATGATTATTGAAAAGCGTTTTACAATATTGTTTTTTTTACTTTTCGCGGTGGTGAAACTATTTGGAACTGACTCCACAGGGTTTGCACGTGCAATTGAAAGGTTAAACACGCTGGAACAGGAAGCCTTCAGGGAATCGGTGGACTCCATCCTCGAAAACCTTGAAAAAATTTCTGATTCGCAGATGAAACTCATGTTTATAGATCATGTTTTCAGGATTACCGGACAAAAGGATGAAATAGCCCATATCCGATCCTTATGCTACAAAGCGCTCTACTCAGATGCCGGCTGCCCCGAACTTTTTAGTGAGGCTTTTGGGCTTGCCAAAAAAAATAAAACATTAAACTGGATGCAATATGTCCAGGATCGATGGGCACGATACTATCTTGCAAGTCGCCAATATGACTCGGCCATGATTCATATTTTAAGAATGAAGGATATGTGGCCAAAGGATAACAGAGATGCCCAGTATCTGAATATTCTTCATCTTCTCGGTGATATGTATTTTAATGCCGGGCTTTACGATATGGCTGATTCCGTTTACCGGGATATCCACCAGCATTACCTTCAGCAGGGTCCACTTGATTTCTGGCGGCCTTATGTTGTTATGAATAATTTAGGGTTGATACAACTGAAATATAAAAATTACCCTGCTGCTTTGCAGTGGTTCAAAAAATCGCTTGCCTCGGCAGAGGAAAATCTGCATCAGGCCTATAAGATCAATTTAATGGCCTACACAAAAATTAAAATTGCAGAAACCTACTTTTTTATGGATAGCATGTCACAGGCGATTGATTTTTTCAGTCAGGCAGAGGCTTATCCTGACCATCAGATTTATGATGACGCTAAGCAGGAAATGTTGTTTTTTAAAAGCAGATTTTTGCTGAGATCGGGCCGGGCTCAGGTTGCCCTTGAAACAGCCA
>JAIOZV010000271.1 GCA_021740425.1 Bacteroidales bacterium | reverse complement strand
AGGAAATTCAATTTGGGGTGCCACACAACATCAATGCGAATATTCAACTAACCATGCCTCTTTACAATCCGCAGATTTTCGGTGCCATTCAAACCACAAAAATCGCTGCTGAGTTAAGCGAACTTCAATACAAAAAAGCTGGAGAGCAAGTATATTTTGAAATCTCAAACCTATATTATAATGCACAGATTCTACTGCACCAGCAGGATTTTATAGATAGTAATCTGGTGAATACAACGCGACTTCTCGAAAACTTGCAATTGCTCCATTCCCAACAGATGATCAAGATAAGCGATGTTACAAAAGTTGAGTTGCAAAAAGCGCAGTTACTCACCCAGCGGGATATGGTGGCAAATAGCTTTGCGCAGGTAATAAATGCCTTAAAATTTTCGATGGGAATTAAGAATACGCTGCAAATTCAAATCGACAAGCAGATCGAAAACCAAAATATTCAGGATTATCAGAGCCAACAACATATTGATTTACAATTGGCAAATACCCAAAACAGGTTTATTGCGAGCGAATTAAGCACCCTTCGAAATGCAAGACTGCCCTCGGTTGCCATACTTGGAAGTTATAGCCAGACAGGTTTTGGCTATGACACAAAACCCAATGAATTTCTAAAATTTTTCCCCGTAAGTTTTGCAGGTATTCAGATTTCGTATCCGCTTTTTAACGGTACGGTAACCAACCGGAAAATCAAGCAAAAGAAAATTGAGGTTCAGAATAGCGAACTGCAGGTTGCTCTGATTAAAGACCAAAATGAGATGCTGATTGAAAATGCGATACAGCGCAGGTTCGTTGCCCGGCAAATCACCGATAACACAAGGGGGCAAATTAACCTGGCAACCACAGTTTATGAGCAAATGCTGTTGCAACAAAAAGAAGGAACAGCAAGCCTTACCGAAGTTTTGTTGGCCGATAATGCGCTTCGCGAAGCCCAGCAGGCCTATTTAGCAACAATCGTTGATTACTTAAAGGCCGATTTGGAATTAAAAAAATTAACAGGAAATATTTCAATTAACAAATAAGGAAATGAAGAAAACCATAATCTATATAGTTGTAGCATTGGCTTTAACAGCCATCACTGTTTACCAGCTTAAAAAAAATAAAGAAACCACTGTAAACAGGGTTTATCAATACGATAAGGAACAGCCAATTAATGTGCAGGCCATCACACTAAAACTTGAAAGCGTTAAAAACGATGTTTCTTACACAGGGACTTTTGAACCCAACAAAGAAACAAGAGTCAGCGCTGAAATTCAGGGAAAGATTAATTCGGTTCTGGTGGATGTTGGAAGCACGGTGCGAAAAGGTCAGGCTTTGATTCAATTAGATAACTCATTGCTGAAACTTCAGTTGCAGTCCATCGAAATTCAGATTGAGGGATTGGAAGCAGATGTAAAACGTTATACTGTGCTTGCCAATGCCGATGCCATCCAGGGTGTTCAGTTGGAAAAGAGCGTATTGGCATTAAAATCGGCCAAAGTACAGAAAGCTACTTTAATGGAGCAAATCGGTAAAACGACGATTACGGCACCTTTCAGCGGAATTGTTACAGCAAAACTAAGCGAAGAGGGAGCATTCGCGGCACCCGGTATTCCATTGCTTCAAATCACGGATATCTCAAGCCTTAAGTTTACTGTAAATATTCCCGAGCAAGAGATAAATCAGTTTGAAACCAATCAACAATACGTTTTATCGGCAGATGCTTATCCTGAAATTTCGTTGTCGGGAAAGGTGATAATGACAGGCAGCAAAGCCAATATGGGGAATAGTTTTCCTGTACAATTCTCAGTAAACAACACCGATGATTTAAAAATCAAAGCAGGAATGTTTGGAAACGTACTACCGACAGCCATCGGAATGAAAGATGAAAATGAAAAAAAGTTAATCATCCCGGCATCTTCAATCGTTGGAACAAACATACAACCACAGGTTTATCTGGTCAAAAATGGAAAAGTTAGGCTTCAAAATATCACCACTTCAAACCGGTTTCAAAATAAAGTGCAGGTTTCAAGTGGCTTATCGGAAGGTGATGTAATAATATCCAATGGATTTATTAATCTGTTTGATGGAGCAAATGTGTCAATTAGCAAATAAAAAAGATGAACATTACACAAATATCAATCAACCGCCCATCGCTGATCATCGTTCTTTTCAGCGTATTCGCGCTTTTGGGAATTATCGGATTTTCGAACCTTGGATACGAACTCTTGCCGGACTTCAACCAGCCGGTGGTAGTAATAAAAACGATGTACCCGGGCGCCGAACCCAATGAAGTAGAAACCTCGGTTTCCAGAAAAATAGAAGATGCCTTGTCGAATCTCGAAGGAGTGGATTATCTGGAGACCAAATCCATGCCCAACGCCTCGGTTATTATTGCCAACCTGAAATATGGAACCGATTTGAACATCGCCATGCAGGATGCCCAGCGCTATATCGACAATATTAAAAAAGACCTTCCGGCTGATATTTTGAGTCCGGTGATGAGCAAAGTTTCTCCCAACGATTTACCCATTATTTCGATTAGTGCAACAAGTAGTTTGCCTGCAACTGAATTTTATCAAAAAATGAAGGACGAATATCTCCCTCAAATTCAACAGTTGAAAGGTGTAGCCGAAATAACTTTGCTTGGCGGCGAGGAACGTGAAATACAGGTGAAGGTCGATCAGGATAAACTGAAACTGTATAAAATATCGCTCTACCAGGTTGTTGATGCTATTAACCGGTCGGGCATTGATTTACCTGCGGGTAAAGTGCAAACCGATATGGAAAGCAATTCTGTCCGCCTGACAGGAAAATTCATGACAGTAAACGACATCATGAATGTGCAGGTTGCAATGCCTGCACCCGGAATGCCGGTTTATGTTAAAGATGTGGCAACTGTTATTGACGGGGTGAAAGAGATAAGCTCGGTAAGCCGTTACAACGGTGCAAACGGAATTGGCCTTTTGTTGAAAAAACAAGGCGATGCCAATGCTGTGGAAGTTTCGAAATTGGTTCATGCAAAACTCACCCAAATTGAAAGTGCAAACACACAATACGGTGTGAAATTTATTATTGCCGATGATTCGACCGATATGACCATTGCGGCAGTAAATTCGGTGGTTTTTGATCTGATTTTAGCGGTAATCCTGGTTTCGCTGGTTATGTTCCTGTTTTTGCGAAGCTACCGGAACTCATTAATTGTATTAATCGCAATTCCGACTTCTTTAATTTCCGCATTTGCTGTGATGTGGTTGATGGGTTTTACCTTAAACCTGATGACCTTATTGGCCATGTCGTTAATTATCGGAATCCTGGTGGACGATGCCATAGTAATTCTTGAAAACATCCAGCGACATCTCGATATGGGCAAAGGCAAGGAAACCGCAGCATTAGAAGGGCGGATGGAAATTGGGTTTTCAGCCATTTCGATTACCCTGGTTGATGTGGTTGTGTTTTTACCCATTCTGTTTTTGCAGGTTTTTGTAGCCGATATGCTCAAACAATTCTCCATCGTGGTAATAACATCAACACTCACCAGCTTATTGGTAGGTTTTACCCTGGTGCCGTGGCTGGCTTCACGGATTGGAAAAAAAGAAGATTTGCAACCCACCAACTTCATGAACCGCTTTCTGCTTTGGTTTGAAAAGCAATTAACAAGCTTCATCAATTGGTATGGCCATCAATTGGAATGGGTTCTCAGCCATAAACTCATCTTTACAGGGATAGTAATTTTTCTTTTGGTTATGACCGGTGTAATGATGAAACAAGGCATTATTGGCAAAGAAATGATGTCAACAGGCGATCAGGGGAAATTTCGCTTAAATCTGGAATATGACAAAATAACCACTGTACAGGAAAATAATATAAGAACCCGGCAAATAGAAAATTTTATCCTGCAACAACCTGAGGTCGCTTCTCTTTTCAGCAACGTTGCAGGGCCAAGCACAGGTATTGGAAGTTTAGGGGTTGGCTTGCCCAATTTATCTGAATTTACCATTCAGCTTAAACCGGAAAAGGAAAGAGACATCAAAACGGAAGCGTTTATGAAATCGCTGCGCGAAGCACTGAAAGTGGAGTTTTCGGGAGTAAACTTTTCGATGGCAGTTTTAGGTTTATTACCAAAACAGGCACCCATAAAAATAACCCTGAGCGGAAGCGATCTGGATTTGGTAATGAAAACCGGCAAGGAGCTAAAAAGGATTGTTGAAAAAATACCGGGGGCCGATAATGTTCGGTTATCAGTGGAAGAAGGAAGCCCGGAATACAAAGTAATTCCTGACAATGACAAGATGCAGCGCCTGGGTTTAACAACGGCTTATGTCGGGTTAAACTTAAGGACAGCCTTCACAGGAAATGATGATGCCACATTAACCGAAAATGGAACAGAATTTCCCGTAAGAATATGGTTAGATGAATTCGACCGTAAAAATTACGAAGACGTGCAACGGCTTTCTATTGTAAACGGTTTGAACATTCCGATAGAGTTATCACAATTTGCAGACGTCGTGCAGGATAATTCTCCGTCATTGCTCGAAAGGTTGGATCGCCAACCATCGGTGACTTTAACATCCGAATCGTTTGGCCGACCTTCGGGAACTCTTGCGGATGAAGCCATCAGCTATCTGAAAGCCGCACCTTTGCCCGAAGGAGTAAAATTAACCTGGGGTGCAGATATAAAAACCCAGGATGAAAGTTTCGGAGCTTTGGGTTCAGTTCTTTTAATTTCATTCATACTGATTTATCTTATTATGATAGCCCTTTATGATAGTTACATTTATCCGTTCGTGGCCTTGTTTGCCATTCCGATGGCCGGCATAGGGGCTTTTCTGGCATTAAATCTGTCGGCAAACGATTTAACCCTGTTTGCACAGTTGGGATTAATCATGCTCATGGGCCTGGTCACAAAAAATGCCATCCTGATTGTGGATTTCACCAACCAGTTGAAATCCCAGGGAAAATATTATAAAGAGGCCTTGATTATTGCAGGTAAAGAGCGTATGCGTCCTATCTTAATGACAACCCTGGCTATGGCAATCGGCATGTTGCCCATTGCATTGGCGCAAGGCACAGCCAGCGAGTGGAAAAATGGTCTGGCATGGGTGATCATCGGTGGCTTGCTGTCGTCGATGATTTTAACGGTTTATCTGGTTCCAATGGTTTACTATGTGGTGGACAGTATTAAAGAACGTTTCGCCACAAAAACTACTGAAGGTAAAATAACTTAAAAGCAAAAATGGGGAGCCGACATCGAAGGAACTAATAAATGGGGTTTCTGTATGATTTAAAAAAAAATTTAGTCATGAAAATTTCAAGATTTATAATTCTTATATTGATACTCCAAATTAGTAATAACGTTGCAGGACAGTTGGTGTATCAACCGCATACCTTTCGCATTTATTTAGACAATGATTTTCTCAATTTCCGTGGTTCCGGTACCGACAGGTATTTTACCAATGGATTAAGAATGGATTTTTACTACACAAAAAAACAAAAAGTAAAATTTCCCTCATCTCTTTTACTTAAAATTTCTGATGATAATAATGTCTTTGGTTGGGGCATAGCTCAATTTATGTTTACACCTAAACATATTGATGTAAAAGAAATTCAATATGGTGACCGACCCTATGCGGGAGCGCTATACATGATACACTCCCTTCAATCAATCAACAACATTCAAAATATTAAAATTACCACAGAGATGTTTTTTGGAGTCATAGGACAGTTAAGTTTAGCCAAAGAAAGTCAAACCTGGATACATGAGATGATCAACTATACAAAACCTGAAGGATGGGGAAATCAGATTTCAAATGATCTCATATTAAATTACAATATTAATATAGAAAAACAATTGCTATACCCATCAAAAAGTGTATTGTTGGTTGGATTTGTTGAAACATTCAGTGGCACACTATATAATGCTGCTGGAGCAGGATTTATGCTTAGGATAGGCAAATTCGATAATTATCTTGATGGTGTTTCCTTTTCACCGGGCAGCTCAAAAAATAAGTTTCAGTTATTTGTATTTATGAGACCCACTGCCAGGATTGTATTAAGCAATGCTTTATTGCAAGGGGGTCTGATACATCAAATGAGTAGTCATGAAGATACCTATGCACTGGATAAGGATCAATTAGAAAGGCTAAACGTTTTATATCAGGTAGGCCTGAATTTTGAAATGTCAAAATTCAGTATTTCGATAAGTCAAAAACTTCAAACTTCCGAATTTAAAGGACAATATGTACAAGAAGTTGGAAACATTACTACGGTAATAAAACTTTAGTGAAATAAAAAATTGACTGATAGCTAAAGAAACACAGAATATGGCTAATCACAGATCGGGTTCAGGAAATTTAAAAAACAAATTAACTTAACATATTAATTATGAATTTATTTGAGCGAAAATATTTT
>JAIOZV010000270.1 GCA_021740425.1 Bacteroidales bacterium | reverse complement strand
GCCCGTTTCAGGGTTAATTCCAATGGTGGCCTTTCCTATGATGGTTATGGCTACGAAGGGGAAGTTGAGGATTACAGAATTGAAATCACACAATCTGATAATCTTGACTTAGGAGATGCCCCTGATAATGGTGGCACATTCAATTATCACACCCTTATTGCCAACAACGGAGCCCGCCATAAAATTGATCCGGATGTATTTTTGGGCGACCTGATTGATGCAGAAACCGACGGACAGCCAACGATCAATGCGCTTGGCGATGATAACAATAACCTCGATGATGAAGATGGGGTAAGAATGAGGCGGTTTATGGCTGTTGGAGGAATGGCCAAAGTCAGCGTGAAAGCTTCTGTTGACGGCTTCCTGAATGCCTGGATCGACTTCAACCGCGATGGTGACTGGTCAGGTCCCGGTGAGCAAATATTCACCGATGAACCGCTGGTTGCCGGATGGAACACCTTTACATTTATGGTTCCCACTACGGCTGAAAAAGGACGCACCTATGCAAGGTTCAGGTATAACACAACGGGTGGCCTTACTTTTGAAGGCCCCGCTGATGATGGCGAAGTTGAAGATTATGTGGTGGCTATATTCCCCGAAAACTGGGGCTTTGAGATCACAGATCTGTCGCACCTGATCGTAGTTCCTGTTGATGTAAACCAGGTATTGAAAGGTTCAGACAGCTATTCTCTGATGCCCGGAGACTTCCTCGGTGTATTCTACGACGACGATGGAGAGATGAAATGTGGAGGCGCCATCAACTGGCAGGGTGACGATAACCAGGTTTTGATGGCTTATGGCGATGATCCTACTACGCCCGAAAAAGAAGGCTTCGATGAGGGCGAGATGATGAACTTTAAGGTTTCGATGGCCGCTAACGGCGAAGTGTTTGATGCTCAGGTTTCATTCAACCCCGAACAACCCAATTCAAACGGCGAGTTTCATAACAATGGCCTGTCGGCTCTCACAGGCATAGCGCTGGTTGGTGCTTCTCAAATCCTCGATATCGCTGAAGGCTGGAGCGGAATCTCTACCTTCATCGAGCCGCTCAACGCCAATGTTGTTAATATGTTCGCACCGGTGGAAAACGACCTTGTTGTGCTTTACAAACTGAATGGAAGCATGTACTGGCCGGGCCAGAATCTTAATACTATCGGACAATGGAATGTTTACGACGGCCATGTAATAAAGATGAGCCAGGATGCTGCCATTGAGGTTAATGGCTCTGAACTTGTTGACAAGACCGTACAGCTTCAGGAAGGATTGAACCTGATCCCCGTACTGAGCACATTACCCTTCGATGTTGAAATGCTATTCAGTTCCGCACCCGGAGTGGCTTTGGTGAAAGAAGTTGCAGGTATTGGTGTGTATCTCCCCGAATGGAGCATCAATACCATCGGTGCAGTGTTGCCGGGTAGTGCATACTTTGTAATGACAAACGAGGCTGGAATCATCAGCTTCGACCTTGGCAGCAACAAGTCAGGGGCCGTTTATGAGCCTGCTTCTGTGGTATCGTCACCTTGGAACTCGATTGAAAACACGCCGGGTTCGCATGTGGTTGTGTTCAACCTTGCTGAAAATCCATTCGTTCAGGGTGATGTTGTAGGTGGTTTCGCCGAGGGTAACTATTGTGCAGGTTTGGTTCAGGCCACAAAAGATGGCCGCCCATTTGCTCTTACACTCAACGCAAACGATCCATACAACGATGCCGTAACAGGTTTTGAAAAAGACGAAAAACTACAATTCAAACTTTACCGAGCCTCCACCGGTGAATACTTTGATCTTGTTGCAACATTTAGCAACAATTACACTCCCGGCTACTATCAGCCCAATGCGCTTAGCGAGATCAGCAACCTTAAATTGATCGCAACCGGCACTGAGGAAGCTATGACTGATAAAATCACTGTTTATCCGAATCCATCCACCGGAATTTTCAGGATTGATGGTGCACATTCCAACGCAGAAGTGGAAGTGGTTGATGCCTATGGGAAACTCATTATGAAATATAATCCTGAGCTTTTGCAAAGTATCGACCTGTCAGGATATCCCACCGGGCTCTACTTCCTAAAGGTGAAATCCAATGCCGGAAAGTTTAGTATTCATAAGCTAATGCTCGAGTAACCCGACTTTTCAAATAACAACACACTATCTTTTGGGTGGTGTAAATTCAGCCCCGCCGGTTAACTCAGGCGGGGCTTTTTGTCTCCTGAAACCCAAAATGAAAAGATTAAAAATGCTTAAAACTTTAAACTATTTAGAGTTTTCAGAGATCAATGTTGCTGTCAATTTGTTTTTTTGTAGTGTCAATAATCATTTTATTAAATAAAACAACTTTACGAATATGAAATCCAAACTCTACTTTTTAATAAGTTCCGTTTTTACCATTCTCTTCGTTTCATTGCCTTCAGTATATTCACAAACATCAAACAAAGGCAATTCAAATTCCAAAACTTTTTCGATGGAATTTGCACCAAAACCGGAAAATCTTAAATCATACATTCCTCAAAAACCAACAAATTTCAGGGGATCGGCGGGTTATGGCAACAATATCTGGGCAAACGAACTTTACTCCTTCGATACTGACAACCCCTTGCTCGTGAATGTGATTGCTGATGTTAACATTCAAACTGCGAGTGGTGATTTTGATCCCGGGGATGATGCAAATATCTATGTTATCGATATCAACGCCAACAACCTTGTAAAAATCAACATTGCCACAGGTGAAACCGTTAGTACAATTGCGCTTCCTGTTCCGGTTGACGGAGGAATCTGGACCGTGTTGTCGATTCATAAAACCACGGGTGCATTTTATGGTGTTGCCAGCAACGGAACAATAACCAATGTTTATGAAATTGACCCGGTAACAGGAGCCTCTTCTCTCGTTTTTGAAACCGGCCTTTCGGTGGTAATGAGCGGTACTTTTGATGGTGCGGGAATGCTCTGGTTGTTTGAAATCGAAAACGACAATATTTACAAGCTGAACATTGCCTCACTAAATCTTGAACTGACAGGAGCAGCAGGCTTTGACGGTGACTCGCCGCAAGGCATGGGCTACGATGCTTTGTCGGATCAGGTGTATCTTGCAGCTTACGAAAAAAATGTTGGCCCCCAGCTTCGTTTGCTTAACAGGAGCACCGGAGCTGCTACTTTTATAGGAAACCTCCCCGGCGAAACAACGGCCTTCGGGTTTCCCGGAAATGTGGCCCCAATCGAACATATTATTCAAATACCGGCAGGGTGGAGCGGGGTTTCCAGTTATGTAGCTCCTCATAACAATGATTTGGTGAATATTCTCGACCCCGTTTCGGGTGAATTTATTTTATTGAAAAACATTGAAGGAAATATTTATTGGCCTCAACAAAACATCTCTACCCTACAAACCTGGAATTCGTCTGAGGGATATATGATTAAAATGGATCAGGCGGCAACACTAACTATATCCGGTTCGCTTGTCGAAAACCAAACTTTGGATTTTTCTTCCGGTTGGAATATCCTTGCTATAGTAACTCCTGACGAAACTCCTGTAGATGCATTATTTGAGAACATTGAAGGTTTTGTGATGGTAAAGGAAATTGCAGGAACAGGAATTTACTGGCCCGGACAGCAAATTAATACCATTGGCAATCTTATACCAGGTAAAGCTTATTACATTTACAGTACACAGAACGTCTCCATTGCCTATTAGCAATCCACCAGCGAAAATTACTATTCAGAATAATTATCCCATCTTATCCCGCCGCCAAACTGGTAGTGGGATTTTTTTTTATAATTTTTACAGCAAAGTATTGCAATTGCTTCCTGTGGTATCCTATCATCGCGACAAGCTGTAACCTTCACGTGCTATTTTCGTCTTATGCTATACAATTTAAAACGCACAAAAAAGATTGATTATGATCAGGCATTTATTCAAATACAGCTTCCGTGCATTAGCCCGCCAAAAATCTTATGTTGCCATCAACATTATTGGATTAACCATAAGCCTTGTTTGCAGTATGATCATTGCCTTATTTATTATAGATGAGTTGAGTTATGATCAGTACAATGAAAATAAAGACAGAATTTATCGGGTGATTCTAAATGGAAAAATGGGTGGCCAGGAAGTAACAGTTACTTCGACCGCATCCCCCATCGGACCCACCATGCTCAACGAATTTCCGGAAGTTGAAAGTTTTCTGCGCATGAATGGATGGGGCGAAACCATTCTCAAATATGACGGAAAATACTTTACTGAAAAAAGGTTCATAGAGGTGGACTCAACATTTTTTGATTTTTTCAGTATTCCGCTCCTCAGGGGAAACAGCAAAACAGTTCTCAACGAAAAGCGCAATCTTGTCCTTTCAGAGTCAACAGCATTAAAAATCTTCGGAAACATAGACCCGATGAACAAACTGATACAGATCGGGAACGACACCACCTTTCACCGGGTGACAGGCATCATGGAAGATATTCCTGACAATACACACTTTCAGGCAAGTGCGTTGGGCTCGTTCATGACCAACCCGCGATCGGGCGATGGTCGCTGGCTTTCCAACAGCTTCAGCACCTACGTTATGCTGAAACCCGGCTCCTCACCCGAAAGTGCAAATGCCCGCTTTATACCAATGATCGAAAAATATGTGGGCCCGGTTGTTACAAAATATTTTGGAATTTCCTTAGAGGAATTTCTTAGCCAGGGCAACAAATACAACATGTACCTGCAAAAACTTACCAATATTCACCTCGACCCTTCAATCGAACAGGAATTCAAGGCTGCAAACGATCCCCGGTATTTGTGGATTTTTGGCAGCATTGCTGTGCTTATCATGATAATTGCTGCCGTAAATTTTATGAATCTTTCAACTGCACTGGCGGCCAAACGTGCCAAAGAGGTTGGTATCAAAAAAGTATCCGGCTCAAGCAAAAATATGCTGGTAGTCCAATTCCTTGTGGAAACAATGCTCCTTGCCTTTTTTGCACTTATCGCCGCAGTGGTAATTACTGAAATTACACTGCCATATTTCAACAATGTGCTGAATATAAATCTGAAACTCGCACTTTTCAAGGTGTGGTACACCATTCCGGCTCTGCTTATTCTGTCGGGCTTCATCGGATTATTGGCAGGCGCATACCCGGCTTTCTACCTCTCATCTTTCAGCCCATACATGGTATTGAAGGGTAGGTTACGAAGCGGCAGGAGGCAGGGGCAATTACGCAGCGCACTGGTTGTATTGCAGTTCAGTATTTCCATCGTTCTCATCATCGGCACCATGATTATGTTCAGGCAGTTGAATTATATGCAGGACAAAGACCCTGGCTTTAAAAAAGAACAAATAATGGTAATCAGTGAAGCACATGCCATCGGCAAAAAACTAAATTCCTTTAAAGAGGAATTGAAAAAAATTTCGGGGGTAATTTCTGTTTCCTCATCCACAGCCATTCCCGGGCACAACAACAACAACAACGGATACCGTATTAAGGGGCGGGTTAATGAATCATTTCTTTTACAAACCTGCTGGGCCGATTTTGATTTTTTCGAAACTTATCGTATGGAAATTGTCTCCGGACGCTACTTCGATCCATCAATGGGCACCGACACCGCCGCATGCATTATCAACGAAAGTGCTGTGAAGAGCTACACCCTAACCGATCCCTTTGCCACAAGGTTTCTTGTCAGCGACGATGAGCCCGAAGAAATACAAATGCCTGTGATCGGCGTGGTTAAGGATTTTCATCATGAGTCACTTCGCAGCCCAATATCACCATACATTTTCAGGTTCAAAAACGAGGAAGTAAATTGGGGATTTATCAGTCTGCGCCTTTCCGAAAACTACCCGAATACAGTGGTTGAGGATATCGAAAATGCCTGGTCCTCATTTGCAGCAGGCTCTCCCATGCAATCCTTTTTTCTGGATAAAGACTTTGAAAGGATGTATCGCGAGGAGGAGCAAAATGCGCAGCTTTCCATCATTTTTACAATTTTAGGGATAGTTATTGCCGCCCTGGGATTGTATGGTTTAACCTCTTTCACGGTGGTGCAGCGCACCAAAGAAATTGGTGTACGCAAAGCTTTTGGAGCCACCGTGGGAAATATCTGGTATCTCATTGCCCGCGAAATTGTAATTCTGGTCATTATTTCATCCGCCATTGCCGTTCCTTTAAGTTGGATGGTTGCCGACAATTGGCTGCAAAATTTCCACTACCGCATTACCTTGCAAGTTCCCGATTTTCTCTATGGAATTATGCTAGCCATCACAATCGCCCTGCTCACCATCAGCTACCGCGCCATTAAAACTGCCCGTGCCAACCCAACGGAGAGTTTAAGGTACGAATAAGAATTCTTTGCCTGGCTTCCGGCTCTGCGTTTCATCCTTTTTTTTTGAGATAGGATAAAATGCAAAAAAAACAATCCTTGTGTGCAAAGATTATTGCCGC
>JAIOZV010000269.1 GCA_021740425.1 Bacteroidales bacterium | reverse complement strand
TATGGCGCTGCCACTCAGCTCGAAAAAATAGACATGCTCGACTTTGCTGATATTATTGCATTGAATAAGTTTGACAAACGCGGCTCATTGGATGCTTTGCGCGATGTGAAAAAACAATACCAGCGAAATCACCAACTATTTGACCAGGCTCCCGACCAGATGCCTGTTTATGGATCGATAGCTTCTCAATTTAACGATCCGGGAACAAACGAACTTTACAGGGCGCTGATCGAAAAAATTGTCGAAAAAACCGGCGTGGATATTAAATCCAGCATGAAGATCAGCGAAGAGCAGTCGGAAAAGATATTCATCATCCCGCCAAAAAGGGTTCGCTATCTTTCCGAAATATCAGACACCGTAAGAAATTACAACCAGTGGACAGAAGAACAGGGTGAGGTTGCCCAGAAGCTCTTTGCATTGCACGAGTCCATCCAAATTGCCGGACAAAACGGCCAGACTGAGGTTGTTGATGGTTTGAAAGCACTTTATGAAAATATCGAGTTGAACCTTGATCCCCGCAACAAGAAAATATTGGAGGAATGGGATGACAAAAAGAAAGCCCTTAAAGAAAAAGTATTTTGCTATCAGGTTAGGGGTAAAGATATTTGCGTGGAAACCTACACCGAATCGCTATCCCATCTTCAGATTCCAAAAATTACACTACCTAAATATACAGGCTGGGGAGACATACTAAAATGGAACCTCCGTGAGAATGTGCCCGGCGAATTTCCTTTCGCGGCCGGTGTATTCCCATTTAAACGTGAAGGCGAAGACCCCACACGGATGTTTGCCGGTGAAGGTGGCCCCGAGCGCACCAACAAACGCTTCCATTATGTTTCTTACGGCATGCCTGCACGCAGGCTTTCCACGGCCTTCGACTCGGTAACACTTTATGGCCGTGACCCGGATCGCCGACCCGACATTTATGGGAAAGTTGGCAACTCAGGAGTTTCAATTTGCTGTCTGGATGATGCCAAAAAATTATATTCAGGCTTCAATCTGGTGGATGCCAAAACTTCCGTTTCGATGACCATCAATGGGCCGGCACCAACCATGGTCGGTTTTTTTATGAATGCTGCCATCGATCAGCAATGCGAAATCTACATCAAAGAAAACGGACTGCAAGAGGAAGTTGAACAAAAAATCACTAAGCTTTACAAAGAACGCGGCACCAAACGGCCGGCTTATCAGGGTGAATTACCAAAGGGGAATGACGGCCTTGGGCTGATGCTGCTTGGCGTTACCGGTGAGAAAGTACTTCCAAAAGATGTGTATGAAAAGATAAAAAGAGAAACCATTGCCCGTGTTCGTGGAACAATACAGGCCGATATCCTTAAAGAAGATCAGGCACAGAATACCTGCATCTTTTCAACCGATTTTTCACTCAAGGTGATGGGTGATGTGCAGGAATATTTTATCACCAATAAAATAAGGAACTTTTACTCAGTCTCCATATCGGGATATCATATTGCTGAGGCAGGCGCCAATCCAATTTCACAGTTGGCTTTTACATTGGCCAATGGGTTTACCTACGTGGAATATTATGCAAGCCGTGGCATGGACATTAGCAAATTCGCCCCCAACCTAAGCTTCTTTTTCTCCAACGGAATCGATCCTGAATATTCAGTGTTGGGAAGGGTAGCAAGATTAATTTGGTCGAAAGCCATGAAACTGAAATACGGAGCTGACGATCGTTCACAAATGCTGAAATATCATATCCAGACTTCAGGCCGTTCATTGCACGCTCAGGAAATTGATTTTAATGATATCCGCACAACATTGCAGGCGCTTTACGCGATTTACGACAACTGCAATTCGCTGCACACCAATGCCTACGATGAGGCCATCACCACACCCACCGAAGAATCAGTGCGTCGTGCCATCGCGATACAGATGATTATCAACCACGAATTGGGACTGGCCAAGAACCAGAATCCCTTGCAAGGTTCCTTTATCATCGAGGAATTGACTGATCTGGTTGAAGAAGCCGTCCTTTCAGAATTCGACAGGATTACAGAGCGCGGCGGTGTTTTGGGAGCCATGGAAACCATGTATCAGCGCAGCAAAATCCAGGAAGAATCGCTCTATTATGAGTCGATGAAACACAGCGGAAAGCTGCCAATAATGGGTGTAAATACTTTCCTCTCATCCAAAGGTTCACCGACAGTTTTACCAGGTGAAGTTATTCGTGCTACCACTCAGGAAAAAGAATACCAGATTGCCATGCTCGATCAATTGCACAAGACTTACCAAAAGGAAGCACAGGAAAGCCTTGAACAACTCAAAGAAAATTCCATTCACAACCGGAATGTTTTTGAGAGTTTAATGGAGGCTTCAAAATATGCCTCTCTCGGGCAAATTACTGATGCCTTGTTTGAAGTTGGCGGGCAGTATCGAAGAAATATGTAAAGAAAACGGTTAAAGCAAATTTGTAAAACTTATGTCATCAGGACACTTTTAACTTCTTCGCACTATTTAATGACAACCTTTAGATATTTTTATATTTTTGAAAACAAAATGAGTTAAGTCTTTCGCAAAAATAAACAGAGATGCTAAGCAGAAAAATTCTTGTCATTTACCCCCAGGTTAACGACACCAAAATCGCCGTTTTTCAGAATAATAGTTGGGTATTTTTTAAAACCATCAACATCAGACCCGAGGAAATTAAAAGTGATCAGGCAGTGCTTGATCAGGAGATTCCCAGAACAGAGCAAATATTGAAGGAACTTAAAGAAAATGATATCCGGCTTGATGAAATTAAAATTGTAATGGGTCGTGGAGGACTTGTTAAACCTATTAAATCGGGGATTTACGAAATCAATGAAGCCCTGAAAAATGACCTCAGGCAGGAAACCAAAATGCACGAAACCAATCTTGGGGGATTAATTGCCGACCGTATTGCGGCCATGATTCCCGATGCCAGAGCATTTTTGGCCGACCCGGTGGTTGTGGATGAAATGGACGAAATAGCAAAAGTAAGCGGCCACCCGATGTTTGAGCGAAAATCCATTTTTCATGCACTCAACCATAAATTCGCCGGTCGCAACTATGCTAAATCCGTAAATGAACAATACGAAAATCTTAACCTGATCATAGCTCATGTTGGCGAAGGCGGCATTTCGGTTGGTGCACATCGCCGTGGAAAAGTAGTTGATGTAAATCAGGCCTACGATGGCGATGGCCCATTTTCGTACTCCCGTTCGGGCTCCCTGCCTTATGGCGACCTGATTGAAATATGCTATAACGGAAAATACACAAAGAAAGAGCTAAGACAAAAACTTGTGCATGAAGGTGGTTTATTAGGCCATCTGGGCACCAACAACATCAACCTTATCGAAATTAAAATCAAGGAAGGTGACAAAAAATCTGAATTTGTTTTTCAGGCAATGGCCTACCAGCTTGCCAAAGAAATTGGTGCCATGTATGTTGTCCTGGAAGAACCGCTTGATGCAATCATCCTTTCGGGAAATATTTTCCAGTCGAAATATTTTACGGATGCAGTTAAACGCAGAATATTGAAATTGGGCAAGGTTATCATTTCACCCTTTGTTTCGGATATGGATGCCCTTGCCGACAGCGCCATGCTCATCATGAAAGATGAAGCCGAGATATTGATTTATGAATAAAAGATTGAAGTCATTAAAAGGAATTTAGCAAGAGGCGGTCATTGTAGTCATTTTTGTCAATTTTAGTCATTTCTTGTCATTGGTTGTAATTATTGACAGCAAAGCTAAATGACGCGTAAAACCCAAATGACAAGCAGTGACGGCGAAGCCAAATGACGCGCGAAGCCAAATACCCATATTAAAAAATTTCAAACTAAACTATACATACTATAATGCCACACTGGTTAGAAGAAGCGGAAAGAGAGGAACAGCGAAAAAAAGAGCGGCCATCGCGGGAGAGTGCAAAAGTTCAGGATAAAATATTAAATATCAGGCAGAATTATGATGCCAATAAAGAGATTTATGAAAATTTTATCAAATATTTTTTCGACCTGCTTGAGAGAGCAAACAACCTTCCTCACGAAAAAAAACTCCCCTGGGTTCAAATTGATTTCAGAATGAAAGAATCCAAACTGGAAAACCATTTGTATTATGCCGGCACCTCCGAACCCATCGATAAAATGGTAAAAACACGATCATTTCCATTTTTTAAACGCCAGCATTATAAACATGTACGCTCATGTCATTTTAACGTATCAAAAAAAATGGATTTTGCCGAAATTGAAATCAGAGATGACTACCTTGCCAAAACCCGTCTCAAATCCAATGATGATGAAACAAGCGATATTTATAATGACGGATTCAAAAGAGTGAAAGTAATGTTTGAATATGAAATGAACAAGCTGGATAAAAGTTTGGGCGTAGCTCTTTTGGACTGGCTCGCTTTTAAAGCCGGGGTCAACAGCTTACCTTTTGGTGAAGAGCATTTTAAGTATGATAAGCGTCGCTACCAAAAATCTCACTCATAAAGAAATAAAAAAACCTGTTGTTAAAATCAACAGGTTTTTTTGTAATGCCTCAAATTCATTTTCATCAGGCTCTGCCCGATAAACTCTTGGGAATTCTTCCGTTTCGGATAGATTCCGACCTGAGCTTTCGTCCGACAATTTTCTCTACCATCTTCCCAATTTCCAGAATGCGATCGATGTCCAGATTGGTTTCTATGCCCATCTCATCCATCATCACCACCATATCTTCGGTTGATACCAGGCCAACGTCACTTGCATCTTTGTAATAATATGCACCGGTTCCTGAAACAGGCACTCCGCTTACAAAGTTGGCCGGCTGCCCGCCGAGGCCTCCCATAGTAGATTCGTAATTGGTCATGCCGGCTTGTAAGGCTGCGAGAACATTTGCCAAACCCCAGCCCCGTGTGGTATGGAAATGTGCAATTTGCTTGTGTGGATTATCAACGCTGCAAAGCAGCTCGCTAAAATATTTATACACCCTGTCGGGGGATGCTGAGCCGTCGTGGTCGGCATGCTCCACGTCGGTGGCACCAATGTCGAACCAACGTTTAGTAAACTCGATGGCCTTGCTCATCTCGGTCGGGCCTTCGATGGGGCACCC
The DNA here is from genome assembly GCA_021740425.1 of Bacteroidales bacterium. Lineage (GTDB taxonomy): Bacteria > Bacteroidota > Bacteroidia > Bacteroidales > 4484-276 > SABY01. The sequence continues at coordinate 1,345 of JAIOZV010000269.1, read as the reverse complement.
CCAAATGGTACTAACCGTTCCATTAACAGCCATGCCGGCATCGCGGGCTTTTTTCACCCACTCTTCACTCATTTTCCAATATTCGGCAAGCGACAGCCCTGAATTTTTCTGCTGGTGCGATTCGCTGGTGGAAACCATGAGTAAAATCCTGTCGGGGCCCCAGCCTTCCTTGCGTGCATCGATGGCCCGCTGAACAGCGCGTTCGCGGATGGTTATGGCCGTAAGCTTCACCTCGTCAAGCAAATGATTAACCCGTTTGCTTTTTCTTAGCATTTTAAAAAGGTTATCAGAATCTTTAAATTGGGGCATTCCTTTGGGATTCCCGAAGTTAGAAACTTCGATATGCTTAAAACCCGCCAGTATCAATTCCTCGGCCAGCCATAACTTGGCCTCTGTAGGAATAAAAATTTCTTCGTGCTGGAACCCGTCTCTTACGGTGATATCGCCAACAACTACTTTTTTTGGATATTTCATAGGCAATGCTTATTTGAATGGGTTCATAATATTGAGTTTATTTTGAATAATCAAACCATGTTGTAAATCTTCAGAATAAAGAGTAGAGCAGTCATTTTCGATCGCTGAAGATAATATCAAACTATCCCAAAATGATATAGAAAACTTATCCCTCACCCATGCAGACTTTAAATAAATATTATTATTGAGTTCAACAATCCTAACAATCGGAAAAATACCATTCTGTATTTTCTTCTTAATTTCGATCTCTGATAATTTATACTTTCTTTGCAAAGTCCAATGAACTTCTTTAATCACTTGTATCGAAATGATTATTTGTTCGTGAATCAAACTTTCAATAAGCGAAACACTGGTTTTATTCTTGGTTTTGTCATTGGCTTCCAAGAGAGCATAAATCCACAAATTACTATCTACAAAAATTTTATTCATCACCATATATTTCGCTTCTTTCAAAGGCCAAATAATTATCAACTTTAGTAGGATGATAGAAGACATCAGGTAATTTTTTCATTTCATTTTTATCCTCAGACTTTTTAACCTTTTTGAATAATAGAAAATTATAAAATTCCCTCAATAATTTCATCTCTTCAAAACCTAGCTTTGATAAGTCAATAAACTCGTCCTTTGAATTTGCAAAAGCGTTCATATCAGGCCAAATATTATTTTAATTAATTGTTTTACAAACGACGGTACTAAAATAGTTATTTTATCAAAGAATTCCTTTAAACTGCTCCAACGATTCAGGATTTTTCAAAGCATCGCGGTTTAAAACGTCTTCTCCGTGAATGATTTTTTTCACAGCCACTTCCACCTTTTTACCGTTTAAGGTGTACGGTACATCCGACACTTTTTTGATAATGGAAGGCACATG
>JAIOZV010000268.1 GCA_021740425.1 Bacteroidales bacterium | reverse complement strand
GCCAGAAACATAAGCCTCTCACTTAACGATAGAACAGCAAAAATTCAAATCAGCGCACAGGCATTACAAACCATAGTTATACCCGCATCAAAATAAACTCATCATATCATGCAAAGAATAACACAAATATTAATAATTGCGATTTCCGCCATGATGTTTTTTTCGTGCACAAGCCGGTCACATTGTGATGATGAAAGTGTCAACACATCAGAGCGACAGATTTTAGTAAATGAAACCCCTTACATTATAAAAGGCATCTGTTACCACCCCGTTCCCAAAGGCAATGGCTCCAGGGATTTTTCAAGCCTTCCTGATGATATGGCCTTGATGCGTGAAGCCGGGATAAATACCATTAGGGTATATTCACCCATTGATGATATGGAAGTGCTGGATAAGATTGATGAAGCAGGAATAAAAGTAATTACCGGCTTTGGCTACAACCAAAACGGCTATTATGATATTTTATCAGGGTCGCTCATAGATTATGTTGAAAAGTACAAAAACCATCCGGCAATTTTAATGTGGGAACTGGGAAACGAATACAATTACCATCCCGAGTGGTTTGGTGGAGATATTAAAAACTGGTATCAGGCTTTGAACAGCGCAGCAGCTAAAATCCAAAAATCTGACCCGGCTCATCCGGTAACAACAGCACATGGTGACCTGCCGGATTCGCTTGCACTGGCTATGAGCCCGAATATCGATGTTTGGGGCATGAATGTTTACCGCTGGGACAATCCCGGAGATATCTTCGAAAAATGGAGTGAAGAGAGCCGCAAACCAATGTATCTGGCCGAAGCCGGTGCCGACAGCTATATGGCCGCTACCATGAATGGCTATGAAATGGGCCCCAACGAAAAAGCCCAGGCTGATGCCAACCGCAAAATCCTTGAGGATATTTTTAACAATCTGGATATATGCTCGGGGGTAACATTATTTGCTTTTAATGATGAATGGTGGAAAGCAGGAAGCCACGATACCCAGGATCCCGGTGGCTGGGCACCTGAAAGCGGCGGAGTACCTTACGATGGCGCAGCCAACGAGGAATACTGGGGCATTGTAAGCATCGACAGAAACAAGAAACTGACATTTGATGTCGTAAAGGAAATTTATACAAAGACGCAATAATCATGATTAAAAAAATCGGAACAAAGCTTTCATTCAACGAAAAAATCGGCTACGGGTTGGGAGATACAGCCTCACACTTTGTGTGGGATATGGTAGGTTTTTGGATTCTGATTTTTTACACCGATACCTTTGGAATATCAGCTGCCGCTGCAGGAACCATCATGCTGATTGCCCGCATCTGGGATATGGTAAGCGATCCGATCATGGGGGTAATTGCTGACCGAACCAATACAAGATGGGGGAAATTCCGCCCCTATATTTTGTGGATGGCGCTGCCTTATAGTGTGCTTGCAGTTTTAACATTTACAACTCCCGATTTCGGTACCACCGGAAAAATCATTTATGCAGGGGTAACTTATCTTTTGCTGATGACAGTGTTTACGGCAATCAACCTGCCATATTCTTCGCTGGGAGCCGTAATGACCTCCGACTCCTACGAACGAGCCGGACTAAACTCCTACCGTTTTATCTTTGCCTTTATCGGCCAGTTCATCGTTACCGGAACAGCACTAACCCTTGCCAATTATTTTGGAGGTGGCGACAATGCCAAAGGCTATCAATATACCCTGAGCCTTTTTGCAGTGATTAGTTTCGCGCTTTTTATGATCACTTTTAAATCGACCAGGGAGCGTGTAAAACCACCGAAAAACCAAAAGCAAAATCTAAAGGAAGATATCAAAAACCTTTTTAAAAACCGACCCTGGGTTATTCTGTTTTTTGTAGGAATTATCTCATTTGTGATGTTTGCCATGCAAAACCTGTCAGTGGCATATTATTTTAAATACTATATCAATGACGGCGAAGGTGTGCAATTATTCAATGTAATAGGCACAGTGGCACTTATCCTGGGCATTCCGCTTTCCAAGCCATTGTCGGAGCGCTTTGGAAAAAGAAATGTTTATATCGCCAGCTCACTCATCTCCGGCATATTTTTTATTCTGCTTTACCTTCCGGGAAACGAAAATATTTACACCATTTACATCCTGAATATTTTGGCCAAGTTTACCTATGCGCCTGCTGTTCCGCTACTGTGGACCATGCTGGCAGATACTGCTGACTATTCGGAATGGAAAAATGGCAGGCGGTCAACCGGACTTGTTTTTTCGGCAGCAACCTTTGCCCAGAAAGCAGGCTGGGGAATTGGAGGTGCCCTTGCGGGATGGCTGCTGGCTTTGTATGAATTTGTCCCCAATATGGATCAATCCGTTGAATCATTAAATGGAATCAAACTCATGGTTTCGGTATTTCCGGGGATTCTATATATGTCCTGCGCCATATTGCTCTATTTCTACGCCATCGATCATAAAACGTGTATGATCATGCAAGAGGAACTGGACAAGCGCAGAGAAAATGAAAATTAAATATGGTGATGACTTTATTAAAAATTTATTAGAAACAAATTTAAAATTTAAAATTATGAAAAAACTTTTTCTTGGATTAATGATGATTTTTGCATTTACCTGCACTTACGCACAAGTAGCAGGCACATGGAAAGTGGCTTCACAGCCAGGATCCCTTGGGGTTGGACCAACTCAGGGCGACATTAGTTGGTGGTCGATTGATGCCGCCGGCATTATACAAAGAGCCTGCTTTTTTGATGACAAATTTGTTTTCAACGAAGACGGAAGTTTTCAAAATGTTATGGATGACTGGACATGGCTTGAAGGATGGCAGGGCATTTCACCTGATCAATGTGGCGTACCGGTATTTCCTCACAATGGAGCAAATGCAGCAACATGGGTTTATGATGAGGGTGCTGCAACAATACAACTCATTGGTGTGGGAGCGCATCTTGGTATCCCAAAAGTCGTTAATGGCTCTGAGCTTACCAATCCCTCACAGGCTCCCGAATCCATTACCTATCTTGTAACAGCAATTAGTGCTACCTCTATGACTATCGACATATCCATTGGAGCAGGATGGTGGCGTTTCATTTTTGAAAAGGAAGCAGCTTCAGGCGAAGATGCTACTTTAAGCGACTTAAAAGTTGACGGCACAACCATCGATGGTTTTTCTCCGGGCATTACCAATTACACCTATGGCCTTCCTGAAGGTACCGTTGAGGTTCCACAAATAACCTCAGCTACACCAACCGATCCTGAGGTAACCAGTGTTGTTATAACGCAGGCAACTGAAATTCCTGGTGATGCAACCGTAGAAGTTACCTCTGCCAATGGCGCGGTAACTTTGACCTATACTGTATCTTTTATTATTTCCTATGATATAACATTACCAGTTACATTTGAAGATAATATTGATTACGCCCTTACTGATTTTGGAGGAACTGTATCTGAAATAATTGTTGACCCTACGGATCCATCAAACAAGGTAGCCAAAACCATTAAAACTGAAGCTGCTGAAACATGGGCCGGGACTACTATTGGTGGTACTGTGGGCTTTGCAAACGCAGTTCCTTTTGCACCGGGTGCTACTGTAATGACTGTTAGAGTTTGGTCGCCCGATGCAAATATCCTCGTTCGCTTAAAAGTTGAAGATGCCAATGATGAAACCCACACTGTTGAAACCCAAACAAACACAACAGTTGCAGGCGATTGGGAAGTAATAACCTTCGACTTTGCCAACGAAGCTCCCGGCACTGAGCCCATCCATTTTGACTGGTACTTCAACAAGGCATCTATCTTTTTCAATTTTGGAATAACAGGAGCAATTGCCGGCGAAAAAACCTATTACTGGGACGATGTGGAATTTGGTGGCGGCGGTGTTGAGCCAAAGCCATACTTAGCTAACAACGTTCAGGATAACTTCGAAAATGATGGTTACAGTACAATCCCTGTATGGAAATTCCAGGATCCCGATCTCGTAGATATTACCATTACCGAAGACCCTGTGAATCCTGGAAATCATGTGCTGGACTACATGAGATCAGGCACTTTTGAATGGACCAATGCACAATTTATCCTGAATCACAGGATGAATTTAACTGAAAGAAATGTTTTCGAGGTGAAAGCATATTTCCCTTCATCCAACGATTATACAGGTGACCTTGCCGCAACACTTTCGCTAAAACTGCAAAACAGCCTGCTGGGCGGTGAAGCATGGACAACCCAAACCGAAGTTATTTTAACAGTTGATGATTTTGATACCTGGGTAACTTTGGAGTATGACTTCAGTGCAGCTTCCAACAGAGATGATTATGATCAGATGGTTGTGCAGTTTGGTGGTGAAGGCCATTTTGCTCCCGGACAGTTCTACTTTGATGATATAAAACTATTGGGTGATCCTAACTCCATTTTTGAAACCCTAACTTCACACCTTATTATTTATCCCAATCCTGCCAGCGAGGCAATCAACATTTCACAATTTAACGAGCTTACACAATTGGAAATGTTCAATTCCAACGGTGAAAGGGTGATGCAACTCAACGAAATTCCTCAGCAGATTCGGGTCAGCGATTTACCGGCCGGCCTGTATCTGATATTAGCTACTGATAATAACGGTGGCCAATTTACCACGAAATTTATTCTTCAATAAATAAAATATTGCGGCTCAGTGCAAAATAACTGAGGCGGATTTTTTTACCTAAGTCATTCTTTTCTGACTTTGAATAAAAACACCAAACTTGATATTATAATCATTCAAACGATAATCATTATGAAAAAACTTTTACTTGCAGCAATGTTGCTTTTTGGATTGTTTGCGTATTCCCAAAGCACACACAACATCGACTTTGAACCCCTCGGCATTGGTGCCGACTGGGATTGGACAGTAGGTGACAACGGCACCAACCCGCCACTTGAATTTCCGGCCAACCCTGCCATTGGAGGAATAAATACCAGTGCTACTGTAGCAAAATTTAATGCCCTGCAAACCGGAGCCCAATGGGCACTTTGTTATACAGATGATGATGGCCAGTTTATCTTCGATGCTACCAACACTACCGTTAAAATAATGGTGTTTAAAAGTGTGCTCAGCCCTGTGGCTATCAAATTTGAAGGCTTGAGTCCGGCGGCTGAAATTCAAATCCCAAATACCTTGATCAACCAATGGCAAGAGCTCAGCTTTGATTTTTCAGCACATATTGGCAAAACCTTTAACAGAATTGTTATAATTCCTGATTTTGCCCCAAGAACTGAGGATCATATCATTTATTTCGACAATATTAAAGTTCCGGATGGTGAAGCAGTTGGCCCTTTACCTGAACCAACCGATGCTCCGCCAATCCCTGAGCAGGATGAAGAAGATGTTGTAGCAATTTATACAGAGGTTTACAATGACCTGCCTGGTACAAATTTTAACCCTAACTGGAGCCAGTCCACAATGGTTACTATTGATTACAATGTTGCAGGAAACAATACCCTGAAATACGAAAACCTCAACTATCAGGGAACTCAATTTACAAACCAGGATGTTTCATTGTTTGATGCTTTACATGTTGATTTTTGGACCCCGAATGCTACAACCTTAAGTTTTTTCCTGATCAGTCCGGGAAATGAAATTGCTTTCCCGCTGACTATTACTCACGAAACCTGGGTGAGTGTTGACATCCCCTTGTCTGCTTTTGTCCCTCCTGTTAACCTGAGTGATGTATTCCAGTTTAAGGTGGTAGGAAATGGTACTGTATATTTCGACAACTGGTATTTTTGGAAAGAACCCACAGCCCAGGGAACAGATGCCACTTTAAGCAACCTCAAAGTTAATGGAATCACCGTACCAGGATTTTCACCTCTTGTTCTGAATTATGAAATAGAATTACCGAATGGAACAATAACAGTACCGACAGTTACAGCAACAACCAACGATCCCAATGCTACCTACCTAATTACGAATCCTTTTGCTTTGCCGGGTACTGCACAGGTAAAAGTAACAGCACAGGATGGGGTTACACAGCTAACCTATGGGCTAAACTATACAATTGCAAGCCCTGAACCCACAACAGCACCGCCCGTGCCTGCACATGCCGAAACCGATGTTAAATCTTTTTACAGTGAGGCCTATACCAACGTTTCAGGTATAAATTTCAACCCATTTTGGGGACAGCAAACAACAGTTACCCTTGATTATTCGATAGCAGGCAACAACACCCTAAGATATGAAGACCTGGATTTCCAGGGAACGGAATTTCCAACTCAGGACGTTTCAGTGTATGAATTTTTCCATGTGGATTTTTGGACAGCCAATTCAACAGCACTAAGTTTCTTCCTGATTAGCCCAGGACCTGTTCAGCAAGAGTTTGCACTAACAATTGAACCTGAAACATGGGTTAGCGTTGACATAGATTTATCAGAGTTTTCTCCCCCGGTAAACCTTGCCGATGTTTTTCAATTTAAGGTTGAGG
>JAIOZV010000267.1 GCA_021740425.1 Bacteroidales bacterium | reverse complement strand
CACAGTATCGCCCAAAGCGATGCTTTAGGCATTTTTAATCAGCCTGGCAGATTACGATTGATTTTTTGATTTGGTTATAGCATTGTTTTCCTCATGAATATGGCAATAAAATTTCCCTATTTTTGCAACAAATGTTTTGGCCATGAAAAAACTTGCTATTGGTGTTGACGATTTTAAGAAACTTAGAGAACATAACGCTTACTTCGTTGACAAGTCGCTTTTTATCGAGGAGGTAATCGAGGATATTTCCGATGTTTTGCTCTTTCCCCGCCCGCGCCGTTTTGGGAAAACCCTCAACATGAGTATGCTGCAATATTTTTTTTCCAACAAAAACACAGAAGAAAACCGCAGGCTTTTCGATGGCCTGACCATCACCCAAAGTCCGGTTTTTGAGGAGCATTTTGGGCAGTATCCTGTAATCTCGTTGAGTTTTAAATCGTGCAAAGGGCAAAACTTCAATCTTATTTATGCAGAAATTATAAGAATAATTTCAAATGCTTTCAAATATCACAAATACATTTTGAAAAAAGACATTTTCAGCGAAGTTGAAATTGAGAAATTTCTCAAAATCTGTGATGAAAAGCCCGATCAATCTCTAATTTCCACATCGTTGTTATTGCTAAGCGAATATTTACACCGCTACCATCAGAAAACGGTATTCATACTCATCGACGAATACGACACTCCTGTTCATGAGGCCTACCTGAACGATTATTACACACAAGCCATTGATTTCCTGCGCACACTTCTGGGCAATACCCTGAAAGGCAACCAGCACCTGCAAAAGGGAATTTTAACCGGCATCCTGCGAGTTTCCAAAGAATCCATGTTCAGCGATCTGAACAATGTGAAAGTGTATTCGGTATTATCCGAAAAATACAACACCTGGTTTGGATTTACACAAGGTGAAGTAGATAAGTTGCTCGATGATTTTGGTTTGAGTAATACATCCAGTCAGGTAAAAGACTGGTATAATGGTTATTATTTTGGCAATGCGGAGATCTACAATCCGTGGTCAATGTTGGGATTTGTTGATTCCAAAGGAGAATTTAAACCCTACTGGCTCAGCACCAGCGCCAATGCGCTTGTTCACAGCCTCATCAAAGATTCGGATAAAACCGTGAAGAAAGATATTGAGGATGCACTGAACAACACGCCGGTTTATTCGACAATTGATGAAAACATTGCATTCGATTTTCTGAAAAACAGCCGCGAACATATTCTGTCATTTCTGGTACAAACCGGTTATCTGAAAGCTCGTTACCACGATTTTGTGGGTTCCGACAGGATTTACCAAATTGAGATTCCGAACATTGAACTAAGTAAAATTTACTACACTGTCATCGAAACCTGGTTTAACGAGAGCATCGGCAGCAAAGAATTGGACGATATGCTAAACGCCTTAATTGCCAACGACATCAGAACCTTTGAACGGATACTGTCGAAATTCGTGTTGGAAACCCTCTCCTATTTCAACGTTGGCCGCAGAACCAAAGAGGTAGAGCGGGTATTTCAGGCATTTTTGCTTGGGATGCCCACCGGCTTGAAAGACCGTTACGAAGTCTATTCGGAAAAAGAATCAGGTTATGGCCGCTTTGATGTGAGCGTGATTCCCAAAGACAAAAGCAAACAGGCCATCATCATGGAACTCAAATCCATTGATACTTTCAACAACGAAACCAAAGACCAAACCCTGGAAGCCGCCCTCCGGCAAATAGAAGACCGCCAATATGAAACTGTGCTCCGCCAGCAGGGCTGCACCAACATTATGAAGATTGCTGTAACCTTTGATGGCAAAAGGGTGTGGGCGAAGACAGCGGAATGATTGACCTTACCTAAAAAAAACACTTGATTGATATTGTTTTTACTTTTTTTTAAACAAGTTTAATTGTTTTTTCAAATGCCGGATAAAATTTATTCACCTCGTTTAACAATCACTGTTTTGGCATTGTTCAACATTATAATGATGATCACACATTGTGGGCAGCCTGGCAATAAACAGAATTTATCTACCGGTGGAAAAAGTGATGATGTTCATGAAAAAGTTAAATACATCAGGAGCCTGATTCCTGCAAACATGGATTCAGCAGCGAATTTTTTACACAGCTTGGAGAAGACAGTCTCCTTAATGGATGATACAACACAGGCAGTTTTTAATAATACTTTTGGGGTTTACTATTGGTACATAAGTGAGTTTGATACAGCCATACAGTGGTTTCGCAAGACATTGGAAATGAATGAGGATGATGAACTTATGCCTTTTAAAGCCGAAGCCGCCAACAATACGGGTACCCTGTACAGTATTACCGGAATGCCCGACAGTGCAGCCGGATATCTTGAACGGGCGCTCGAAATTGATCAGAATCGCCGGTACCAGCGTGGGGTAAACAAAAACCTCTATGAACTTGGCGTACTAAACATGCGAAAAAACCATTACCAACTGGCGTTGAAATATTTTTTTCAATTGAAGGAAAACCTTAGGCTTTACCCTGACCCAATGCTCGAATTACTTTTTACTACTGCTCTTGGAAATGTGTTTTATTATCTCGACAGTCTGGACAAAGCTGTAGCGCATTATGAAAAAAGCCTTTCGCTTGCCGAAAAATTAAAAGATTCTACCCAAATTAAGATGGCGTTTAACAACTTGTCGGCAGCCTACAGCAAAATGCCTGAGAAGTTGGACAAAGCGCTGTATTACAGTAAGGAAGGATTGGCTTTTGCCAAAGGAAAAGGAAACCTTCACACCTCGCTGGCGTTAAATCTGAATGTTGCGTATGCCTATTGTTCCAGAGGGATGATTGACAGTGCTTTGGTTTGGTACAAAAAAGCCTCTGGTTTTGCCCCTTATATCGAAAATCCTTACCTGCTTTCTGCTTTTTACATCCGCTATGCCGAAGCGCTTTTTAAGGATGGGCAGCACAGGCCGGCCTACATGTATTATCAGAAAGCGCTATATTTAAGTTTGTCAAGTTCCTCTATCGAAAATCAGCGCGATGCCCTGCTGGGGCTTGCCCGCGTTGATAGTGCAGCAAAGAATTATCTGCAGGCTTTTGATTATTATCAGCAGGCAATCGGCCTGGACAAAGTGATTTACAACAAAGAAAACAGTTCACAGATTGCAGAGTTAAACATTTTGCATGAATCGACCCTTAAAGAGCGGCAGATTAAACTTTTACAGGAAAAGGACCGCAATAACCGGTTACTGCGTGTTTCGGGCATCCTCTTCACCTCCATTTTGCTTGTTACCCTGGCCTTGTTTATTTTTTACCTGAGAAAACGACGACAGGTTGCCGAACAAAAACTGGTGATTACCAGGCAGGAAAACGAAACTGCCATGACAAAACTCGACGCCAAAAGAAAAGAATTAACAGGAATAGCCTACTCATTGGCCAAAGCCGAAAAGCTCATCGCTAATCTTAAGTCCGAAATTCAGGAACTTATCCCAAAAACCGATGTGGATAATTCGCAACAACTGCAATCGCTAACCCGGTTACTCAGGCAAAACAAGAATTCCCTAAAGCTCTGGCATGAGTTCGAGCTGCGCTTTGATGAACTGAACGATGGTTTCATCAGTAAACTCGCAATACAATATCCCACCCTCTCATCCACCGAATTACGCCTGTGTGCCATGCTCAGGTTGCAATTCAGCAACAAGGAAATCGCCGAAATTACAGGGCGTTCGGTACGGACCATCGAGTACACCCGCCTGCGGATTCGCCGCAAGATGAACCTTGATGAAGGCGCCAATCTCTCCGTCCATATTCTTACAATCTCGTAATCTTTTCAGTATCCTTACTGACAAAACAATGTATTGGGAAAAGCGCATATCATATATGCCTTTCTCTCAGTAATTTAGAAGACCCATACAGTAGTTGTCCAGTAGTAAATTCTCCCCAATTTTCGTTAAAACAGACAAAATCCGGTAATAATCAGGTAGTGGAATATTTGGATTCAGAAAAGCCTGCCATTAGCTTTGTAAGGCAAACCTGTATGAACAATATTTTTATAGGTTAGGCCGGTTACACCGGGATTTCCTGTCCCGGCGACAGGATTTCCCGTGTTTCTGTTGAAATAAACAGATTTCGATTTTATGAATGATTAAATGAAAGGATTTAAAATGAAAACTGATTTTGATAACTATTCATGGAGAAATTCTTTGATGCAGCGGCGAACTTGCTGGATTTAATAATAAAATAAAATTCTTTTTCTAATTAAAAACAATTGGCGTATGAAAACAGGTAACAAATTTACTTTTACATGTATGGCCTTGCTCCTGAGCAGCTTGATGATGGCCAACAACATTACGGTAAGCAACATTAGTCTTGCCGATGAAAACACCACCGACAAATACGTGATGGTGCAGTTCGACTTAAACTGGGAAAACTCATGGCACACCACTTCCGATCCCAACAACTGGGATGCCGCCTGGGTATTTGTAAAGTACCGTGTTGGAACCGGAGATTGGCAACACGCCTTGCTGAACGATGACGACCACGATGCCGGAACAGGCACCGGCGCCACCATTGAAGCCGGCCTGCGAACACCCGGCACTGCATTTAACCTCACCACCAACCCGGCATTGGGCGTTTTCATTTACCGCTCAGCAAGTGGAATGGGTAACTTTTCCATTACCGGCACCCAGCTCCGCTGGAACTATGGCGCCAACGGCGTGGCCGAGGATGATATCTTAGATGTGAAAGTGTTTGCCATCGAAATGGTGTATGTACCTGGGGGGAGTTTCTATGTTGGAAGCGGAGCAGATCCCAATGAATCCAGAAGTTTCACTCAGGCCAATAACACCTCAGGTGCAACCGTACCATTTCAAATCACTTCAACACCGCCAACCCTTCAGGGAAATAATGCAGCATCTTCTTCCGGTAACCTGAGTTCACGAGGTGGTATGGATATTACCGGAACCAACACTGCTTCGCTTGCAACGGGATTTCCTACTGGCTACTCCGCCTTCTACTGTATGAAGTACGAAATAAGCCAGCAACAGTATGTTGATTTTCTGAATACTTTAACACGCACCCAGCAAAACAACCGAACCGAAACTTCGCTGGCAGCAGGAACCACCTCGGTGAGTAACCGCTATGTGATGAGTAACAGCAGCACCCTTCAACATCGCAACGGTATCCGCTGTGATGCGAGCATCCATACTTCAGACCCCATCAGTTTTTACTGCGACCTGAATGGCAACGGAACAGGCGGTGAGTCCAACGACGGCCAGTGGATTGCCTGCAACTTTCTGAGCTGGATGGATGGCGCTGCATATTCGGACTGGGCAGGGCTGAGGCCGATGACTGAACTCGAATTTGAAAAAGCCTGCAGGGGAACAGCCGCCCCGGTGGCCAACGAATATGCCTGGGGCAATACCAACGCTACTGCCGCCACCAGCATTGCCAATCCGGGCGCCGGCAACGAAACCAGCAATACCTCCGGCGCCAATGCTGTTTTCAATATTGATAATTCTTTGAATGGCCCAATGCGGGTGGGTGTTTTTGCCAAAAGTAGCACTACCCGTGTCCAGGCCGGCGCAAGCTATTACGGTATTATGGAATTGAGCGGCAACCTGTGGGAGCAGCCGGTAACGGTGGGTAATGCTACAGGCCGCGCTTTTAAAGGATTACACGGTGATGGCACAGTAAGCCTAGAGGGCTATGCCAACGAAACTACATGGCCGGGACTTAGCAACGGCGAGGTAACCAGCGACAACGGGTCTGGTCTGCGGGGTGGCAATTGGTACTGGGATTTAACCATGATGAGAGTATCTGATCGCTTTTACGGGCCATACAATATGGACAATGACAAACAAGACCTGGGGTTTCGGGCGGCGCGTTCCAAGATATTTTCAATTGGTGAGAAGTATGGTGGAGGCATTATTTGTTATATCGATGCTACAGGCCTGCATGGATTGATTGCTGACACAGAAAACCTGAGTGCTATGGCAGCATGGGGATGTTCTGGAACATATATCCCTACTGGCACTGCCATTGGAACCGGTCAGGCAAACACCACAGCCATCGTGAACGGGTGCAGCACCGCAGGCATTGCTGCCCGAATATGCGATGACTTGGTGCTAAACGGCTACAGCGATTGGTTTTTACCCTCGTTAGACGAATTGAACCAGATTTATATTAATAGGGCAGCTGTTGGTGGTTTCGCTCTTACCCTCTATTGGAGCTCTTCACAGCATATTTCAACTCGTGCCTGGTGTACGCAATTCAACGGTGGGACTAATCCTTCCGGTCTTGTGAACGAAAGTAAGCGTTTTCGTGCTGTTCGTGCTTTTTAGCTATTTAATCATTTAAAAATTCCCGCGCAGCGGGCGATTTTTTTCAGCATCAGAATTAGGAATAAACATTTAAAAACAATAAAAATATAGTTTATGAAGACCAAATTACAGACATTATTCATAACAGCGCTATTGCTGGCAGGCCTGGTAACAAGCGCCCAA
>JAIOZV010000266.1 GCA_021740425.1 Bacteroidales bacterium | reverse complement strand
TATGCCATCAGTGCCTGTGCTTGGCACCCTTGTTGATAAACTGAGGGAAGTGATTTTCCCCGGATATTTCGGTAACTCATCTCTGAATAAAAATAATTTTGGATATCATATCGGTGTAAATGTTGATGATGCTTTCAGGATATTGAGCGATCAGATTTTCAAAGGACTGTGTTTTTCATGCAAAAATGAAGAACGTAATGATTTTAGTAAAGATGAGAAACTTGCAGTTGAAATGGCGACTAATTTAATAAAATGCCTGCCTGAAATTAGAAAAATACTGGCCACTGATGTGATTGCAGCTTTCAATGGCGACCCTGCGGCAAACAGTCACGGAGAAGTAATTTACAGTTATCCCACCATACGAGCCATGACCAATCACCGGATTGCGCACGAGCTTTTCAAGCTTAAGGTTCCCCTGATTCCAAGAATTATTTCAGAAATGGCACATTCAGAAACCGGCATTGATATACATCCCGGAGCGCGGATTGGAGAATCGTTTGCCATCGATCACGGAACAGGGGTGGTAATCGGGGAAACCACCATTATTGGCCGTAATGTGAAGATATATCAGGGAGTTACCCTGGGGGCAAAAAGTTTTCCCCTCGATGAAAACGGAAACCCCATCAAAGGCATCGACCGTCACCCAATAGTTGAAGATGATGTAATTATTTATTCAAACGCAACAATCCTGGGCAGAATAACCATTGGTCAAGGTTCGATAATTGGCGGGAATATTTGGGTAACACGCAGTGTGCCGGCCGGTTCAAGACTTGCGCAGCAACGCCCCATCGACGGAGGTTTTTTGAATGGGGCGGGGATATAAAGCAACAATAAAGCCCCCGGTGAATTCGGAAACGTAGCAGATGTTTCCCTTGAAAACCCTTAAAATCTGCGGCTCCTGGTTTATTTAAGGCTTGCTGATAAACTCAGAATGTTGATATTTAGGGCTTGCTGATAAACTCAGAATATTTATATTTCGGTGCGCTGCACCTCTTGTTTCAATTCTACTTGATTTTTCTACAAAGATTAGCGCCACTCTGTGGCTCAATTTTCAGGTGCAGTGCTGAGCCGCGAAAATATTTATAGTAATAAATAGGTGGAATGTATCACAAAGGTGCAGAGCACCGAAATATTAAATGCAAGGATTTTTTTTAACCACTTTCCAAAGCCTTGCAGAAGCAAGCTAAGAAAATCAACTTAAAAACCAAAACCTGTCTTACAATTGAGTTTTGAAATCATATCCTGACTTACACCGATCAAAAAAAAAGCCCGGCATATTCATTTGAGCCGGGCTTTATATAGGATGCAAAGAAATAGTTATCTGATCACTACTTTTCGGATTATTACATCATCATTGGTTTTTAATCTCAAATAATAAATACCTGAGGCATAATCACTGATTTCAAGTTGGCGGTTTGAAAATCCGTTCAATTGACCAATTCGTTCGTTGTAAACTTTGCTGCCCTGGTAATTGAGTAAGGTGTATTCAACTGATTCGGAAATTCCTGAAATGTTGATATTTAAAATGGATGAGGCAGGATTTGGATAGACAGATAAATTGAGCTCTCCATTCATTTCATCGATGCCGAGGCAGGGATCGAAAACAATTTCGATGTCGGATTCGCCTGTACAATCGTTGGCATTGGTAACGAGCACACTGTAAATAACAGAACCCATTCCTACTCCTGTTGAGTCAACTTCGATGGTTGGAGTTGTGTAACCGCCAGGTGTCCATAAATAGCTTGTTGCACCTGCAGTTGTAGCATCGAGGGTGATGGTATGGTTGGCACAAATGGTCACATCTTCACCCAAATCTACAACAGGTGCAGGCATCACCACCAGTGTGTAGGTATCCGTCATCACATCCACACCATCATCAATAGTCAGGGTGTAGGTTGTGGTTACTGAGGGTGTAGCAATAGGATTCATGATGTTGGGGTCGCTCAATGATTCGGCGGGGCTCCATTCACAATCATAATTTCCTGATCCACCGGAAACCTGAGCAATAAGCATGGCCGACATGCCTTCACACATTTGTTCGGGATTGGAGGTGATACTGCAGGCCAGATCGCCGAGAGCCTCAAATGAAGCAACCCAACCCATTTTTGTTACAGATAAGTCTGACTCGAAATGGAAAGTCAGTGCACCAGTCTCATGAGTTGAGGTGATGGTTCCCGGGCTTGTTGTTCCGTTGAACGGGCTTCCTGCAACTTCCGGAGAATTTGTATCAGGGCCGTCATAAACATAAAGATAATCGTAACTGCTTTCGGTTTCATATTGCTGAAAATCGAATTTCATCAATTGGCCTGTCACCGGAGGTTCAAAAGTCAGAGTCAGGTCTTCTGAATTATCGTAATTTTCATCAGCACCGCCTGTATCATAAAACATTCCGTTGGCGGCCGTTACTGTTCCATCTGCCATTAAATACTCCGGGCCACCGGTTGTAAACATCCAAACGGGACAGTCTTCAGCCTGGCCATTGGCATTTTTAGGAGTGATTTTCCAATAATATGTGGTGTTGGGAATTAATTCAGGATCGTAGAGGCTTTGGCCAGCAGTTTCAACAAATGGCGGGGGATTGGTAACTCCGAAATATACATCAAATTCAACGGCATCATAAGATGACCAGTCGAGCATTGAAGTTATGCCAACATTTTGTGCGCCATCTTCAGGCATAGGATCGGAAGCACATTCAGGTACACCGGAAATATTGTAGCAGCTTACAGCGGCTTCCCATCCGGCATTTGTTACCGATCCATCAGAGGTAAATTTAAAGGTAATGGCACCTTCACTATTTAATGCAATTAAGGTTCCGGGACTGGAAGTGCCACTAAAAGGGCTTCCGGCAAACTGCTCTGCCGATGTATTAGGGCCATTGTATATATAAAGATAATCGTAGTTGTTTTCCACATCAAAAGATGTAAATTCAACCATGATCATATCGTCGCCTGATCCTGGAAGGAAGGTCATCGTTAAATCTTCGCTGTTGCCATATTCGCTGCCGGGGCCACCTGAATCGTAGAAATATCCAACGCAGGTAGTAACGGTTTCGTTTGCCATGTTGAACTCAGGAATCAGGCCAATAACCACCTGCAAAGTTTGTGAAGCAGTATAAAGTCCTTCCGGGCCTGCAACAGCATCAAGGTCAACGTTTACAGGATATCCGATGGATGCAGCGCCATCTGCGGAAGCCTCGAAAGCAATATCTTCGGTGGCACCAGCAGCAACAGATGCAACATTGATTGTAGCAGTATTGATGGTCAGGAGTGGATCATTTGAAGTAACCGAAATCACAACATCATTCACGTCACTGTCGCCTGTATTACTTACGCTCAATTTGATTAGCCCTGTTTCGCCCGGGTCAAGAATTCCATCATTATTACCTGTTTGTGAATCATCGATAATAAAAGAATCTGCTATTTCGATTTCAGGTGACTGGATGGTGATAAACAGATTGGATGTCCAGGTATCACTTCCGTCGGTAATCGAAAGTACAAATTGCGCTTTGTGCTGGTTGGGAACAAAATTATCAATGGAAAAACTATAGGCATTCTCCACAGTTGAGATTTCGCCATTTACAATGGAGCCAAAACTTTGCGAAGCTCCGCTGGTCAGGGTAACGTATTCGTCAGTTCCGGTAACTGTTGCTGTAACATTTGCTGAAGGATCAGCACCCACATTTTCGAGGGTAACATTCAGACTGATATTCTCGCCGTAGTCAGCCAGGCCATTGTTGTTTCCAGAAGCGTCATTGATGGTAAAACCTTCGAGTACCACATACGGGCCTTCAAGTGCAGCAGCAGGAACCTGTGCCATGTAGGGAATATATTGCGGTTTTGTAACCACAATATCCACCATGCCGGAGGAAAGAATCGGATCGATGGGAACTTCAATTTCTCCGGTTTCATCAACCAGAGCCGAGCCATGCAACACGCCATCTTTTGAAATGGCAACATAAGAACCCGGCAGTGCCGAAACAAGGTAAGTGTCAAGTCCTATGGGAAGGATGGCCATGTGTGAAACTTCATTTTCCTCACCTTCGGTCAGATAGGGAACCAATGATGGGTCACCCAAAACATTATAAGCCTGCCAGTAATAAGTGGGGCTTGAGTGCTGGGGATAGCCCTGAATATCAACTTCAGTTACAGCGAGGTTACCAACAAAAACAGTTGCTCCCGTTGAAACATAATCACCAACAAAAGGTGCATCATAGGCTCCCCAGGTGGTTTCATCGTAGGTAGGAACGTATCCGTTGTTGTTGCCCTGGATGGGGAAAGCACCTACCGCCCAGTAAAAGTCTTCAAACCAATAGCTGCTTGGTGATGAACCGATGTAAGCCACAGAGCCTTTATTTACTCCGCGCTGCCAGGTTTCGCCCATGCACTCGCCGTAACCAAAGTCGGCAGCAAGGCAGCAATTGCCGATGGCGATAGGGTATTTTCCGTTATTTACGAAATTGTTAACTGCACTTTGCGACAGGTTAGGGTCACCCCAGGAAGTTTCGCTACAATGGGCAGTATAGTTGATTAAGCTAACTGCAATTCTTTCGGGATCGTAGCATCCGCCATAGCTCGACAGGTAAGCATTTACGGTGCTGAATCCGTAGGAAGCATTGAAATAATTTTCGGTGCCATAAAGTATTGTAGGTTGTGCCACATTGGGATTCCAGGTTCCATCGGCACCGGCGATAAGTGTAACATCATTCAGGTATGAAGGATCTGTAAATTCATATTTTTCGTAATAAAGTGTTTTGGCAATTTGAGTGAGCAATTGACCTGAAGTTGTGGCGGAAAACCTTCCGTAATACATCTCAGGGAAATAGTCTCCGTCAACACTGCCGTAATAAAGGTCGGTCATTTTACCGGATGAAGAACCCATGGTAGCCGGAATTTGTGGAGTATCGCCTACGAAAAGAATGAAACTTGGTGCAGGATCGGTGGGTGTGCCTGCATTGTATTGGTCGTGAACGTAGGTTTGAATGGCAGAATATGATGTTCCGATTTCATCAGTGTAAGCGGTGATTACTTTAAAACCTTTCATGGTTTTCCACTCGATGAAAGTTTGGAGATCGTCTTCGAACATGCGATCGGCAACGATGAGATATTTTACGGGATAGGTTGTAAGGTCGGGATGATCGGGGTAGCCACCGCCCAAAGTGTTGAGCAGGCTGTTGTGCACGGGCTCGAAATAGGGTGACCATGTGGATGATTTTACATAATCGGTCAAAGCTTCATCCGCTTCTGTAAAAGTAACTTCCACCTCCACATTGTTGTAGATTTTGAGAACGCCTTTGACGGGATTGTATGACACGGGTGCCACTGTGAGGCGGGCGATACGATAGCTGCGCATTACACCAAGCACTTCAACCGATGCCAGTTGGGGCTCGATAAACTGATCTGTCTGATACACTTTTTCATCGTATTCAAAAGCCATTTCAGATGCATCCTGGTCTTTGCTGACGGATGGCTGTACAGGCATAATTTGTTTGGTAATGCCAAATTCTGACAGTTTGTATTCTGTAACGGTAAAGTTTTTTACCTGAACAGAAACTTCGGCACCGAAGGGAACTTCGATCAGCTTTTTCGAGGCCGGTAATTTTGGTGTTCCCATTTTTCCGGTGGAGAATAAGCCTGGAATTGCAATTTCGTTGAATTGTCCTTTTTTAGTTTCAACAGCAAAGGAGTTTACTCCGCTGAAGGAGAAGCTTACGTTGAGTTGATCCATGTTGTCGGTGGCTACCTGCACTTCGGTGGATTGGTTGCCAAGATCAATGGCATAAGCCTGAGCCATGGATTTCTGGTTGGAAACGATTGCCATCAGTACGAAGAGCATGGTTAGAAGCATGTTTTTACCTGAGGCAAATTTCAATGTAGATTTTTTCATTGTGAATTGAAATTATGAGTTAATAAATAGTAATTAGTGTTAATTTCTCTTAAGCGCAAAACTACATTATTTTGTTGAAATCGAAAGTGGATTTTCCTGGCCAAGAAATTTCTTAATTCCTGACTTAATCCGGAAAATCCACAAATTTTATAAGAATAAGCAATGCCAGGCCAGAATTTCGGGGGGCTTCATTACATTCCCCAAAATTGATCCCGAATGCCCCGGAAAATTCGGATTTTCCCGAAATGCGATGCACATACCATCGCACATTCCTACAATTCGCTGCACTGACAGTTAAATAGTCCGGGGAAATTTAATGAATTTATAAAGAGGGTAGGAGGGTGTTAATTTTCTATTTTAAATAAAAAAAGCCACCCGATAAAAATCGGATGGCCTTATGACAAGTATGTGCAAAAAAAAAATCATTCAGCGAGATGACGTTTGCGATGGCTATACCATTTTTGGGCACCATAGCCTGCGCCCAGCAAAACTAAAATTAGAGCTCCGCCGCCAATTGCAGCGCCGCCGCCAGGAGGTTGGTTGCCGGTTTGCCCGTGTTCGCCGGGAGGTGGGGGAGGGTCACCATTTTGAGAAAATGCAGGTGAAAACATTAGCATCAATCCGA
>JAIOZV010000265.1 GCA_021740425.1 Bacteroidales bacterium | reverse complement strand
CCTTAACATTGGCAAATCCTTTCATGCCTTCTGAAAATTTTCCGGACTGGATAAAAGATAAGAATAACAATGTTCATGTAAACATCAGCCGGCTGCCATTTAAAGACCTTCGCCATTGGCATTTTCACCCTCAAACTCACAATCTGGTTCATGAAAGCGGAAAATTTTTTTCCATCGAAGGCATTCATGTCCGAACGAATTGGGGGAAAGTTTCCGAATGGGAGCAACCCATCATCAATCAACCAGAAGTTGGCTTTTTAGGCATTATCACCCGAAAAACAGATGGGATACTTTATTTTTTGATGCAGGCAAAAATTGAACCCGGGAATATCAATGTTGTTCAGTTATCGCCAACATTGCAGGCTACAAGGAGCAACTATTCAAGAGTTCATAATGGTAAAAAGCCCTTGTTTCTGGAATATTTCAACGGAGAAAAAAAAGTTGATATTCTGCTCGATCAATTGCAATCGGAGCAGGGTGCGCGTTTCCTGAGGAAGCGTAACCGGAACATGATCGTTGAATTGGCAGGTGATGAAAAAATTCAAATACCTGAAAATTTTTGCTGGCTAACTCTCGGACAAATCAAAGCATTTTTGCAATACGACAATCTGGTGAATATGGATACCCGGACGGTGATTTCGGGAATCCCTTTCGGGAAATTTCCTGCAGATGTACTTGATTTTTATGATATGCTCAACTTTTCGGACGATCAAAATAAGCGCGAAACCGGGCTGTTGGTGTCGATGCTTGAGGGCGATCGCCACTTACATGATGCTGATCAGATTATTTCGTGGATTTCACGAAAAAAATCAATGTTCGATCTGGAAGTCGAACGTATTCCTCTGAATTCAGTTAAAAACTGGATTTTTGAAGATGACGAAATTTTTCATGAGAAGAAAAAATACTTTTCTGTAATTGGTGTAAATGTTGAAATCAGCAACCGTGAAATCGAATCCTGGGATCAGCCCATCATCAAATCGGCACAGGAAGGCATTATCGCTTTTATCATAAAAAAAATAGGCGGGGTTTACCATTTCCTCGTTCAGGCCAAATTGGAAGCAGGTAATTTCGATATTGTGGAACTGGCTCCAACCGTCCAGTGCCTTACGGGTAATTACCGCAAAGGCTTGAATGATTATGATGTAATGTTTTTGGAAGAGGTGCTCAATGCACCCCCTGAATCCATTTGGTTTTCGACAAGCCAGAGTGAAGAAGGCGGAAGGTTTTTCAGGGAACAGAACCGTAACATGATCATAGAGTTTGGGGATGAATTTCCTACGGAAGTGCCCGAAAATTATATATGGATGACCCTGAGCCAAATGAAGGAATTTATTAAATATAATAACTACCTGAACATCGCTGCCCGCAGTTTGCTTGCAGCGGTAAGGTTTGTTTAAGAATTTAAAAGTTGATGGAAAAAGCAAGTTAGATGGAAAATACAGTTAAAATAACGGAGGCTCCCCGCGATGCAATGCAGGGTATTCAAAACTACATTCCTGTAGATAAAAAAGTTGAGCTGATCAATGCTATTTTAAAGGTAGGATTTGATATTGTTGATTTTGGAAGTTTTGTTTCACCCAAAGCCATTCCTCAACTTCGCGACACTGCCGAAGTTATCGGGAAGCTCGATATGTCTGCAACAAACAGCAAACTAATGGCCATTGTAGGAAATGTGAAAGGTGGAGAAATCGCGGCCAATTTTGATGAAGTCAGTTTTTTGGGATACCCCTTTTCTTTTTCTGAAACCTTTTTAAAATTAAACATTAATTCAACCCTCGAACAGGCAAAAAAAACCGTTTCCGATCTCCGGGAAATTTGTCTTCGCAAAAATAAAAAACTGCTTGTTTATATTTCCATGGCTTTTGGTAATCCTTATGGTGATGAATGGAGCCCCGAACTCATTGCTTACTGGACAAAATATTTTTGCAATCAGGGAATTGAAGTGATTGCTTTATCAGATATTATCGGGGTTGCTGATGGAAATTTGATTCGCAAGGTTTTTGAGGCCATTTACCGCGAAGTGCCTTGCGTGGATGTTGGCCTTCATCTGCATACACGCGAGCACAATTGGTACGAAAAAGTGGATGCAGCTTTCAAGTCGGGGTGCCGCAGATTCGATGGGGTGATGAGTGGAATGGGAGGCTGCCCAATGACAGGTTACGAATTGGTTGGAAACCTTAATACACGCCATTTGCTGACGTATTGCCAAGATAACGACATTCCCCACAATCTCAATCTCGAAGCTTTTGAAAAGGCTTACGCAAAGGCAGCATTAACCTATTGATATCGGGAAAATTATTAGTAGTGATAGAATTATTAAAGCAATAAATTTAATATCCGTAAACTTTTCCTTCCCACTTATTTACATCCACACACCAGCACAATACTTCACGAATCGAAGGGGCATTGTACCCAAATTCCTTTCCTGTGTATTTATGCATGATAATATTCAGGGCGTCTATTTTTTGTTGTTCATTTTCAATAAAACGAACAGTTCCATAAGCTCTGATGCTTCTGTATTTCATGCTGTAACTGCATGCCACGTCTTCGTTTTGCCATCTGAGTTTATGATCGTTTGTAAAACCAACGCAAACATTGGGATTGGTTTTTAGAATATCAATTTTGCGACCCGTTTGCGCTGAATGCAGGTAAATTATCCCATCCTTTAAACCAAAATTCATGGGCACCATGTAGGGCATTCCGTGAGTATCAACCATCGAAACAAAACAAACATCGCATTTGTCGGCAGTGTCCAAAACTTCCTGTGGGTTTGTAAGAATGCGGGGTTTCATCTGTAGCTCCTTCTTTTATTTCTGTCGTCAAGATTGATCAGATAGTTTAAAATTGATATGATGAGGCTAAACCATAGTGCTGTCCAGAATCCATCAATATAAAATCCGGGCACAATGCTGCTTGCAATAAGCGCAATAACTGCGTTGATCACCAGTAAAAACAAGCCAAAAGTAAAAATGGTTACAGGAATGGTTAGAATAACAAGAATTGGTTTGAGAATCATGTTTAAAATGGCCATAACAAAAACAACAAGCAAAGCCGTAATGTAGCTGCGAATCATTACACCATTCAGCAGCCATGTAGCAACAATTACTGAGAATGACGACAATAAAACTTTAACAATAAAACTCATAGTTCATGATTTAGGCTTGTAAAGATATAAATTTGAGGGTTTTAAAAGATCTTTAATAAATGAACTTTTTAGTTCGGATTTCATGGTTCCGGAGGTCACTGATTTCGTTATCGTTTGAGGATAATCCCTGGTTGTATAGCATTTGCCCTGCGCAGTTGATCATCAAACAATGCCGGATTACAATGCTATTTATTACTTAACTTCTGCCACATCCTCTTTTTCGGGGAATGCGAGGGTATAAATCAGTGCTTCAAGTTGTCTTATCAAATCCCGTTTTTCCTGACTTGGATTATAAACATAGGCATCAACGGTAATCACCCTGTTGTTTCTGCTATCTACAAGAGTGTAACCAAGAAAAGGGCCTCCCATAAAATCGCCTTCCAAATCCCACAGGCCACGCATTTCAACAGCATAATGGCCATTAAAATCGAATGTTTTACTCACAGGAGGTTCTATCATCGAAACTTTCATGTAGGAGCCTTCCGAAGGCCCCGGAACATATTGCCTGGTAACCGAATCTCTGACTTCGATAATGCGGTCATAATTAAATGCAATGGTATCGGTGTAGGGATAGGTGTATATCATGATTGCCTGGCTGAATCTTTCGGCCTCGCGCCTTAACCACATAAAATTGTCGCTTGTGGTTGCTACATAAAAACTTTTTGGAATGAGAATATCAAGGTCAAAATTTTCATTAATCTGCTGTGTAATTTTGAAATCTTCAATGGCGCTATAGGCCAAATTCACTCTGCGTCGCTCGTTGGCGTTGAAAAGTTCGAGAAATGCCTCCTTGTTTTTGTCAAATTCTTTATAAAATGCAGCCTCATCTGCAACGGTCATTTTCACAACCCTTTGCGGACTCGACCAGAAATCAATTTTTGTTTCAAGTACGGGTTCTTCAAACTCCTTGTTGATGTCAACAATAAATACATTGTGGTGGATTCTCAGCATTTTTGAGAGGTTCTCTTCAGAAATGTGTGCCATGTTAAACATGCTTTCAGGTTGTGGCAAACCAGGAACATCCTGGCCAAAATAAGCAGAGATGGTCTGGCCGATTTTTCCTTTCCACATGGCTTCGCTGTTTGTAACGATCAGCAACTCGTTGGTTCCCCCTGTTGAGGGCTGTAAACCAGAGCGGTCAAAGTTGGTGCATCCTGAAAAGAGCACTCCAAAGGAAATTGCAATCAGGTAAACGGTGATTAATTTGCCGGCATTTTTCATAAACATTTTGATTTGGTTAGATAGAAAATTAGCTCGATACAGCCACCTTCAATTTTTGTCCCGGTTTCAATCTGCGGCTGTTGGTGATATTGTTGAGTGCTTTAATTTGATTAACGGTAACCCCGTCGTATTGTTTTGCAATATCCCAAAGTGTGTCTCCGGTTTTCACTACATGAATCACATATTTTACGTCCCCATCATTGGTTTTTACAAGCTCGGTTTTTGTGTTGTTTGTAGGTTCATAAACAATTATTTTTTGATTCGGAAAAATGGTCGAGTTCTTTAAATTATTCCAGTTTTTGAGGTCGGTGGTCGAACATTTGTATTTTTTTGCAATCAAACCTAAATTTTCACCATTTTTTACGGTATGATAAGATTTTTCTCCTGAACGCTGTACCGTTGAAGTATTGGATGCTGCACTGCTGGTGCCGTTTGGATTTGCATACACCGTTAGTTTTTGGCCGGGATAAATGGTGGAACCTTTCAGGTTATTCCACGATTGCAAATTTGAAACTGATGTGTGATAGGTTCTTGCAATATGTCCGAGAGTTTCGCCGCTTCTAACAACATGCACATTGCGCTGTTTGGCTTGTTCGATCTGAGCCAGCAGCTTATCCTTTTCTATGCCTTTTTGGGTTTTGTATTTATAAATTTCATGTTCATTCGAAACAAATTCTCCAATGTATTCACGTGGAAGCCTGAGTGTGTATAAGTTTTCTGAATCAGC
The DNA here is from genome assembly GCA_021740425.1 of Bacteroidales bacterium. Taxonomy (GTDB): domain Bacteria; phylum Bacteroidota; class Bacteroidia; order Bacteroidales; family 4484-276; genus SABY01. The sequence goes on along the minus strand of JAIOZV010000265.1, from coordinate 1,418 downwards.
AGGAATAATGCCCTCTTTAAAAGATGGATTTAAAAACTTTACATCGTTGTAAGGAATGTTTAAAAATTCAGAAATCTGATCGAACGAAAGCACATCTTTTACTTGAACAGTGTCCACTCCGTTGTATAAAATGCCCGGATCCACAGGATAGAGGTTGTGCTCGGGAGCGTAATTCATTACATAATAAACTGCGATGAATGCAGGAACATAACCCCTGGTTTCGCGCGGAAGATATGGCCAGATTGCCCAGTAGCTCCTTACTCCTCCTGCACGTCTGATGGCTTTGTTTACATTTCCGGCTCCTGAATTATAGGCCGCCAAAACAAGCGACCAGTTTTGATAAATGTCATACAAATCGCGCAAATGCTGAGCTGCCGCAACAGTTGATTTGTAGGGGTCGTAGCGGTCGTCAACAAATGAATTTACCTGGAGGTCGTAAACTTTTCCGGTTTGATACATAAATTGCCAAAGACCTTTGGCTCCGGCTCGTGAACCTGCGTTGGGAACAAGCGCCGACTCAACCACCGCAAGGTATTTAAGCTCCAGTGGAAGGTCGTAGGCATCCAGAATTTCTTCAAACATGGGAAAATACAATTCCGACAAGCCAAGTATTCGGGAAGATAAGCTCCTTTTATTTACTGCATATAAATCTATGAAGCTTTTAACTGTTTTGTTGTAGGTGAGTTCAAAGGGTGTCTTACGGTTTAGCCTGTTTATCCGGGATTCGAGCACCGAATCATTAAAAGTTGGAACTTCATTCAGGGCATAGTTATAAACGTTTAGTCGATCCCTGTCTGTAATAAAATGGTTGTCATTGAAAAATCTGACGTTTGCAAGACTGTCGAGAACTTTCACTATTGGTGATTCGTGGATGAGTATGTTGGCAGTTTCCTGGTTGTTTAGTTTCTTATTTGAAAACATGATTAGGGTGTCATTAAATTCAAAAGAATCCATATAGGTTGCCGTATCAGAATTCAGGCTTGCATCATTTTCCTCGGCAATCTCAGTTTCGTGATTGGAAGGATTAAAATGTGATGCGTTTTCGATGGTTCGAATTTCAGGGTTTTCATTTGCCAGCTTAGCTGTATCACCTTTATTGCTTTTATTAAAGATGCTGCATGACGAAATGCTTATCGACAAAATGATGAATGTGGTTATAATTTTTAATGTGGTATTTCCGGTTTGCATCGTGTTTTAATCTTTTATTTTCTAAATCGTGAATACTCTGAACAAATTGCAGATTTGAATTCCTGCAATTGTCGAAAAATTTTAAAGTAAGTAAGGTTATTCAGGTTAACAAAATATTGGTTGAAATATTTTAGTTGACAAAAGTAAAAGTTCCGGGAGCATGAAAGTGTAATTCCCAATTTTAAACAATTTTTTAAAAATATTTGTCATTTTGATAAAAACCTGAATAA
>JAIOZV010000264.1 GCA_021740425.1 Bacteroidales bacterium | reverse complement strand
ACAAGAAAATGATGGGTAAAAATACCGCTGCCAGTGTAATGGTGGTGGAGATAATGGCGAACACAATTTCCTTGGACCCCTTATGGGCAGCTTCGCGCGGACTCATCCCATGTTCCACTTTTGAATAGATATTTTCCATCACCACAATGGCATCATCCACCACAATGCCTGTGGCCAGAACTATCCCTAACAAGGTGAGGATGTTGATCGAAAAACCTGCGGTGTACATGATAAAAAATGTTCCGATCAGCGAGATGGGGATGGCGATGATGGGGATCAATGTAGTACGGATGTCGCGCAGGAAAAGGAAAATCACTATCACAACCAGCAAAAATGCCAATAGTATGGTTTCTTCAACCTCGGTGATTGCTTTTCGGATACTACGTGTAGTGTCGAGTGCAATACCAGTTTTTATATCAGCCGGCAGGTCTTTTTTAATTTGTTCAACCCTGGCAAAAGCATCATCCACAATGTCGATGTAATTTGCGCCGGGCTGCGGATTTAAAGCAATTCCAACCATGGGTATTCCGCCGTTTCCTCTCAGGAGGGTGCGCTCGTTTTCAGGCGCCAGCCTTGCATTTCCTATATCCTTCAACCGGATGAGGGTGCCGGAGCGTTCGGCAATGATAAGTCCGTTGAATTCGTCTTCGGTGGTGAGCCTTCCAAGTGTTCGGATGGTAAGCTCGTTGGTGATTCCTTCAATTCGACCCGAAGGAATTTCCACATTTTCGCGAAGCAATGCGTTGCGCACATCCAGTGGTGTGAGGTTGAAAGCGGCCAGTTTCAAAGGATCAAACTCTAGTTTCATCGAAAATTTCTGCTCGCCCCAAATTCTGATTTCACTCACGCCATCGATGGTTTGCAACCGCTCTTTAAAAGTATTATTGGCGAAATCGGTGAGTTCGATAAGGCTGCGTTTGTCGCTTTGTACGGTTATGGATAAAATGGTTTGCGCATCTGCATCCGATTTATTCACGATAGGCGGATCAGCGTCGGGAGGGAGGTTACGCACGGCACGTGAAACTTTATCGCGGACATCGTTTGCCGCAGCTTCCATGTCCACCCCGAGATTAAATTCAACGGTAACAGTGCTGCGTCCGTCGCTGCTGGTTGAGGTCATCGTCCTGATGCCTGCAATACCGCTGATGGATTCTTCGAGGGGTTCGGTAATCTGCGATTCGATAACCCCGGCATTCGCACCCGTATAATTGGTTGTGACTGTTACCACCGGAGGGTCAACGCTTGGATATTCCCTCACGCCAAGGTAGGTGAATCCAATCATCCCAAAGAGAACAATGACGATGGAAACAACTATAGTAAGTACCGGCCTGCTGATAAATGCTGAAGATATGTTCATCGGTCGCCGGATTTTTTATTTTGTTCGGTACTTTTCACGGTTACGGGCATCCTGTCTTTGAGGGCAAGAAGCCCGCTGATGGCGATAGTGTCGCCGGCAGAAATTCCTGAAGTAACCTGTACAAGTTTTTCGTGTCGTATCCCGGTTTCAACCTGAACCAGCTTTGCTGATCCGTTGCTGATCAGGAAAATATTCTGGCTGTTGAGCAGCGGAACAAGACTCATTGTCGGAATCATCAGGGCACCCTGAATTTGCCTTAAATTGATGGTGATTTCTGCGAAAGCTCCCGGAATAAGCTCTCCATTTGGATTTGAGGTAAGTGCCCGGATTTTTAATGATCGTGTGTTGGCATCAATCTGGGGTTCGGCGGCGTAAACTCTTCCAGTAAATTCTTTTTCGCTGCCGGCAACGGTATAGCTGATCTTCATCCCAACAGTGATCAAGGAGGCGTACCTTTCGGGGATGCTGAATTCTATTTTTACAGGATCGGTTTGAACAAGTGTGGAAATAATTTCTCCCTGCGATACCCAGGCTCCCTCACTTACATAGCGCAATCCAATTTTTCCGCTGAATGGGGCCTCGATTTTTGATTTCCTGATTTTCGAATCAGTGAGGGCAATGTCGGCTTCGAGTTCTTCAACTCTGGCGAGGGATCCATCATATATTTCCTGAGAAATACCATTGATGGAAAGCAATTGCTGTTTGCGATTTTCGTCCTCACGGGCGATTCTCATCTGTGCATTGTATTTCTGCAGTTGTGCCTTCAGCTCCGAATCGTCAATCTGAACCAGCAATGCTCCTTTGTCTATTCTGGTACCCTCCTTGAAATTCATATTTACTATCCTGCCTGCAACTTCGCTTCTGAGTTCCATCTTTTCGTTGGGCTGTATGCTCCCTGAGGCTTTGATGATATCGCTTATGGTTTCGGGCTGAACTACAAAAGTTTCGACCGCAATGGTAGTTTTGATAGTGCTTGTGGTGTTTTTATCAGCGTTGGTACAGCCATTTATTATCAATGCTAAAACAATAAGATATACAAATCTGTGGCAGTGTTTCATTTGTCTGGAGTTATTTTAATGATGCATTTTTCATTCGCATTCATTGTAATTTCTTGGGTGGCAAAATTAGTTGATTCTGATTACAATGAACCGAAAAATTGGGTATGGACTTTGAGCCAGTTCAACAAAAAGAAGTAAATGCTTTATGCAAACAGAACTTCACAAAATTCGATATACACAGATTCCGGGTTTTCAAAATTGCAAACCCAGGGTTTGGCACATCCTCAAAAACTCAGCAGGAGGTCTTGTTGTTATTGTAATTTCTTTTTTTGAATGAGGGTGTGAAAATGTTGCTTCCAGTGCATGAAGCATCATGGTGGTCATGTTGAAGCGTTCCTTAAAAATTTTGTTTTGTTTGTTGCACCCATGAGGCCTGTCGCCGATGATGGGATGCAGGATGTGTGCAAAATGGCGCCGAATCTGGTGCATCCTTCCGGTTTCGGGTGTTACCTCTACCAACGAATACCGTGATGTTGGGTTCCGTTGATCCGGGATTACAATTTCACCCTTCTTTAAGGTTCGGTAGGCTGTAATTGCTTCCTGAAATGAGCCGTTTTCCTTTTTTAGCGGGTAATCAATTATGCCTTCATCGTCAGTAAAACCACGGACGATTGCCAGGTATTTTTTGGATACTTTGTTTTCGGCAAATTGCCGCTGCATGAGTTTGTTGGTTTCGTTGTTGAGGCTGAATAGGAGTACGCCGCTGGTTTTTCGGTCGAGGCGATGGGCCGGGAAAACGTGCTGCCCAATCTGGTTGCGGAGCTCCTGTACCGCAAATTCCATCACATCGCCGGCTATTTCGCTGCGATGCACCAACAGCCCGTTTGGTTTGTTGATGGCAATGAGTTGTTCGTCCTGATATATTATTTCGAGTTCCACGCTACGATTGGTGTAGGTTAAAAAAGACAGCGAGCCTTTTCGGACTCGCTGTCATGAGCAAAATTAAATAGAATCAAGAAGCCCCCTCTTTCATCTACTTAATGTTTTCAAAGCTAACTTAATTCAAATTATTGGAGGATTTCTTTAATAATTGCAGAAATCTTTTTGTTGTCAGCCTTTCCCGCCAATTTTTTAGAGGCTAAGGCCATTACTTTCCCCATTTCTTTTATGCTTTGAGCCCCAGTTTCTTCGATTATTTGTTTCAGAATAATCTTCAACTCAACATCATCCATTTGCGCCGGAAGATAAACCTCGATGATGGAGGCCTGGAAAAGTTCTTCTTCCGCCAGATCTACTCTGCTCTGCTCCTGGTAAATCAATGCAGATTCCCTGCGCTGTTTTACCAGTTTTTGGAGCAACTGCATTTCAACCGTTTCCGGGATCTCGCCGGAGGTCATGTCTTTTCCCGTTTTCGCAAGCAAAAGCCCTGCTTTGATGGCACGGAGGGCTTCAAGTTTCCTTTTATCCCTGGCCAGCATTGCGTTCTTTATGTCTTCATTGATTTTTTCTGCTAAACTCATTGTTGTAATTTTAATGTTAGAATTTAGTTTATGATCATAATTCAAAGTCTGAATTTCTGATTTAAGTTTCAAATTATTGTTGGTGTAAAAAGTGATAGTGCTGAAATTTCTCTCTTCCAAATCGTGTTTCTTTTTAATTTTTATGGTGAAACAATAAACACTATTTAAAATGAAACAGCGGCTAAGTTAGATGAAAAATTTCAATCGGGTTTGTTGTGGATGTACGGGATGTCATTGGTTTTTAGTTCAATTCCATTGTCGTCGTCTTCCCCAAGTACAAACCTCGAAATATTCGATTCTGCAGATGCCATTACGGGCTTCAGCTCAATTTGTTTCCGTACATAAGCCGGAATTTTTTCAAGATCCTCTGTGTGTTGTATAGGATTTTTCTGCAAAAAACTCAGTTCCTGAAGTTTCTTAACCCTTTCGTTGGCCTTTTTCTGCATCTGTTCCCTTTCCTGATTGGAACTTTCGCTTAATTCAGGTTTTTGGGCAAAGGAACCTACAGTATGCTTGATGCGTAGATTATTGTTGCTGTTGTTGCTTATGGCCACCGGTTCAGTGATTTCCTTTTTTTCATACAAAGGTTTTGGGTTTGCCCGCTCTGAAGTTTCCTGCCTCAGTTGATCGAATAGTGAGGGTGTTTCGGTGTGGTGCTGTCTTGTTTCGTTACCGTTATTTTGCGATTCAGGTATTCTCTCTTTTTTAATCAAAGTAATTTCTGAAATCGATTCTGTATTTACCTCTTCAACTTTTAATTTCTTTTCGGTACTTTCCGGTTGAGGAGGAGTGATTGTGTTTGCTGAAGGCAGACTGTCGCCCAAAGAATAAACGGTTTTTTTCTTCTCTCGGTTAAAAGTGGTTTCATCGATATCTTCCGGCGAATTAAATCCGGTGGCAATAAGCGTGATACTGATTTTATCACCCAACTCTTCATCATACCCGTTGCCCCAGATTACTTCGGCGCTTTGGCCGGCCTCTTGCTGGATGTAGTCAGTAATTTCACCCACTTCATCAAATGTGATTTCTTCTTTTCCCGACGAAATATAGAGCAGGATGTCGCTTGCCCCGGTAATTTTATTGTCGTTGAGAAGTGGGGAAGACAATGCTTCGCGTACAGCTACCTGCGCTCTGTCTGGGCCTTCTGCTACTGCCGATCCCATGATGGCGGTGCCGCTGTTTTTCATTACGGTTTTCACATCCTCGAAGTCAACGTTGATGTACCCCGTTACGGTGATGATCTCGGCTATGCCTTTTGCCGCTGTTGTAAGGATGTCGTCGGCTCTTCCAAACGCTTCAGAAAGCTTGAGGTTACCGTGCATCTCCCTAAGTTTTTCGTTGCTGATGATAAGCAGGGTATCCACATTTTTCTTAAGCTCTTCGATGCCTTTTTCAGCTTGCAGGCGTCTTTTTCTTCCTTCGAAAGAGAAGGGTATGGTGACGATGGCCACGGTGAGGATGTCCATTTCACGCGCTATCTTGGCAATAACTGGTGCTGCGCCGGTGCCCGTTCCTCCGCCCATTCCGGCAGTTATAAACAACATTTTGGTGTTGCTTTCGAGGTACGATCTGATATCGTCGATGTTGGCTTCGGCAGCCTGACGGCCAACGTCGGGAATTGCTCCGGCGCCTAACCCGCGGTCGCCAAGTTGAATTTTGTTGGGGATCGGGCTTGTATCCATTGCCTGGGCATCGGTGTTGCAAATAATAAAATCGACACCTTTAATGCCTTGCTGGTACATGTGTGTTACAGCGTTGCTTCCGCCACCGCCAACACCAATAACTTTAATGATTGATGCTCTTTGCTTGGGTGCATCAAATTCTAACAGGTCAGTCATAATCTTTGCTCCTTTATGTTTGTTTTTATTTGAATTTCTTATTTGGTGATTTATTGCTGTAAAAAAATGTATCTACTCTGGATCATTTTCAAAAAATTCCTGTATTTTTTTTAGGAATGTTCCTTGTTTTTTGGGTTTTATTTCCTGTTTTTTCTTCTTGCCTTTTTCGGGTTGTTCGCTGGCCGAAGCTTTCTCCTGTCGTTTCAGATGTTTCTCAAAACGGTCGAGGCCAACAATTACAAGGCCGATACCGGTGGCATACATCGGGCTGCCCATTTCCTCAGGTGTGTCTTTAGCAAGATGTTCATTCGGGTAGCCAATGCGGGTGTCCATGCCTGTCATAAATTCGGTGAGCTGGGCAATATGCCGTAATTGAGCACCTCCACCTGTAAGTACAATACCTGCAATCAGCTTTTTCTCGAATCCTGAATTTTTAATTTCATAATAGATATGTTCGATGATTTCCTCCATTCGTGCCTGTATGATGGAGGCAAGGTTTTTCAGGCTGATTTCTTTCGGAGGCCTGCCACGCAGTCCCGGAATCGCTACGATTTCCTCATCTTTATTTTCGTTGGCCAGTGCAGATCCAAATTTCACCTTCAGCTCCTCAGCATGTTTCCTAATGATGGAGCATCCTTCCTTAACATCTTCTGTTAAAATATCGCCACCCAATGGAATAACGGCAGTATGCCTGATGATGCCGTCCTGGAAAATGGCCAGATCGGTAGTGCCTCCGCCAATATCTACCAGCACAACGCCGGCCTCTTTTTCTTCGTCGCTAAGTACAGCCTCTGAAGATGCGATGGG
>JAIOZV010000263.1 GCA_021740425.1 Bacteroidales bacterium | reverse complement strand
TGGATATGCGCCGCTACCTGTTTATGGAAGAATCGGCAGCACCGGGCGAACTGAACAATATGTTTACAAACGTGGAAAACAACGGCGCACCCTGGCAATACCCCCCCGAAGACCGCATGAAGTGGGCCGAAGAGGCTGGTTTGGAAGTTCCCTTAATGGCTGAAGTTTTTGGTGGCGGTAAAAAGCCCGAATACCTTGTCTGGATTGGCTCTTCCGGCGCTTACGACGACCGTTACAAAAAAGTTTCGCGTGAATTTGTAAAAATCCTCAACCACCTGAAAATAGATTATGCTGTGCTGGGTGAAGAAGAAATCGACACCGGAGACTCCGCACGCCGCGCCGGAAACGAGATGCTCTACCAGATGCAGACCCTCCAGATTATCGAGACTTTTAAAATATATGAAGTCGAGAAAATCATCACCTGCTGCCCCCACGATTTCAACACTTTCAAAAATGAATATCCCGACTTTGGTGGAAATTACGAAGTGATGCATCATTCACAGTTCCTTCAAAAACTCATCGCTGATGGAACCTTAAAAATGGATTCCGATAAATTTGCGGGCAAAAAAGTAACCTTCCACGATCCCTGCTATCTGGGTCGTGGCAACAACGAATACGATGCACCCCGCGATGTGCTGAATGCCATTTCGTGCCAAACGGTTGAAATGAAACGTAACAAAAGTTTTGCACTTTGCTGCGGCGCCGGCGGCGGACAAATGTTTAAGGAAGCCGAAAAAGGCACCAAAGAAGTTTTCATCGAACGCATCGAAGACGCCATCGAAACCAACGCCGACATCGTGGCCACCGCCTGCCCTTTCTGCATGGTGATGATGACCGACGGCATCAAGTACAAAAACCAGGAGGAAAAAATGCAAAACCTGGATATTGCTGAGATGGTGAGTTTGGGGCTGGGGTTGTAAAGGGAGTAGGCAGTCTTCAGTTGGCAGTCTTCAGTTGGTAGTTTGGGTGATTGAGTTGCATGGGCAGCAAATCCCGAAGGATAAGGGCTGGCGATCCCGATGAGATTTGAAATATTAGAATTAAGGAATACTTGAAACGTTGAATCATCAAAAATGCAAAATCTCTACATCATAGCCGGATGTAATGGGGCAGGGAAAACGACTGCTTCTTTTACGGTTTTACCCGAAATGCTCAATTGCGATGAGTTCGTAAATGCCGACGAGATTGCCAGAGGATTATCACCCCTGAATCCTGAAAAGTCGGCAATTGAAGCAGGCAGATGGATGCTTAAAAAGATAGATCAGCTCATTTCAAGCAAAACAGACTTTGCTTTTGAAACCACGCTTGCATCACGAAGTTATAAAAAGACAATAATAAAAGCGAAGGAGGCGGGGTATCAGATTACCTTGTTATTTTTTTGGCTTGAGTCGGTGGAACTGGCAATTGAGAGGGTGAAAATCAGAGTGGAAGAGGGCGGACACAATATTCCGAAAGATATAATTCGGAGAAGGTATTATGCTGGCTTAAAGAACTTATTTGAAATTTACATTCCGGTTTGTGATTATTGGATGCTTTTCGACAATTCAAAATTACAATCAGAGTTGATTGCCGAAGGATATCTTAAAGGAGAAATTGAAGTAAAAAATAATCGTACTTTTGATTTGATAAAAAGTAAAATTTAGCATGACAAAAAAAGATAACATTATTCGTGAAAAAATTCTCAAAGGTCTGGATTTGACTTACCTCAAGTTGATCAAACATTCAAAGGACAGGAACCTCACCCTGGTTGTGTCGCATGATGGTAAAATTATTCATATGAGTGCAAAGGATTTGTAAAGCATTAGCCTCTCCTAGATGCAGAGCATGGGGGTAGGGTTGTAAATTTATTGGATGAAAAACATCGAAATGAGTAAAGAACTTACCATATCGCAAAAACAGATTGAAAATCGGATTTTTACCATCCGTGGTGTTCATGTTATGATAGACCGCGATTTAGCAGAAATGTATCAAGTTGGAACCAAGGTGTTAAATCAGGCCGTTAAAAGGAATATTGAACGATTCCCCGAAGTTTTTCGTTTTTATCTGTCTGATAATGAAAAAGATGAACTGGTCACAAATTGTGACCGGTTCGAATCGTTAAAACATTCCTCTACTAATCCTTTTGCCTTTACTGAGCAGGGCGTAGCTATGCTTTCAGCAGTTTTACGTAGCGATACGGCTATAAAGGTAAGCATTCAGATTATCAGCGCCTTTGTAGAAATGAGAAAAATCATCGCATCGCATAGCGGACTTTTGCAAAGAATGGAAGGCTTAGAGAAAAGACAAATTGAAACCGATCATAAATTTGAGGAAGTTTTTAAAGCTTTAGAAGCCAGGAACGACATTCCCGATCAAGGCGTTTTCTTTGACGGACAAGTCTTTGATGCATACGAACTCGCTTCCAGGATCATCCGCTCGGCTAATGAGAGCATTATTTTGATCGACAACTTTATGAATGAGGCAACACTTACCCATCTTTCCAAAAAGAAAAAAGGAGTAAAAGTATTATTGCTCACCAAAAATGGCAGTAAACAACTGACCTTAGACGTGAAAAAAGCCAACGAACAGTTTGGTAATTTTGAACTGAAATCCTTTAACAAAAGCCACGACCGCTTTTTAATTATTGACGATAAAGAAATTTATCACTTAGGTGCTTCACTAAAAGACCTGGGCAAAAAATGGTTTGCCTTTTCCAAAATGGACAAAAGCTCAGTGGAAAGTATCTTAAACTCAATTTTTGGATTGAAATGAATTATGTATTTTTAAAAATAACGAACTAATTGATAAAAGTCTTAAGGCTTTGGAACTTACCCAAAAGAAACTTATCAAACATAAAAAGGATCGCAACCTCCCCCTGGTAATTTCACATAAGGGCAATATTATCCATTTAAAGGCGGAAGATTTGTAAAGTCATGGTATCGCCGAAATGGTGGCATGGGCTTGGGATTGCAGGAAAGCCGGCAATTGGCAGTTTTCAGTAGGCAGTTTGGACGATTGAGTTCTATGTGCAGCAAATAGCCAAAGGATTATCTCCACTGAATCCTGAAAAGTCAGCTATTGAAGCGGGCAGATGGATGCTTAAAAAGATAGATCAGCTCATTTCAGGCAAAACAGACTTTGCATTTGAAACCAAACTTTCCACCAGAAGCTTTACGAAAATAATCCCTAAGGAAAAAATGCCGGGCATCACATTATACGCTGGTATTTTTATAACTTGAATCTGTTGATCCGGCCATCGGAAGAGTAAAAAAATGGGGTTATAATGTCCCCGCAGAAGTCATTCAACGCAGGTACATCTCCGGATGGATAAATTTATGTAACCTTCGCATCACCTTTGTTGCTTCTTATGTTGAGTGAAGCGAAATATCAAACCCTTAACTGATACATAAAAGGCAGACCCTGAATAGCCTGTGATCATGCCCAATACCCTTGTTTATACACTCTTCCCTCCGTTTCCTTGTTTCTTAGCATAGTTTCCATTAGCTTTGTGATTTAATATCAAAAACCAAATGAGCAAACAAAAAAAATCCAACAAAGATCTCCTATTTGAGTTGCATGAATTGAAACGAAAATATGATGATCTTCAGAGAATGTATACTTCTGAAATTGAAAGTCACCATAATAATGAAAGTGAAGGTAATCGGCACAGAGCAGAAGAGTTGAAAAAGCCGATGCCACTAACAACAGGTTCAGATGCCATTGATCCATCTACCTCCCAGCACAACCTTGAACGGCAGATGAATCAGGTAGAGATGCGACTTCAAAACGAAGAACTACGGATAGCTGCTAATCCCTTGAATCAGCGTGAATCGTTATATAAATCGCTGTTTATTAGCAACCATTCGGTGATGCTGGTGATTGATCCGGAAACCGGAGTAATCAAGGACGCAAATGCAGCAGCATGTTTGTATTATGGTTGGTCGCATCATGAAATTTGTGAAAAAAAAATATTCGAAATAAACCCCATTTCCGAGAAGGAATTGATTGCGGAAATGCAAAAAGCAAAGGAAGAAAAGCGAAATCATTTTTTCTTTAAACACCGCCTGGCCAATGGTGAAGTGCGTGATGTTGAGGTGTATTCGGGGCCGATTTCTATTGGCAATTCAAAATTGCTATATTCGCTGGTACACGATATTACCGAGAGGAAAATTGTTGAAGAAAAACTTCGTGAAAGTGAGGAAAAATATCGAAAGCTTGTTGAATCAATAAATGATGTAATTTATGAAATAACTGCGGAAGGTGTAATTAAATATGTAAGCCCCTCGTCAATAAATGTTTTAGGATACACCCCCGATGAGGTAACAGGGAAGAATATTCTTGCCTATATCCATCCCGACGACAGGCAGGCAATTGCTAAGCGTTTAGCACAACTTTTCGAAAAAGATTACCTCTATCTCGAATACCGGTATATTAACAAGTCGGGGAAAACGCGTTGGGTTCGTTCCTCAACAAGTGCCATTATTGAAGATGGTATTATGATTGGAGGCTATGGCACACTTACCGATATTACCGAACGAAAATTAGCTGAAGAAAAGTTGCTGGAATCAAAACAAATTATCGAAGGTATTATCAACACCATTCCTGCAAGAGTTTTCTGGAAAGACAGGAATCTTGTTTATATGGGTTGCAATACCGCTTTTGCAAAAGATGCAGGATTTACCGATATAAATGATGTTATTGGAAAGGATGATTTTCAGTTCTTATGGCGAGATCAAGCGGAAGCGTACCAGAATGACGACAAAGAAGTTATTGGCACGGGGCTCAAAAAACTAAATATTGAGGAACAGTTAAAAACCGCTGACGGAAAGACAATTACATTACTAACCAATAAAACACCTCTTTTAGATGCTAAAGGAGCAGTAACCGGTGTGCTTGGAACTTTTATGGATATCAGTGAACTCAAACAAGCTCAGGAAAAACTTCAGCAAAGCGAGGATAAATACCGCAGCATTTTCGAAAATATGCTGGATTGTTATTACGAGGCCACCCTTGAAGGAACCTTGCTCGAAATAAGTCCTTCCATCGAAATCATCTCTAAAGGTCAATATTCCCGCAATCAATTAATCGGGCAATCATTTGTTGGGCTTTATGCAGATAACGATGCACGGGATGCTTTCTATTCAGAAATAACTAAATATGGAAAAGTAACCGATTATGAATTGTCGTTGCTGAATAAAGACGGCTCCATCATTTTTTGCGCAATTTCATCAGCTATTCAATACGATGAAAATGGGAAACCTTTAAAAATTGCCGGAATCCTGCGTGATATTTCTGAACGGAAAAAAGCTGAAAACATCATTAAAAAAAGCAATCAGAAACTGGAAGCTATCATTGCCAGCTCTCCCTATGGAATCGGTATAGTATCTCTGGATGGAAATTTGCAATTGGTGTCAGATAATTTGGCAACCATGTATGGCTATGCAGTGGACGAAAAAGATGATTTTATCGGTAAGCCGGTTTTTGACTTTATCGATCCGTCCGATCATCAACGACTGGTTGATAATATTCACAAACTGCTTTCCAATGAACTTTGCCAGGATCTCAGGCAGTATTTGTCAGTTAAAAAAGATGGAAGTAAATATTATATAGAGTTGAATTCTGTTGTTTTGCATGATGCTAACGGCAAACCCGAGAGTATTCTGTACATTCAACAGGATATTACAGAGCGCAAAAAAGCCGAAGATGAATTGCGCGAAAGCGAGAGAAAATTCCAGGCTATTATCCAATCCCAATCCGAAGGAATTGGTGTAGTGGATAAATTTGATGTTTTTAAATTTTCTAACCTTGCTGCAGGCAAAATATTTGAAACAGACGATTTGGTTGGAGCTTCATTATTTGATTTTTTACATCCATCAGAAAAAGATAAAATTATACAGCAAACCAATAAAAGGCAACAGGGTATTGCAGCTACTTATGAACTTAGAATACTTACAAAACAAGGAAATTGCAAAGAAATTCTCGTAAGTGCTTCGCCCAAATTCGACGAAAACAATAACTATGAAGGTGCCTATGCTGTTTTTCGCGATATCACCCAAAGAAAGCAATCAGAAAAAATACTTGAAGCCCGGCTGCGGCTTACTGAGTTTTCACAAAATCATTCGCGTGATGAAGTGCAACAAAAATTATTGGACGAACTCGAAATTCTCACTTCAAGCCAAATCGGATTTTTTCATGCGGTTGCAGCCGATCAAAAAACGCTTACGCTGCAAAGCTGGTCAACCAATACCAAAAAAAACATGTGCACAGCCGAAAGCAATAATCAGCACACCGGTATCGATAAGGCGGGGGTTTGGGTTGATTGTATCAGGCAACGAAAAGCTGTTATCCACAATGATTACCTAAACCTCGAACATCGGCAGGGACTGCCTGATGGACACGCACCTTTAATACGCGAGCTGGTAGTCCCGGTATTCCGCAACGAATTGATTGTGGCCACAGTGGGTGTGGGAAATAAACCCGCCAACTACACCGAAAAAGATATTGAGGTAGTGACTTTACTTGCTGACATGGCATGGGATATTACCGAGCGCATT
>JAIOZV010000262.1 GCA_021740425.1 Bacteroidales bacterium | reverse complement strand
CTTTCGGTTGATGATGGTGAAACAGTTTGGGAAACCGACCGCGATGTGAAAATTTCCTGGGCGTCACCTGTCATCGCATCCACTCCTCAGGGGCCTCAGCTTATCCTTGCCGCCGATCCATTTGTCATTTCTTACAACCCTGACAATGGTGAGGAAATCTGGAAACTGAAATGTCTTTCGGGAGAAGTTGGCCCTTCGGTGGCTGTTGGCGGGAATATGGTTTTTGCGCTGAATGAATACGCAAGCCTTGTGGGCATAAGCGTTGATGGCGAGCCAAAGGTAATTTGGGAAGATTTCGATTATCTTTCGGATGTACCCAGCCCGGTAGCCACAGATAAATATTTGATCGTGTCCACAAGCTACGGAGTGATTGCCTGTCATGAAATACAGACCGGTGAAAAATTATGGGAAGCAGAGTTCGACAATTCCATCTACTCCTCACCCCAAATCACCGAAGGAAAAGTTTACCTCATCGATAAAAAGGGAATTACACATATTTTTAAGGCTGATAAAGACTACCTTTCCATAGCAGAATTGCCATTGGGAGAAGGCTCCGTGTGTACCCCGGCATTTTCGGACGGCAGAATCTACATTCGCGGTGAGAAACATTTGTTTTGTATTGGAGAAATGTAGGAAGTTTTGAGTGGTGAGTGGTGAGTAGTGAGTGGTGAGTGGTGAGTGAAAAAATAGTAGAGATATGAATAATTGAATAAATGACATGACAATGAAGTAAATTAAAGAATCATTTTCATCTGTGCCGGCGTTTGGAAACCTGGAAATCTACAAAGTACTTTCCGGCGTTATAAAGAGGTAGCGATAAAATGAATAATGAAAATACACCATATTAAAATAACGAATAACGAATAACGAATAACGAATAACGAATAACCAATAACCAATAACCAATAACCAATAACCAATAACCAATAACCAATAACGAATAACGAATAACGAATAACGAATAACGAATAACGAATAACGAATAACGAATAACGAATAACGAATAACGAATAACGAATAACGAATAACCTTTTTTGAAAAACGAAATCACAAATATCGTCGATAAGATCATCAGCAACCACGGAACGGCTGAAAATGCTGCCATTCCGATTTTGCAGGAAATACAGCAGGCTTTCAACTATTTGCCGCAGGAAGCTTTGAAACATGTTTGCAAAACAACAGAAATCACTCCTGCGCAAATCATGGGCATCTCCACATTCTATTCCCAGTTCAGGCATCATCCTGTCGGACTGCACATGATAAAAGTTTGTGTGGGAACAGCTTGTCATGTAAAAGGCGCCATGCTGGTGTACGAAGCTTTTCGCAGGAATCTCAATTTAAAGGAAAATGCAGACACAGATGCTGAAGGTTTATTTACCCTTGAAAAAGTAGCATGCTTAGGCTGTTGCACCATTGCACCGGTAGTTCAGATTGATGATATTACCTACGGCCATGTAACCACCGAAAAGGTTCCGGAAATTATAGAAGATTTTCTTCATGGAGGTAAAAAGGCCGGGATAAAAGCTCTGGGGAAATCAAACAAAAGTTTGCCCCTGCAAGGTGAAATTCGCATCGGGCTGGGGTCTTGCTGTATTGCCAGCGGCAGTTCAGAGGTAAAAGAAGAATTGGAAAATTCCATCAACCGCTCAGGTATCAATGTAAGTGTTAAGCATGTGGGATGCGTTGGAATTTGCAACCAGGTTCCACTCATGGAAATTCACAAGCCCGGCGAGAAACCTGCATTTTATGCCAAAATTAAACCAGGAGAAGTCAGGGAAATTGTGGCAAAACATTTTAAGGCAGCCAGCCCATTGCAACGGATAAAAAATCAGATGTTTTCGGTGGTCGAAAATCTGGTGCTCAATGAGGTTCCCCGCAAGGTAAATCGATACGATTTGGATGAGGTCAACACGCCTGTTTCCGATTTCTTAGCGGGACAAATTAACATTGCCACAGAGCATCGTGGTCATCTCAAACCTTCCGACCTTGATGAATACCAAAAACTGGGAGGTTTTGCTGCCCTCGAAAAATGTTTGAAGGAATATTCCCGCGAACAGGTTGTCGACATAATATTGGAATCAGGATTGCGGGGACGTGGTGGCGCCGGTTTTCTTACAGGTCAAAAATGGCAATTTGTACACTATGCAAAAACTGATATTAAATATGTAATCTGCAATGGTGATGAAGGTGATCCCGGCGCCTTCATGGACAGAATGTTGCTCGAATCCTATCCTTTCCGTGTTATCGAAGGGATAATCATTGCCGGCTATGCAGTTGGAGCAGGAGAGGGAATATTATACATTCGCGCAGAATATCCTTTGGCAGTAATAAGAATAAAAGAAGCTTTAGGGGTTTTAGAGGATAAAGGAATATTGGGCGATCACATCCTTGGATCGGATTTCTCCTTTAAACTTAAAGTATTCGAAGGTGCAGGAGCCTTTGTGTGTGGCGAAGAAACCGCCCTGATCGCCTCCGTTGAAGGCCATCGTGGTATGCCTTCCATCCGGCCTCCCTATCCTTCGGATGCTGGGTTGTATGGGAAACCCACACTCATCAACAATACCGAAACTTTTTCCATCGTCTCCTGGATCATCAGGAATGGAGCCGAAAAACTAAACAGCATCGGGTCATTAAAAAGCAAAGGCACTAAGGTTTTTGCACTGGCCGGGAAAATCAATCGTGGCGGCCTCATCGAAGTGCCCATGGGAATTTCTATTCATGAAATTGTGGAAAAGATCGGAGGAGGCATTCCCAAGGGGAAAAAATTTAAAGCCATTCAAATTGGTGGTCCCTCAGGGGGCTGTATCCCGGCATCAATGGCCGACACTCCCATCGACTATGAATCGCTTACTGAAGCCGGTGCCATGATGGGCTCGGGCGGGCTAATTGTGCTGGACCAAGACGATTGCATGGTGGATATTGCCAGATATTTCCTTTCCTTTACCCAGGATCAGTCTTGCGGAAAATGTACCTTTTGCAGGATTGGTACCCGCAAAATGCTCGACATCCTCGAAAGGATTTGCAGTGGAAAAGGGAAGCCCGGTGATATTCATCAACTGGAAAAGCTTGCAGCTTACACGCAAAAAGGTAGCATCTGTGGCCTGGGAAAAACCGCTCCAAATCCGGTACTATCTACCCTCAGATATTTCAGGCATGAATACGAAGAACACATCAACGGCCATTGCCCCACAGGCAAATGCAAAGAAATGATTGTATATGAAATCACCGATGATTGTAACGGCTGTACCAAATGTGCACAGCGCTGTCCAACGGATGCCATCGAATTGCGGCCTTACGAAAAGCATGAAATAGATGTGGAAAAATGCATCAAATGCAACATCTGCAAAGAAATTTGCCCGGTGGATGCAGTGGTGACGAGGTGACTTTAGTTCAGGAATTTCATCAAAGCCATAAAACCCTATCCTTTTTCAGCAACCTTACGATGATAAAGAATATTATTTTTCTCATGTTGTCATGTTAAAATTTATTGAAACCCTATTGGATTATTTTCGATTTCCAAAACTTAAAAATCAGAAAATGATATCTTTGCAACTGTCATGGAAATATTTTACGGTACAAAAGAAACAAACAACAAGCGGCGTGAGGAGGAGTTCCTGAAACTTACACCCGGAGAGCGGCTGATAGCCTTTATCGAAATGGTTACTGCGCCTTCAGTTCTGCCTTTGTCTGATAACTATGAGCATCCCAATGATAAAAAAAACAACTTTGTGATCCGAAAAAAAGATGGAAAGAAACTTTAATCACGATGTTTATGATTTTATTGAAGCCTGTGGCAGAAAAAAGGTCAGGATGATTCTTGTGGGAGGAAATGCTGTAAATTATTATGGATATAAACGACACTCAGCCGACATTGATTTTTGGGTTGACAACAAACCGGAGAATCTTGAAAACTTGCTAAAAGCGCTGAAGCAACTTGGTCATGAAATTTCAGACTTTCCGCCGGATGTCAGAACCGGTGATCAAAATATTTCATTAAAATTCAGCCCTGATCTCGAAATTGAATTGATCACACGATTAAATCCCGGGAAAACTTTTGATGAAGCATTTATTGATTCTGTTGAGTTTGTTGCTGCCGGACAAAGGCTTTTAAAATGGAATGTTCTGTCATTTGAGGATTTGATCAACAGTAAAATCAAAGCGGGCAGGCCCAAAGATTTATTGGATATACAGGAACTTCAAAGGATAAGAAAAATTAAATAAAAATTGCCACCTTCCGCCAACTTACTTTTGCCACAAAAAATTGCTGATTCTAAGGTAAAATTTTTGAAAATATGATAGGCTGCCCTACCAAACAGGTAGTTTTTAGATTAACCATAAATGTTCTATTTTTGATTCCTGTTCAGGCATAATTATGAAAATCAAACTCAACCATAAAATAATCACCATCCCCGAAGGGATAACTATTTTTCAGGCTGCCGGAATGGAGGGGATTTCAATCCCGACCATGTGCTACAGCGAGGGCAACCACAACCATCCTTCGTGTATGATCTGTGTGGTGAAAGATGCAAAATCGGGAAAGCTTTTGCCCTCTTGTGCTACAATGGCCGGGGATGGAATGGAAATACTGACGGATGATGAGGAAGTGTTTGATGCCCGAAAGGAAGCCCTCGAACTGCTCATGAGCGACCATGTGGGCGACTGCGAAGCGCCTTGCCGCATTGCCTGCCCCGCATTTATGGACATCCCAAAAATGAACCGCCTGATTGCAGCAGGTATATTTGATGAAGCATTGCAAGTGGTAAAGGAAGAGATTGCACTACCGCTTATTCTGGGCTACATCTGTGATGCTCCCTGCGAAAAGGTTTGTCGGCGGGCTACCGTGGATGAAGCGGTTTCGATTTGCCAGCTTAAGAAATTTGTGGCTGCACATGATTATAAAAAGTCAAGCATCTGGTTTCCTGAAAAAAAACTTTCCAGTGGGAAAAAAGTTGCCATTATAGGGTCAGGTCCTGCCGGATTGGCCTGCGCTTTTCATCTCACCAAATCAGGACACAAAGCCATCATCTACGACAAAGAACCAGGAGCCGGCGGTGCACTCCTGAAAATTCCACAAGATCAACTTCCACTTGAATGCCTGCAAACAGAAATCAACTGGCTGGAAAATTTTGGTGTGGAGTTTCGCCTTGGAGCGCCCATCACCCAGGGAATTTTTGATTTTAAACTGGCGGCTGAATACGATGCTGTTGTGCTGGCAACGGGGGCATCAGAAAGCAACGTTCGTCATTTCCCCGAACTTGAATATCACGACACCGGCCTGATTGCTGATCCCGAAACTTTCGAAACCCGTTATCCTGGAGTGTTTGCATGCGGCAGCATCATCCGGGAGCAGAAAATGGCTGTAAAAGCTTTGGCGCAAGGCAAAGCAGCAGCTATATCGGTTTCTGCTTTTCTGAATGGAGAAAAACCAAAAATGCAAATCCGGAAATTCAACTCAAAATTCGGGAAATTAAATCAGGAAGAAGTTGCCGAATACCTGAAGGAATCAATCAAAGGCAAAAGGATGGAACCCGTTGCTGGCCGGCTTGAAGGTTATGCAGAAAAGGAAGCAAAAACAGAAGCCAAACGTTGCATGCACTGCGATTGCAGGAAAGTTGACCATTGTAAGCTTCGTGATTATTCCGATCAGTACAACATCGACAGGCGGAAATACCTTGACAATAAGCGGAAATCTGTCACAAAGTATTTCACCCACCAAACCATTGTTTATGAACCGCAAAAGTGTATTCGCTGTGGTTTGTGCGTGGATATTGCCAAAGGCGAAAGAGCACTTGAAGGGATAACTTTTATTGGCAGGGGTTTCAATGTTAAAATCGACATACCGTTCAGTAAAAACCTGGAAGAAGCTCTGCAGGCAACAGCCTTGAAATGTGCCGAACTTTGCCCGACGGGCGCGATTTCCAAAAAGACAACATTTTAAAATATGAGATATTTACTTTTAATAATCACCATTTTATTACACACCAGCCTGGCTGCGCAGAAGCAGAATTGCTGGCCTTCATTCCGCGGCAATCCCGAACTTTCGGGTACTACTGATGTTGAATTGCCTCCCATATTCGAACTTTCATGGACCTTCAAAACCGGAGATGTCATTAAATCTTCAGCCGTCATTTGCAACAATACCATTTTCATTGGATCAAATGATGGATTTGTTTATGCCCTCAATTTTGATGGTTCCCTGAAATGGAAATTCGATGCCGAAACTTCTGTTGAAGCTCCTCCGCTGTATTTGGATAATACAATTTTTGCAGGGTCGCTCGAAGGTGTACTTTTCGCGCTGGATGCTAAGTCAGGAAGTGAAAAATGGAGATTCACTACCGGTGGACAAATTTCGGGGGCAGCAGGATGGGCTTGGGGCACCGGCCAAAAATCAAAAAATATATTCGTGGGAAGTTATGATTTTTTCCTCCACGCCATTGATGCCCAAACGGGGGATTCACTATGGAAATACGAATCTGATAATTATATCAACGGAGCTGTTGCCACCAACGGCAAATCAGCGGTTTTTGGAGGCTGCGACGGCAATTT
>JAIOZV010000261.1 GCA_021740425.1 Bacteroidales bacterium | reverse complement strand
CCGAAGCGCTGAAACAACTCATACAATCCGCTGCCGCCTGCTAGCAACCTGTTTTCTGATATTTCAAAAATGCTTTTAATCTTCCCTCCAAACTCCAGCATCAAAATCTGAGAGGCTTCTTTCATCAAACCGGCTCTTTCATCGAGGCGGTCGAGGGAACAATCGGCCACAAAACCTGTATGCGAAAATGCCAATGCCAATTTTTCAGAAATTTCTTTAATTGAACTATTTGCAAGATATGCCGGATCTATTAACAAAGATTTCTGTCTAACGAGATTTACAAATACCTTTTCGATAAAATCCCAGCCATAAAGGTTCAGGCCGGGATGATGCAATGTGTAAGTTTGATGACAAATCGCGACAGCATAAAAGTTCATCCTGAATTTTATCTCATCCTGAGCCTCCAACGACAAATACTCACGCTGATAAAATTCCTGCTTCAACTTCAAAGGTTTGATGCACTTTGCAACTTCAAAGCAGCGATCAGGATTTAAGGCAACAAGATCGTTTTCCATTTTTATGGCTTAATTTGGATAAGCACCAAATAATTTGTTGATGGTACGGTGAAATTTATGGATCGAAGTTACCGGTTCAGCGAACATCAAAGCACATTCCCTGTGAATAATGTTGATATTTTCGCTCCTTGCAAATTCGATCGCTTCATCATCCTGCGCCCCCTGCTGCAGCCAGATGTGCTTTATTCCTTTTTCGTTGGCCTGTTTTACGAGTTCAATAGTCTGATCAGGTTTTGTGCAAATGATCAGTGCTTCAACTTCCGGGGGCAATGTGCCGATGGTTTTGAAGCACCCAACCCCCTCGAATGATTCCAGGCTCTGATGAACGGGAAACAGATTGTACCCCTTGTCCACCAAGGTTTTAAAAATTGTGTTCCCGAATTTGTTGGCCTTTGCTGATACGCCAACAATGGCAATGTTGCGTTGTTGCATAAACCTGCGAACATTTTCCAGATTGGCCTTTTCCTGTTTTTCTTTCATAGCAGTTTTACTTTTTGATGAAGTGCAAATATAGCCATTACGGTGTTAGAAAAATCAATATTTGAAAGAATTTGAAAGTGCCTTGAAATATGAATATTACTTATTTTCACGGCTCCAAATCTAAACAAAAAAATGAAGGTTGTACAAAGAATTGAGGATGCGGTAAACGCCACTACCATCCAAAAAGGAAGCATAATTTATACAGCAGGCAATGCGGCCACACCGCAGGTTATACTCCGGCAGCTTGCCGACGACGAAACCATCACCGATATCCAGGTGCTTAGCGTTTTACTGCTTGGAAACATAGGAAAACTTTTTGCGCCTGAAGTTACCCAACGCATCACCCATCGTGTAATTTTCAACGGGCCGCATTCGCGTGAAGCTATGAACACTGGCGGCGCATCTTACCAGTTGATTCACCTTTCGGATATTGGCCGGCAAATGAGGAATTATGTAAAGCCAAATGTGGTTTTCCTGAGTGTGCAAGGGCCTGATAATGGGGGAAACTACAGCTACGGAACTACAGTTGAAGGATGCAAAGGTGCGGTGGATTCGGTAAAAGCAAATGGCGGGAAAATCATTGTTGAACGCAATGCCAAGATGCCATTTGTGCTGGGAACCACAGTTCACGAAAGTGACATCGACTTCCTTATCGATACCGACTATCACCTTCCGATAAGCCCTGTGCACGAGCCCGATGAACGCGCCCGCAAGATCGCCAGGATAATTACAGAGCTTTACGTTCAGGATGGCTCCACCCTGCAATATGGAATTGGTGAAGTTCCTGAGGCCGTTACCGATGCCATCATCGATAAAGGCATAAAAGATTTGGGCATTCACACAGAGCTTTTTGCGGATGCCATGCGTAAGCTTGTGGAGAAAGGAATTGTGACAAACAAGTACCTGGATTTCAATTTTTCGACAGGCAGCATTTTCCTGGCAAAGGATAAGTTCGGTTACGACTGGATGAACTTCAACAGCTCCATCCAAAGCCGGCCCGCCGATTTCACCAACTACGTTCCCAACATTGCCCGCATGCCCAAAATGTTAGCCATCAACAGTGCCATCGGTGTGGATCTTCACAGCAATGTATGGGCTGACTCGCTTAACGCTACGAGAATTTACAGCGGCATTGGCGGTCAGGCAGATTTCCTGCGTGGATCCTATCTTTCAAATGGCGGCGTGCCCATCATTGCCATGAAATCCACAACTTCCAAAGGCAGTTCCAAAATTATGATGAAATGTCCAGAAGGAATTACCACTTCAGCCATTGCTGCCGATCCTGTGGTGATTGTTACCGAACAGGGAGCTTTTGATCCACGCGGCTGCAACATTGCCGAACATGCCGTTGGCATCGCTTATCTTGCCGAAGAAAGCTGTCGCGAAAGATTGCTCAAGTACATTTACGAAAGCAAGGAATACCACAAGCCTCAAAATGCTTTGAACGGAAAACCCCCAAAAGGATTTACCACTTATGATATGGTGAAATAAACTATTAAAAAGTCATTAATGATAACATTTTAATAATGTTTGTTTTTCCAGAATTCAATTATTTCTTTTCATACGTATTCTTCTTTCATCGAATTAAACGAATTGGACGAATCAATACCGCAATTGCGTTTTAATTCGCGCAGTTCGGGGATAACATATTGCCGTTGTTTATGTCACAAGATTTTAATTTCCTGTATTGAATTAAACTAATTGTACGAATTTTTACCGCACGTGCGGCATTATTCGTGCAATTCGATGATTATTTTCTTCTTTGATCCCGCACGTGTGGGAGAAGGACATTTTCTGTTTTACCTAATAGGATGTTACCAAAGAGTGCCTTTTTTTTAGTCTTTTTCAGGAAAAAATATAGGATATTTATCTATCATAAAAACTATGATGAAAGTGATTTTGAAAATTCCTTTAAAATTTTACGAAGTCATTTTTTTTGACTTGGGTGTTTTTCCTAACTTCGCAAAAATATTTTTGTTAATCAAAAAACAATTTAAAATGAAGAAAATAACAGGATTAATTTTAATTGCAATGATTTCGGTTGCACTGCTAAATTCGTGTGAAAGCCCGAGCCCCGAATCGCGTGAAATTCAACGTGCAGGGATAGTTCCACAGGATGCAGATTTTGAACCTCTACCAGGAATTGACATGAAAGAAAAATTGAATGAATTTGCAACGTTCAGACTTACCGCCAACCTCGACCATCTTACTGCCAAGGAAAAAGACATTTTGCCATATCTTTTTAAAGCCGCACAGATAATCGAAAATTTGTACTGGAAACAAGCCATCGGCCATCGCGATGAATTTTTAAATCACATACAAAATCCTGATGCCATAGCTTTTGCAAAAATTCATTATGGCCCCTGGGACAGGCTGAACGGCAACAAACCCTTCCTCACCGAAGTAGGCCCAAAGCCCGATGGTGCCAATTTTTATCCAAAGGACATGACCAAGGATGAGTTTGAAGCCCTGGTTGACGAAAAAAAAACCAGCCTCTACACGCTCATTCGCAGGGATGATAACGGTAACCTGCATTCGGTGTGGTATCATGAAGCCTATAAAACGGAAATCGAAAAAGTTGCTGCATTGCTCCGAAAAGCCGCAAATCTGGCCGAAGATGCAGGCCTTAAAAAGTACCTTACCCTGCGTGCAGATGCATTACTCTGCGACGATTACCTTGCCAGCGACCTGGCGTGGATGGACATGAAAAATTCAAATATTGATTTTGTAATCGGGCCAATCGAAAATTATGAAGATGCCCTTTTTGGATATAAAGCCGCTTATGAATCATTTATCCTCATCAAAGATCCCCAATGGAGTGAGCGTTTGCAGAAATTTGCTGCTATGCTGCCCGAACTTCAAAGCCAGGTTCCTACCGGCGAAGCCTATAAAAAGGACATTCCCGGCTCCGACTCCGACCTCAATGCTTATGATGTGGTTTATTATGCCGGCGACTGCAATGCAGGCAGTAAAACTATCGCGATAAATTTGCCCAACGACCCAAAAGTACACGCTGAAAAAGGAACGCGCAAGCTCCAGCTTAAAAATGCCATGCGTGCCAAGTTTGACAAAATTCTGATGCCGATCTCCGAGATGCTCATTGATCCTTCGCAACAGCAGCACGTTACTTTCGATGCCTTTTTTGCCAACACTATGTTTCATGAAGTTTCGCATGGAATGGGGGTCAAAAATACGATAAATGGTAAGGGCACTTCCCGTGAAGCTTTAAAAGAAACCTACTCTTCCATCGAAGAAGGCAAGGCCGATATTATGGGATTGTGGCTTGTTAAAGCTTTGCGCGAAAAAGGCGAAATTACCGAAGGCGAGCTAATGGACAATTATGTAACTTTCTTTGCAGGCATCTTCCGGTCGAGCCGGTTTGGTGCTGCCAGTGCACACGGAAAAGCAAACATGATGCGCTTTGCATTCTTTCAGGAGCAAGGGGCATTCACTAAAAATGCTGATGGATATTATATGGTAAACGCCGAAATGATGGAGCCGGCCATAAATGCGCTGGTCGATAAAATCCAAACCCTTCAGGGTGATGGCGATTATGAAGCTGCCAAAGCATGGATTGCAAAAGACGGCGTGGTAAGCCCCGATCTTCAGGCCGACCTGAACCGTATCAACGAAGGCGGGATTCCTGTGGATATTGTTTTTGATCAGGGATTGGAAGTACTTGGATTGAAATAACCTTTTTAAGATTTCAACATAAAAGCCCGGTTTCGCTATGAAGCCGGGCTTTTTTTTTGAAGATACCTTCAACTTCTTTATTCCTCACTCTTAACCTCTAGGACATCCTGATGGCTTAATTCATACAAAAAGTGCGGGTCAATGTCCAAATCTCCAAGTTTTTCCTGCCCGTCATAATCAATCATCTTGAGTCCATTGGCCCAAAATATAGTTGAACCATCGCATTTAGCTTCATAAAAACGATCAATATCTTTGAGCTGGGAATAGGAATTTTCCGGATTAAGCGACTTTTCTTTAATAAAATTGGTTAAATCAATGGTCCGTATTTCATTATTATTCCATAAACAGGTAATACAGTAAGGCTCGATACTTAATATCCTGACTATCCATTTCATAATTATCCTTTCCTTTATTTTAATGGTTTAATCTTTTTAAATGTTTGAACATCTGCGCGGAAGTTATTAAAGTTCTCTAATAATTCTTCTTTATGAATTTCAATCCAAACCTGAACAAACTTTAATTGTTTCCCTGGCAAAATACCCATAAGTATTTCTCCGGTTTCAATTTCAAGAATCGCCCTATACTCATTATAATTTGCATGTAGATGAGGTGGATTATGATCATTACCATACATTTGAATGATTATCCCAAAAAATCTACTTATTTCAGCCATTTTTCAAACATTATTTATCAATCATTCACAAAAATACAAATTTTAAATTTTTGAAACATAAATCATAATATCAAAAACATAAGATGCAATTCTGGATGTACCCAAAACAAGTAAACCTTGCTTTTTTAGAATTATTTTAAAAAATCCATCATTATCCTGAGCATTGTATGTCTCAATTTTCGCACCCCGGTAAATTGATATTGCTTTACATTTGCTTTTTTTAAAATCAAAAGAAAAGATATTTCAAAATTTAAGATAATGGCGAAAAAGAACTGGAAATTTAAGGTCGGACTCACATTGATTATTATTTCCGCATTTGTATTTTTATCACTGCTTATCGTCCCATTTCTTGAAATCGACAATACTGCTAAAATTTCAATCACCACAATAATAATTGTTGTTGGAGAAATCACATTTTGGTCAGGCGGTCTATTACTTGGCAAAGAGCTGTTTACCAAATATAAAGCATACATGAACCCAAAAACATGGTTTAAAAAGAAATCACAAAAAGACGACTCAAAAACAATGGATAAGAATGATCAGCTCTAAATCTAATTTATCTTACCAACTCCCTCAATTCTACTGAAAACCCTACTTTTGACACCGTTATAAATTCACACTCATGAAACGGATTTACTTTTTTATTCTATTTGCTGTGATGGCTCTGCAGTCGCATGCACAGATCACAGAATTTCCATACAACGAGGGTTTTGAAGGCCTGCCATTTCCGCCGTCAGGCTGGATTGGTTACCCCATTGTTACAGGCGACATGGAGTTTGTCCGGGTTACCGAAGGCGAGTGGCCCGAATGCATGCCTCATGATGGAAGCACCGCCATGGCGCAATACAACTCTTTTAATGCCTCAGTAGGAGAACAGGCTGTTTTGATTAGTCCGGAGATGATTTTAACCGATGACAACGTGCTTCGTTTCTGGTTTTTTCGTTCCGAAGATCCAAGCAACAACCGCCACGACAAATTAGAAGTTTATTACAACACAACACCGAACCTGACGGGTGCAACCTTTCTGGATTCCATAAACAGAGCAATCAACTTTTATCCAAACGTTTCATTTGAAGGCTGGTATCAGTATGAGTTTCAATTCAACAATCCGGGCAGCACCTATATTATTTTCAAAGCCATAAGTGCTTATGGTTGGAAAATGTATCTGGATGATATTGAAGTCAACACTAACAGCATTGATGAAGATCC
>JAIOZV010000260.1 GCA_021740425.1 Bacteroidales bacterium | reverse complement strand
GATGGGTGTATGAAGTGGATGCCACCCGCGATTTTACAGGCGATGGGAATCCGGATGTACTGGCTTGTGCAGGAGGTTCAACCACCGGGCAGGGAGCCGACCGGGCTTTTTGTTTGAACGGAACCAACGGATCACTGGAGTGGGATTACTATTTTGGAGGCCCGGGATTCTCGGTTAAAGCCATAAATGATGTAAATGGTGATGGCATACCTGAGGCTCTGGCAGGTGCTTCCAACGACAGCGAAACCCAGGGTATTACTGCATGTATTGATGGTAGCACCGGATATGAAATCTGGACTGAACTGGCTGCCGGAAGTTCTGTTTGGGCTTTGTTACAGTTGGACGACATCAACTCTGATGGAGTGAATGATGTAGGCTCCGGCGAATTTGGTACCGGCGACTACAAGATTTTTGATGCCGCCAATGGCGATGTTTTGTTCGATGGAAGTATTGGCGGAGGGTATGTGATAATTACAGATATGGTCAGGTTGGATGATGTAAATGATGACGGATTTGCTGATTTTACAATTCAATCGAGCAGCAGCAATCTGGTGGTGATCGATGGATACTCAGGAGGATCGCTGTGGCTGACAGCACTTGATGATCAGGCTCAAAAAGTAAATCGCATCCCTGATATCAGCGGTGATGGCATTAACGATGTGGCAGCAGGTACTTTGTATCAGAACAATTATGTGTATTTTGTTGATGGCGTAAATGGTGATATAATCCATTCGCTTGGATACTCCGAGCCCGTTGATGCACTTTCGGTTATTCCTGATATCAACGGCGACCTTTCATGGGAAGTTGTTGCCGGTGGCAGGCAGGGTAAAGTTGTTTGCTATTCCGGTGGCCTGGATGCCATCACTTCCTTGCCCTCTCCTTCAAAATATGACGGAGGCATTCATTTGACTGCCAATCCGAATCCCTTCACCGATCAAAGTTTGATTTTATTAAGTGCTCATGAAAATATCCGGGGGAGGCTTACCATAATAACTGCCGGTGGCAGAATGGTCAGGGATTTCGGTCAAAAAACCATCGGTACCGAAACGATTGAAATCTCGTGGAACGGAAAATCAGACAGGGGAAGGGTCATGCCTTCAGGGTTGTATTTTGTTGTTTTGTCCATCGACAATCATTCTAAAGTTTTAAAACTCATCAAACAATAAATGATGAAAAGGGGGAGCAATCGGTTTTTGTTTCCATAAACCGGTTGCTCCTCCTTTTTCATTTTTTTTCAATACCCCATCCTCTAAATTCTAAACGCTGATAGCAATCCTTCTTTATGAAAATTTCTGCCACAGGTTTTTCTCATATCGGAACAGTAAGATCAATAAACCAGGATGCTGTATTGATTCATGATAAGCTGTTTTCGTTTGGGATTACCGAAATTGAAATCCGGGAAAATACGCGTTTTTTTGTTGCAGATGGAGTTGGAGGTATGCCATCGGGAGATGTGGCTTCCAACTTTGTTTTAAAAGAAATCAATCAAAGATTTGCCCCGGGCAGCTATCCCGAAAGGGATGAATTAATGGAAACACTGATCGCAATCAACCGTGACCTTTTGGATTATTCAAAAACCGAACAGCATTTACAAGGAATGGCTACAACACTTTCGGGTATGTTTTTCAGCAAAAGTGAATATCGCATTGTAAATGCCGGCGATTCAAAGGTTCTGTTGTTTAGGGATGGGAAAGTAACTCAGCTAACCGTGGATGACGTGATACATGTGAATGAAATTTACAAACCCATAACCAGTTATTTTGGCGGCATACCCCATAAAATGGTTTTCCCGTTCATTTCCGCCGACACTCAGTTATGGCAGGACGGCGATATTTTTATTGTAACCACCGATGGGCTTGCACATTGCTTTTCCAACGATCAGCTTGGTGCTGTTTTAAGCAATTCGAAATCGCTCGGTGAAAATGTAAATTTTATTTTGGGTAAGTCGTTGGCTGTTGGAGCCCCCGACAATATCAGTTGTATTTTTATCAGAATTACCAATCAAATGAACCACTAATTCTGCATGGAAGAGTCATTCGAGGATATATCGAAAACAAAACCATACACTGCTAAAGATTTTTTAGCGCTTACTGATCCTCATGATGGGCTGGGACGCACTGTTCCTTATCAGGGCTTGTCCTATGATTCCTTATTATCAGGTGATGATCTTAAAACTATACCCTATCAGGCAGAAATGCCTGTTGTAAAAAGAACTGAATCCCATCATATTGGCGTCGGAGATATTGTGGAACTCAACAGCATAAGTTATACTGTTCTCGATTTGCTTACAGATGAGGGGCAAACTGCTGAAGCCGTAATTTATAAAGTAAAGGA
Organism: Bacteroidales bacterium; assembly: GCA_021740425.1. Classification (GTDB taxonomy): domain Bacteria; phylum Bacteroidota; class Bacteroidia; order Bacteroidales; family 4484-276; genus SABY01. The sequence goes on along the minus strand of JAIOZV010000260.1, from coordinate 4,236 downwards.
TAAGAACGACCGGCTTTTTGTTCTAAAACTTTATTATGAATTTAATGATCCGCACCTCGAACCAAACTCCGATACCTTGCAGCGTATTCGCGATATTGGTGGAAAGGATATCCTCCTATTGCATGATTTCGGGACAGGCCCCAATAAGTACCTCGAAAAATTTTGTTTTGAAATTACTGATTTTGCAGCGGGAAGCGATTTGCTCAAAGTTGAAAATATCAAACAAAAATTCACTCCGTCCTTTATCGAAAATACGCTAATCCCTGCCATTCACAGGGGTTTGTGTACTCTCCATCACGAAAAAATTTACCATTGCGACCTGAAGCCTCAAAATGTATTTTTTCTGGATCAGGAACAATCCAAAATAGTAATCGGGGATTATGGCTCAGCAAAGTCATTCGAGAAATCATCTGAAAAGGAGCTCAGTTATACCACCATGATCAAGGGAACAGAGTTTTACCTTGCCCCTGAACAGGCCTTTGGTATTGTTTCTGAGAAAAATGATTATTACAGCCTTGGGATGATAGTTTTGCATCTGATCTATCCCGAACAGGTGAACAAGCAAAATCTCATCAGAATTTTTGAGCGCCGTACCAAAGGTTTGCACATCATCGATTTCGACGATAACTTTGAGCGATTGAATACTTTAATTCAGGGTCTTACACTTCAGGATTACAACAACCGCTGGGGTGAAGCCGAAGTGAACGCATGGATTGAAGGTAAGGAAGTAATTGTAAATTATGGAAAGCTTCCGGAAGTCAGGCACCTCGAAATTGGCGATCTGATTATCCGAACAGGAAAAGACCTTGCCGCCTATATCGCCGGCGACAGCAGATTTTACGAGCAACTGATCGAAGACATCGAAGGCTACCGCCTGCTGATGGCATGGGTTAGAAGCATCCAAAGCGAGCAAAGCATGAAGCAGTTCGATGCAATGGTTTCTCACTACAAAAAGTTCTTTGGCATCAATTACGTGAAAGAAGCTTTACTGTTTTATTTCAACCCGTCGCATCAGGTTTCTGTTGGCCTCGAAAATTTTGATTTCAACAACACACAACTTATCGGAAAACTTACTGCCGATTTTTTTAAAAGCATCGACACCCTATGGAAAATCACTGATTTTGATACCATGAGGATTTACTTTTTCAGATTCGAGTTTGCCCTGAGACGTCTCAGGGTGAAATCGGACAGGAAGATAAATCTGTTTATCGACCAAACCCTCGGTGCCATTTCACAAATCGTCGAAACTGCCTACAATGATGATTTCTCAGATTTTAAAGCCGATATTTATATTCAGCTTAAAAATGAAAATCTTCCTGAAATTTTTCATCACTTCAACGACAAAAGGTTTTTCAGGGATTTAAGGGGGAATACTTATACTTCGCTTTTTGAAGTTTGTGAGTTTCTGAAAACCAATCCTCCCAAAAGTGATGACGATCATCTGCAATTGGAAAAGGCAGCATTTCTTAAAATTACCTCAAAGGATGAGTTTACCGAGTTTATTGAATTTTGCAATACAATCGGTGAAATGTTTTTCGTAAAGGATGTTGATTTTGAATTGCTCGTCAGGCAAATGTTGATATACTGCGAAGATAATTTCAATAAAAAAAGTCTGCGCGAAATTTTGCAATATTACCGCCACGAGAATAACCATATTTTACGGGAGTTGATTTTTAGATTGGTCAACCCTGAAATTCCTGTCAAAATTCTTGGAACCAACGTGTACCTTTACAGGCAGGGAAGCTTCCAAAACAAGGTTGAAGAATTTTTTGTGGCTTTGGATAATGTAAGGCTGAATGCTGATTTCGAAATTATCGAAAAAGCATTTTTTGGTTTCGAGTTTTGTTTGTTGCAACTAAAACGAAAAAATCAACTTATAGGTAACAGTCTTGTGGAGCCGGTTTTGGAAAAAATAAACAATATCCTGCAAACCAGCCCGCCAGATGCTTCAAAGCTGCGAGCAGTTTTTTACAGGCAAATCGATGAAAAAAGCCTGCTCAACATGCTATACGCTTTTTTACCTTCGCGCGTATTTTGCACCCATGCAGGTGATTTTTTAAACCATATCCAGGACATTGGACTCTACTATCTGCAATTTCCGGCGCAATACACACAAACAAGATCTGCTATTGAGCGCGAAGCTTTCTTGTATAAATCAGGGCATCGGGGATTGATCAACCTGGGATTCGATGACTTTATTATGAAAGTTTTCCAGTCAAAAACGGATTTCGATGTTAAAATCAGAAGTATTGTTTACGATGAAAATGCTGCCAACGAGATAAGCTTTTATTATGACTACGAAAATTCAGTGAACGATTACCTCGATTCCAAAGGCATAAAATCCAATTTCATTGTTAAAAATCAGGTATTGAATTGTTTGGTGATCGACAGAAAAATATACTCGTCAAGCAACGAAATTTTCGAACGCTTTGTCGCAGCCATCCGCAAAAAACATACCTATGGAAAGCTTTTGGCTTCCACCCGCGATTCGTTTGATGCAGCTTTTAAAAAAAGCAGGAAAGCCGATTTTCACAATTCATTTTTATTGATCCCGCGCTATTTTGTTTACCTGCTTCCGGCTTTTGGTATGGTGTATCTAAGCCTTAGCTATATGCTCGACAATTCTCTGTTCAAACAAATTTCCTTTAATCTTTCACCCACCCTCAACCTGATTTCGGTTCGGCTGATTACATCAAATTATGCCAACCTTCTTTTGGTTGCCTATTTCTTAAATGTCCTCACAGGGCTGTTGTTATTGGTGCCTTTATTGAGTTTGCGCAGGCTCAAAAACCGATTCAAAGTTTTTAGCCTCAATTACGGTGCGCTGGTAAGCCGGTTCACCTTGATTCTGGTATTTGCGCCTTTTTTTTTCATAGCAATCTATAATCTTATCCATATTTTTTGGGAGGATACCACCTACACCATCAGCAGCATCGGGCTTGAGTTAAATGCCATCAATGCATCCATTTTGCTCTACATTTTTTTTATGTTTTATCAAACCTTAATCGTAATTGGTGCTTTTTTTAAGGTTTCCCGGAAAATACGATTTTGGCCCATGCTTCTTACAGTGTGTATTTACCTTGCCCTTGGATATTTTGCTGTCGTTCAACAAAACCTGCATTCTTTATGAAACCATTAATTAGCAAAGTCAGATCAGCCCTTTTTCAGGGTTTTACTTTACATGAAGATATTTTTCAAGACATAAAATAATTGCCATGAGCGGTCCCAAAAGTTATGCTGTAAAGGTTTTTGATAAAAATTTAAAATCTCTTTTTTTGCTGCAAAGCGAAATATTGTCATTGATGGATGGCTTAAAGTCAAGAATAGTTGCTGATAAGTCCGGGAGGTTCCGTATTTCGGGCGATCAATTCCTTAAAAAAAATATGGGTTATGTACTGGAATCCTCCAATCCTGTAGTTTCCATGCTCGATGGTGAATTGAACCAAAATCAATTTGATGCTTTTTACAATGAAATTCACACCCATATTCAAAAACAAACCGAAGTAAAAAAAATGCTTCAGGATGAGCTTGAATGGTTGGATGAAGTTGAAAACGCCCTGACCTTTTATAAGGAAACAGAAACCATGCTGGCAAAATATCTTGAGGATTTCCTGTTTCTTAAAGAGCAAATAATCGCTTATGTTGAAAAACTCGAACAATTGCCGGATAGAAAGAATGATAAAATCAAAGAAATTTTAAATGTCAATTTTGAATTTCATTTGCCGGATTTTACAATCGAATCGTTGAAAAATTTGGATATCGAACGCCAAATGTTGTCCAAATCCTTTGATGAGGCTTGCAAAAAACTTGGCGAAGTTGCAAAGGATAAAGGTATCCATGCTCCAGCAGGTGAATCTTTTGCCGGCGTAAAGCTGGTTTCAGGAAATGCGTCAAAGGCTAAAGGTTTTAAAACTGTCAGGGATTTTTCGGATCATATTCGTGAAATTGAAAGTTTGATTTTGGAAGTTAAACAAGCCCAAAAAAGACAAATTTTTTCTGACAGGCTGTTGAATTTGCGCAGAAATTTGGTGGATAAAGAGCCTTATTTTTTTATTGAATTGATCGAAGAAATTAAAAAATGTATTCGCCGTCAGGAATTGGAAAGCAGGCTGCGAAATATTGGCCGCGAACTTTCCTCTATGACTTTCGTACCATCGATGCAGGTTGAAGTAAGGAAGTTTCAACAACATTTGGGATCGGTTTTGCTCAAGGATACGATAAAACAGCAGGACACTG
>JAIOZV010000259.1 GCA_021740425.1 Bacteroidales bacterium | reverse complement strand
CTTTCAATCTGAAAAAAACCTACCAGATAAGTTTGTCTTGTATTTCCATCCCAATGCAAAGAACCCCGGGCATATCTTGCGTTGCTCTGAATACCTGTGAATGAAGCAACTAAAAATATAGTCATCACAAGCATTTTCAGGAATAAGCGCTGCCTGAAAGTCCAGGATAGAAATGCAGCCATGCCCAAAGAAAATATTGCATAAGAATCAATATAGGGGCGGATACTTAAGCCTCCTCCATAACCCCAACTCCACCAGGAAGACAAAATATACCATGTCAGCAGCCAATAAATCAGAACAGAAAGAAAAAATGGCTTTTTTATCTTGTATAGCAAACCGATCCCAACAATCGAAAAAACCATTACCGGCATATAAATAAACCAACCTTTTCGCCAGGAAAACAGATTGTTGAACAGTTGTGGATTGTTAAAGTAAAAACCCTGCTCTTCGGGATATGAATAATAAAACCAGGTGCCTGCTATCATTTTCCAGTAAAGCAATTGCGGTAGCCACATCAGGAAAAACACAAACCCAACCAGTAAAACAAAGTGCCAATGCTTAAAAAAATATTGAACCCTGCTTTTCAACTCATCCGGGCTGCTTACTTTCCAAAGTAATATTAAAACACCAATTATCACATTTGTTGGCCGGACCAGGGTAATGAGCCCGACAATAAAGCCCAGCATGAGGGTATTCATGAGGCTTGCCTTTTCAAGCCACCTGTCGGTAAGATAGAGGTAAATAGTGATGAGAAAAAAACTGTAAACATGCGACATTGCTGCTTCGCCCGTGGCATACCAAAGCATGTTGGTGGCCAAAACAGTGGCAGCAAGAACCACAGCCACCACTTTATCTTCAAAATATTTCAAAAGCAGCTTACGCAGATAAACCAAGCCCAGCAACAAATAAATCCATGTGCCCATCTGGATGGCAAACTGATAAGGCAAAGTCAGGCCGTTGGCTTCATATCCCAAATGAGGAGCAAGGAAATGCGCTGTGATAAAAAACGGGAAATAGAGTACTGACAAACCATAAGTGGTAAGGATGACCAACTCCCAGGTGGGCGACCTTTTGGGAAAGAAGGTTGCTCCTAAGCTCTGAGCATCTTTGTGATAAATCTGCAAACTCAGGTCGTTATAAATAAAAATTGCCGGCAGATAGGCATAGTATTGCGTGGCATCATTCTGAATTACGCGGTTTTCAACTTTCCAATACGCTGATTCCAGGTTAATGATCATAACCACCCCCAATACCAAAACCAAGGTATAACAGGAAAACTTCCTTCCTTTCTTAGCTACATGCAGCATAATTTGAGTTCAGTTTTTTCAGGATTATTTTCCAAAACAACAAACTCTCCCATTGCGTGAACGGTTAAACAGGAATGAACGGGTAAAATCCCAATAAAATCCCCTATTTTCGTTTGTTTAAAAAAGTGATCCGAGGCCTTGATAATTCCATGTTCCTGCGAAAGTGACTTTACAAAGGTATCGTCAACCGGCGTGCCCCAACCCGTGGGCAATAATTCAACCACCAGGCCGAATATTTTATGGCCATTTTTGTCCTGAATAAAATCTTTGGATAAATGTACAGCTCCTCCATAAATTACAATCTCATTTCTGGAATTATGTTTTGCCACCACAGGACAGGCAAGGGCTAAGGCAATATCAGAAAATTGACAGGCTCCCGATTTCTGTTGCATTAAATCGTAAAACACAAAATTCCCGGGTCTGATTTCATCAATATTTTCAAAGTTTTCGCTAAGACTCATCGAAGGTGTATCGCCAACCGAGTAAATAGCATCAACACGTTTTTGCAGCATAAAATGCCTGAGGTGCGAAAGTTTTTCGAGACTTTGATTGTGGATAGTTAAAATTTCATCCCTGGCAGAGGCGTGGTAAGTGTGCCCGTTGTGCACAATGAATCCTTTAAAAGTTAAGTGTGCTGATTTTTCTATTTTCCTGATCAGTTCAAGAATAGCCAAATGGTCATCGACAGCTATACCCGTGCGGTGGTAACCGGCATCAATTTTTATAAAGACTCCAACGGCGCTATGCAAATTTCCTGACAGAAAACTAACTGCTGCTTCATTTTCAACGAGGATATTTAAGCTGATTTCTGAAGCGAGTTGATTGATATCATCAATTTCAGCCATATTGAGCGGAAAGGCGATGGTGATATCTTTCCATGCTTTAGCAGAAAAATAGCTTGCCATGCCGACCGATGACACTGTGATTTTATCAACACCAACTTCCCTGAACCACTCTCCCACCCCGGCAGACTGATGGGTCTTGAAATGCGGGCGGAAAATGAGCTTATGCCTGTCAGCCTTAAATTTCATGCGCCGGATATTTTCCAGGCATTTTTGCTTGTCGAGAAGCAGTGTTGGTTTTTTAAGTTTCATGGGGCAAATATAAGAGCAGTTTGTGAATTGAGTATTCTTCGGTATTGAAAATAATTGCGGCAAAGCTTGTGTTTCAAACCCCGGCGAAGTGAATTGGCATGAAGGAATTCGGAATTTTGTTGTTGGATACGGTAATAAATTAAGACCCCACAAATTATTGTTTTCCTATTTTTGCGGGCAATATGACTTCAAAGATTATACTGGTACTGTTTTATGTGCTTTCGCCGATTGTTATCCTTCAGCTCAACCACAAGTATAAATTCATCAATAAGCTTGGGGCAGTGGTGGTGGCTTACATCGTGGGGATAGTGGCAGGCAACATCGGAATCATCCCTGAATCGGGCAAACAAATTCAGGAAATAATCACCATGGTAACCATTCCCCTGGCCATTCCGCTTCTGCTGTTTTCGTCCGACATCAGGCAATGGTTTACTCTGGCAGGGAAAACAGCCCTTTCGATGCTTTTCGGAATGCTGAGTGTGGTCATTATGGTTTTTGCAGGATTTTTTATTTTCCGTCATCACGGGATGGATGAACTCTGGAAAATCGGAGGAATGCTTATCGGGGTTTACACCGGAGGCACGCCCAACCTGGCTTCCCTTAAAATTATGCTCAACATCAACGATGACATCTACCTTTTGACCCATACTTACGACATGATCCTTTCCGGAATTTATTTTCTGTTTCTCATAAGTCTCGGGCAGCGGTTCTTTTTGATTTTCCTGAAACCCTTTAAATTTTCAGCGCCGGGTGGTAAAATGGAAACCCACAACCCTGACGGAGAAAATCCATTTACTGACATCTTCAAAAAGAAAACAATTATCCCCCTGCTCAAAGCACTTGGGCTTTCAGTTTTAATTTTTGCCGCTGGAGGCAGATTGTCGATGCTGGTTCCTGAAAACAACCGGATGGTGGTGGTTATCTTAACGATTACATCGCTGGGAATTGCAGGTTCCTTACTTCCAAAAATCAACAAAACCGAAAAAACCTTTGAACTTGGGATGTACCTGATCCTGATTTTTAGCGTGGTCGTGGCTTCGATGGTTGACATAAACGCACTGGCAGGAAAAACCCCAGCACTATTTTCCTACCTTGCAGTCGTAATTTTTGGATCGCTGATCCTTCATGTGATCTTTGCCAGAATTTTTAAAATCGACAGCGACACCGTGATTGTAACATCCACAGCGCTAATCTGCAGTCCGCCATTTGTACCAGTTGTAGCAGGCGCATTGAGAAACCGTGAAATCGTAGTTTCAGGATTAACGGTTGGCATTGTTGGTTACGCTATTGGAAATTACCTCGGATTTTTGGTAGCTGAAGCCTTGAAGCTGCTGGGATAAAATCAGGCTTTTTAGCAGGATAATTAATTTTCGAAATAAAACAAGCCATGGAATTTCATGAAATCCACACTTAAAATCACTACTTTTGGTTGTTTTTATCATTCATCATCCAAGCCAAAAGTGTGCTTGCCAAAACCAAAAACTATGAAAAATCTATTGATCTTATCGGTTCATTTGTTGCTAATATGCAATTTAATAAAAGCTCAACCCTGGGTTCAAAATGATGCAGTTTTTAATCCCAGCGGCATCCCCAGCCTGCCGTTTTCACAGCCCCGTCTTGCTGATGCGGATAGCGATGGTGATTTTGATTTAATCATCGGAAGCATTGATGAACTCCCTCTATTTTTCGAAAACACAGGAAATAATGAATTGCCTGCTTTTGAACAGGGAGCCAACTATTTTTCAGTGGTAGAGCCTCTGGATGCGGAAATGGGTGTATGTATTGATATAGATGGGGATGGCGACCCGGATTTTATTTCAGGAGGTTTCACAGGATTAAATTTATACCTCAACATTGGCACGCCACAATTTCCTGAATTTGAAAAATCCCCGGGCTTTTTCGATGGATTAAACGTTGGACAAAACCCTGTTCCCGATTTCACGGATATCGATAACGATGGCGACCCTGACATGGTTACGGGATTCAGCGAAAGCGGCCTGGTAAAAATTTATCTGAATTCGGGTAATATGTATAATGCCGAATTTAGCGAAGGCAATACTTACGAAATTGCCGATGTTGGATTGTACGCTTATCCCGTTTTTTGTGACATAGATCAGGACGACGATCAGGATTTGCTTGTGGGCAGGGATGGACATGGATTTAAGTTTTACAGAAATACCGGAGACGAAAACAATGCCTTATGGCAGGCCGATGAAACAGCGTTTGAGGGGCTTGGTGGCGAAACATACTGGAACTCCCCTACCCTTTCCGACCTGACCGGTGATGGCAAGCCTGATTTGATTTTCGGCACAGCTTCCGGCCCCCTGAATTATTTTGTGCAATCGGGCACACCTGAAAATCCTGTCTGGACTGAAAACACATCACTTTTTGGCGGTGTAATGGATGCAGGTGGTGCCAGCAATCCATGCTTTTTTGATTTTGACAATGATGGAGATTTTGACCTGTTTACGGGTTCACAAATGGGAGATATTAAATTCTACGAAAACACAGGAACCATTTCAGGGCCTGCGTGGGAAGAAAACAACGCCTACTTTACATCCCTCAAACATTCGATATACAGCGCGGTGGCCATCGGGGATGTAAATGGTGATTCGCTTGCTGATGCCATTGTGGGAGACCTGAGTGGAAATTTGTATTACCACAGAAATACAGGTATCGGTTTTGAATTTGAAAACACATTTTTTCAGGGCATTTCCATGGGAGGCTGGTCAGCACCCTGCCTTGAGGATATGGATGATGACGGAGACCTTGACATTGTTGCAGGTGGCGAAAACGGGGTGCTTCATTACATCGAAAATCAGGGAAATGCACAAGCTCCTGATTGGCTGGAAATTGCCGGCTACTTTGGGGGAATTGATGTTGGCACCAATTGCGTCCCCGCCCTTGTGGATATTGATTACGACGGGGATTTTGATGTTGTCTGCGGAGACCTGTGGGGTGACCTGTTTTGCTACATCAACAATGCCGGCGAATGGATCGAAAACACTGAAATCCTTGATGGCATCACAGGCGAACAAAATACCACACCAGCATTTGCCGATCTGGATAATGACGGCGACCCTGACCTAAGCCTCGGACAATACAACGGCACCTTTAGCTACTTTAGAAATCAATACCTTGTTACCGGATTGGATGAAAAGATGATCACTGAGGCAGACCTGGATGCAGAGATTTTCCCCAACCCCTTTAAAGATAAGCTTTGTGTGAGCATCAACCTGAACAATCCAGCCTTGGTTGAAATCAACATATTGAATGCCTGTGGCAAAGTGCTTATGCACCAAAATCATGAACCGGTTCCGGAAGGCCGCCGGATAATTCAGTTTGAAACGGCCTCCTTGCCCAATGGTTTTTATTTTATTCAAATAATTACCAGGAAAAAATCAACCATTTATAAAGCTGTTAAATTTTAAAATCCATTATAATTCTGCTTTATCAATTTGAAGTTCCAACGAAAATTGACTTCAAATTCACCCCATCCCTCCCCGAAGGGTAAGGGAAAAAAATGAGGGAAAATCTATTCTTTTGAAGCGGAATTAATATAAAAAAGAAAAAGCCATTTACATCAACGCGATGCAAATGGCTTTTAAAACAGGAGGTTTACAAAATTATTTTACAATGGTCATCTTTGTTGTGGCTGTTTGCTCACCGGCGGTAAGTTTAACGAAGTAGATTCCGTTTTCAAAATCAGAGGTACGCACATTCACCTCATGCCTGCCCATATTTGCGTTTTCAGGAACGATTTCTTTTACAAGCATGCCGAGGCTGTTGAATATGCTGATATTTACATCAATGTCCGAAAAAACATAGTATTCGATGGTTGACAGGCTTGTTACCGGATTCGGATAAACCCTAAGCGATTGTGCACCTGAAAGAATACCTATTCCTGTGCAGGCATCAACAAGGATATCCTGATTTGCTGCATTCTCGCAACCATTTCCATCCAAATAGGTATAGGTGAGGGTATGTGTGCCCATGCCAGCCACATCAGGATAGAACCATCCGCTTTCAACTCCTGGGCCTGAATATACCCCACCTGCCGGGCTTCCTTCGCTGAGTTCAAAACCCGGCCAGTCGATACACTGATTTTCCATTGCCGTGAATTCAACAGCAGGAAGTTCAAATACGGTGATATAGTTCTGATTTTCGAAAGTAT
>JAIOZV010000258.1 GCA_021740425.1 Bacteroidales bacterium | reverse complement strand
ATTAATGTTGGTATCTTTGTCGATGGTTAAACCCAGACTGGCTTTTTGGGTATAATACCGAAGTTTCTCAAAAGGCATTTTGGGTAAAAAAGTTATCTTACTTTCAAGTTTTAAATTCACTGCCATTTTTTTCAGGGTATCAATTACATCGCCACCTCCAATTATTAAAAGGTGTGCTAATTCAACAAATTGCATGGCTTCAACGAGTTCCTCGGCACCGCGCTGAATGTTGATTCCCGAACCCTGGAGCAAAACAAGTGGTTTATCTTCATGAATTTCAAATTTCGGCTTGCTTAATTTTACCGGAGTAATTACTTTCGGAGGAATATTTCTTACTACTGCAACATCGATTCCGTAATCTTTTTTAAATAGATTGGCAATGGAATCGTTCACAGTTATTACATCTTTTAATATTGGAAAAATCAGACCTTCAATTTTCTTCCATACACCTTGCACAAATTTTCGATCGGCCAATTCGGGCGTTTCCGTGAAATATTCATGGCTGTCATAAACCAGTGACCTCGATTTGATTTTGGAAATCAAAAAATTGGGGAGCAGTGTATCGAGGTCGTTGGAAAAAAGCAAGGAGGCTTTGTGAAAGAGCAAAAAGAAAAAAAGCCTGATGTTGTATTCGGCATAAAAAAGAGGGCCTTTTTCAAACAGTAATTTCATACGGTGCATACGGTAATTCCTTTCGGGCAGAGGCAGGGAATCCTTTTTTACTCTGCCAACCAGCAAAACATCAAAACCCAGTTCCAGCAAAACAGTACAGGTCTTATTTACCCGCTGATCGGTTACAAGATCGTTAATTACCGAAACTATGGCTGTTTTCAATTGAGATGTGCTGTAAGCAATTTTCAAATATCCGATGTCAATAAATGCATTGCATTTTTATTGAAATAAATTTTCAAGCTTAAATTTTACCTCCTCAAAATCCGGATCTATATCAAAGATAAGTTCGGGTTTTAAATAATGTAATTCCTTTTCAAGTTTGAATTTATCCTCACCACCTCCCGTAACATTCAGCATAATAATGGCATCTTTTTCCACCAAATTGCTGTTTACTGCATCGATAAGCGAAGCTGCTGCCACGGCTGCCGCCGGATGAAGATCGTTACCTTCAAGCTCCAAAAACAGTTTGGCAGCCTCTCTGGATTTTTCGTTTGAAACCGTGAGCACTTGTCCGTTAGTATCCAACAGTGCATCAAACAATCCCCCGGCAAGTCCATAGGGTGGCTTTCGGTTTGAAAGAACCTTGGCATCTATCAGAGCCGCTTGTTCTCTGGCCATCTGCTGGTCATGAATGTCAAGTGTCCTGGATTTTTTATTCCAGGCATGGTACAAAGGGATAAAAGGTTCGTTTTGCGAAACCAATAGTTTCATCTTATTTTTACCAAACCGGCCATCAGCAATGAGGCGAAGGTTTGCCTCCCAGGCAGCAATGGCACCCGTGCCGGAGCCAACAGCCTGAAAATAGTAATCAGGAATTTTACCGATGGTGGTTGCAGCCGAAAGTACCGTGGTTCCCATACCATCGCGGCGTGCTATATTTTTTGCTCCGCCTTCCATCACATACTGATCCAGTGCACAGGCAAGGTTTGATAAGTGAATCGCATCAAAATAATCGCTGCCATGACGGGAAGCAATCAACTTTACACAACTCTTGACGGGCTCATCAAACCAGAGCACCTCCACACGATCTTCGGGGACACAAAGCAAAAGGGGGATATCGTTGTCGGAACACACCCTTGCAAAAGCCCTTGCAGTATTCCCGGCTGAAGCCACCACGAGCGTTTTGTCAGTATTGGCAACTAACCTGGCGCACACAGTGTAAGATTCTGTTTCTTTAAAAGAACAAGTGCGCATGTTAGCGCCTATTTCGGGCCAGTAGCCGCTGAAAGTAACATAAAGATTTTGAAGTCCAAGGTATTTGGCCAGTCCATCACTTTTGTAGGTTACAGGAGCAGACGAACCTTTTAGGTATGTACTTACCGGCATCCAGTCAGCAAATTTGTAAATTCCAAATTCATCTCCTTTTACATCAATTTGCCGTTTGTCATACAAGGCTCTGATAAGTGTGGGCTGTTCTGATTGATCATCATCAAGTATCCATCCTGTATCGTTGAAAATGCGACCGGTTGATATGGATTGTAATCGATATGTTGAAGGCTTGGTGAAAGTACTCATTAGCTATGTTTAAAATTATTTTTTTGTAAGATGGTTGCAAAAATAAAAAAAAGAGAGGGCAATCAGCGCAAGTGCAGCTTAAAATAAAAAAGCCCGCTCAATACTAAGAGCAGGCTTAATTTTTAAATCTCTAAAAAAGATTATTGTTTAATCACTTTGATAAGCTTAACGCTTTCATTGCTTGTAAGCTTAACAAAATACAAGCCGTTTGGCTGTGAAGTTAGATCAAGTTGATAGGAATCGTTGATGGTTCTGTTCATAATGACCTGTCCCTGTGAATTGGTTACGAGCAGCCTGAATGAATCATTGATTCCATGAATATTGAAGGTTCCCCCCGAAGGGTTGGGATACACGCTGATAGCATCAGAAGAGCTATTAACAATACCTGTGGCACCTTCTTTAAAGCTGTTGATGATACTGAAACCATTGGAAGCAAATAAACCATTATAGTTTGGAGCTTCCCGGCTATAAACCGGATTAGTAGTGATTTCTTCACCGTTACGATAAATTTTAATCATCATGGGTTCCATTTCTGTCATACCATCCAGATTATCTGTCGTAATATCATCAACAAAAACCGGAATGGCAAGTGCTTCGCCATTGCCTGCATAATTGATCATGCCGGTGCAAAGTCCTTCGGAATTGAAAACGCCTATGATATCACCTTTTTCAAGTTCCGCGCTTGCTTCTGCGGTAATTCCAATCAAGTGGAATGAAGAAGTGGTAAATACTTCATTCCATGGTGTGGTATTTTTAAATACCGGCGGATTGTTAGGAACAATAGTTTTGGGCGGTGTGCTTCCAAAATCGAGCGTGGCAGGTGCATTGAATTTAACAAAATAGCCATAGCCGGGCTCAAGTGTGGTAAGTGTCATTATGGGACCTGCAGGCCAATATATACTTCCATCCAAAGAGAAGGCAAATTCGATATCATGATCTCCAAAAATTGCTGCCGATGAAACGGGTTCTGAACTCAGTACTGGAATCATGTGCATGCCGGCATCAAAGTACACGGTTTTATCTTCAACTATTTCACCAAGAAATGCAAGTGAAGCAACATCACCCATTTTAATCTTGTAACCTTCATAGGTATTGTAATTTCCAAGTGTGTTGATGCTAAATCCCGGCCAGTAAATTCCATCGTTACCCAACAAAATCACCATGTCATCAACAATATCACTAAAAAGTTCTTCGAGGCTGGCTTTGCTGATTACATTGATATAACTGGAGATGTAGCCCCATTGATTGGCTCCGGGGATCATAATCTTCTGACCATCCTGCTCGTAAACTTTTAACTCGATTGAAATTGTTTTTTCAAAGATACCTTCAGTATCCGTAAAAGTAATCATAGCAGTGTGAGTTCCTGGCCCTGCAAGGGCTGCATCAAAGGTAAGGGTAAGGGTTTCTGAACCCGGCAACAAAGTTCCTAAATCCATGCTTAAGGATGCCCAGGGTGAAGCCGGATCAATAACTGCTTCCCAGTTGATGTTGCTTATTCCAAAGTTGTATAGATTGATATCATAGTTTTTACTTTCGTTAAAAAACAAAACATCAGAAATCGCAGGAGGATCTATTTCAAAAATTGAATTGGTTACCAAAATATTGTCGATATAAATACCATCAATATCCCAGGTATCGTATCCATAGGCTCTATAACCAAGGAAAAATTGTTTTCCTGCAACAAATTCAGAAACATCAAACGTCAGGGTACCTCCAATATCTCCAAAAGAGTTATCATACGAAGCAATTTCAATCCACTCTTCACCGTCATAAACCATAAATTCCAAAGTTACTAAATCGTATTGATACGGATAATCGTCAATAAACATATCAAATTGAACAAACACATCCGATTCATTTCTGGCATCAATAAAATAGCTTTGCAAAGTCATATCAAAATTAAACACTTCGGGATCCCAGTTAAAATAAGCTGAAGGCCCGGGGAATCCAGCACCTGACAAACCCCAATTTCCTTCTTTTGTCCATTGATGGGTTGCAAAAGATCCTGAATTCCAATCTTCGAAAAATGGCATAGGATAAGGTGTCACAGGATCGAGTTGAATATTTAGCAAGGTGATCTGATTGATATTAATTGAAACAGTATTTACAGTTTTACTAAAATATCCGAATTTTGAGAAGGTAATATTGTAAACGCCCGTTTCCCAAACGAAATCCCAGTTTCCATCAGCGTCAGTAGTAAGATTGACGGTATAGCCAGAGTTGGGGAACACCTCAACAATTGCCACATCAACATCTTCAACCGGCTGCCCTGATTGCGAATCTTCCACATTTCCATCTAAAGTGCCTGAGAATGAAGTTGAAAAACTCCAGGGGGCACAACCTTCGGGTTCACCTGCATTATTGTATGGTGTAAGCAGCCAGATATAGCTGGTTCCCCAGGCGAATGGTTCAGCAGGTGTGTAGGTAGTTACATTCCCTAAATCAGTATTTTCTTCCACCCAAACATTTTCGGTGATGTTGTACAATGATAATCTGTAGCCTAATGCCGGGGGGGAGCCGAGAGGCATTTCCCATTCAAGCACTGCATCGGGAAAAACATTAATATCATTATCGGTTGGAAACACTAAATCTGCACAAATCGGGGCAGGCACTGTTTCCATCATAGCATCCATTGTTGTGGTTTCACCTGAAAGAATACTTACCCCTGAAATTGTCACTGGATAGTAATCAACCTTTGAAAATGTCAGGTCATAATCACCTTCCAAAAGTTCCAGTTCATATTCACCGAGGTAGTTGCTTGTTGTTTCAAAACCACCGGGTTCAGCAACCACAGTAACACCCTGTAAAGGATCACCTGAAATTTGTTCGCTTACTGTTCCTGAAAGCACCCCCGGAGGGAAGAAATCAATTGTCAGGAAGCCTTCACCGGCACCAGAACCATATCCACCAACCTGAATATAATAATCTTCGCCGCTTTCTACTTCAATCCCATCAATACTTGACTGTAATGCTTTTACGAAACAGCCATCGTCATTGTAGCCCAGTTCGATTCCACCGCAGGCATCCCAAACTGCCAATTTTGTATCAAAAGAACTTCCGCAAAGGCCAACATCAATGGTTCCGTTTGCAGCTGGAGTATAAACATACCAAATGTCTTTTCCAATGGAATGTATTCCAACCCCACTGGTTGTAGCTTCTGTTGTATTAAAAGGGAAATTTACAACTTCGCCAACTACTTCGGCATCTGCACATTCATCATTGGCAGGAGGTGGAATGGGAATAAGCTCAAAATCCAATGTAACAGTTCCTCCGAGTATAATGGAGATCAATTCGCCGAGCGGTTCACTGGGCTCATATCCGTCAGCAGTTACAATTACATTGTAATCTCCTGCTTCCAGGGCAATACTATAATCACCAAATTCATCTGTATAAACTGATTCTTTTGTTGAAGGAGTAATTGTAACCAGAGCATCTTCAATACCAAGTCCCGTATCAAAATCAGTAACGGTTCCTGACAGATCTCCGGTTACAGGAGCCGCTTCAAATGCAATGGTTAAAAGTCCGCTTCCTGAGTAAGTGCTATATCCACCAACCTGGATAAAATAATCTGCCCCACCAATTACTTCGATATTATCAATATTGGATTGAATGGCTTTGCTGTAGCAACCGTTGTCATTGTAACCCAATTCGGTGCCGCCGCAGGCATCCCAAACTGCTAATTTTGTATCAAAAGAACTTCCGCACAGACCAACATCAATGGTTCCGTTTGCAGCTGGAGTATAAACATACCAAATATCTTTTCCGATGGAATGTAATCCAACCCCACTGGTTGTAGCATCTGCAGTATTAAAAGGAAAATCCACAACTTCGCCAACTACTTCGGCATCTGCACATTCATCGTTGGCAGGTGGAGGCTGCGGTATTGTAACTTTAAATTCAAATGTCCAGCCTAATGAAAAAACTACACACGAATAATGCGCAATGGAAACGTAATAAGTACCACTGGTGGTGCATACCCAATTAATGGAGGCACGGATTGATGAAGAGCAATGTGGGCCATAATCATCATTAGATGCCACCTGGGAAAATGAAGAATTATAAATCCGAAGATAGGTATCTTCGCTACAAAGGCAGGAACTAAAGCCATAAGTATTCCCTGCAACAGCATCAAAGGACCAATAGGGTATTTGTCCGGCAGCTCCGGTTTGTGATTGCCAGTCCTCGGTTAATGGCAGCAGACCTAAATCCGTATTCCCGCAACCGGGTTGGGCTAACACAGAGGAATTGAATGCCAACAGGCTAAAAAACATTAAAATAACAATTGTAAATTTTTTCATAAAAGTTAGGTTTTAAATTATTAATAATGAAATGAATAATCAAAATTTTCATGATAATAAAACATCATGACGGGTTAAATAAGCGGAAGG
>JAIOZV010000257.1 GCA_021740425.1 Bacteroidales bacterium | reverse complement strand
ACCCACCCGCCCCAATCGCTCAGGCCGGGTGGTTTATGAAAAAGAGTTAGAGTTTAATCAATTTTTGCATATAGCTTTTTGAGGCCTTGTCGGTTTCGATGTCAATCATCAAAAAGTAAACGCCACTGCCTAACTTTCGAAGGTCAATTTCGAGGGTATGCTGACCTTCATTCAAAATTTGGGAAGGGAACTCCTGCATGGATTTCCCGTTCATATTGCGGATGCTCATCATTACATCTCCCGATTCCTGCATAAACAAGAGCACATTCGTTTTTTGAGCGAAAGGGTTCGGGATCACTTTAGGCTGTAGCATGCCGGTTATTACGTCATCGCCTGTAACTACCATCTTCAAAGCGCCGATCATGGTTTCCAGCGGTGCAAAGGTTTGTGAACCTTCGATGTATTCATATCCGGCTTCCGACACTTCGCCGGTTTGGCTGTTCCATGCCATGAGCTGGATGTCATCACCCACGGTAAAGCCATTGGGCGTTTCGGTATCAGAATCGTTTTGCGATGTCCTAATCACCAAAGGCATCTCCGAATCTCCATCATACACAACGGCACCCACACAAATGCTTCCGTCGAAAACGGCAATCTCATCCCCATTTTTCAAATCCTCGCAGGGGTTTAACACAATGTGCATGGGCATGTATGGATTGTTTTCGTACACCGGATGGAAATAAACAGGTTCCGTAATTTCGGGGAAATAGGTCATTAAATCTGTTTCGCCATCCGGACATGCGATGGTGAGCATTGCAGCGGCTGTAACCTTCACATAATATCCTTCACCACTTTCAAAATTACCAATCGTATTGCTCCATTGTCCGTTGGGAGGAGGGAATGGAAGATGGAAAACGGTTCCGCCGGCTTCATCAATCACTTTATACAATACCTCCTGATCGATAAGTGGCTGGAGTGCATCTAATGCATTTTGCGCATATTCGCAGGGGTAGCTGATGAGGTTCCAGCCGGCAGAAAGTGGGATTTCCAAAGGTGTTTCCACGGGTTGGCCGGTAACACAGAGCTCCCCGCCTCCGGTAACTTTCACATAATAGCCTTCGGTGGACTGAAGATTGCCAATGGTGTTGCTCCATTGTCCGTTGGGGGGAGGAAAAGGAAGATGGAATACGCTTCCACCGGCTTCATCCAGCACTTTATAAAGGGTGTTGTTGTTGATGAGAGTCTCCAACACGTTGAGCATATCCGGATTTTCGGGCATTGCCCTGAACGACATGATATTCCATCCGGTGGTGAGGCCGATACATTGGGTAATGGAAGTTACACCATCCAGTTCCACAAAAGCTGATCCCTGTGAGGTAAAAACTTCATCATATCCCGGATAAGGATAATTGGCAGAAATACTGGTGATATCACCAACTGCTTCATTCCAGAGTTTGTAAATGATGGAGTGCCCGGGGGTAAAACCGTTGGCTTGTTCCGGGTTTGAGCCATCATCCATCGAAGCGATGATCTCGAGATAAACTCCACCTGTTAACTCCTCTGTCAATACGCCGGCGCCTACACAGATTTCATCTCCGGTAACCGGATCGGTGTCAAACAATCCCACTTCATCACCGGGTAGCATGGGAAGTTCGTCGATGGTTGCAGCAAGAATGTAGAAAGTCATGGGGTTGTAGGGGGAGGTCCAGATGGGAGTGTAATGACTTTCGCCGGGTAATACGGTAATAAAATTGTCTTTTATTTCAGTTGCCGAGCCGCCCATTAAATCATAAATTGCAAGAGTAACCGAATAAGTGCCCGGTTCTGTGTATTCCCAAAGTGGATTTGTATCATAACTATCCACAATTCCGTCATCATCAAAATCCCATTCCCACATCATAACGCTTCCCGAAGAAAGATCGGTAAACGAGACCAAAAGCGGGGCTGTACCTGCAAGTGGATCGGCAGAAAAATCGGGGATGAGCGGGGGCAGTTCGTTCACCGTTAGTGAAACAGGAACACTTACAAACGGCTCATCCGGGTCGTTGCTTGAGATATTCAAAATTTTGGAGTACGTACCTGCCACCAGATTGTTCGAATTAAAAGTGACTGTAACCAATTGTGAACCTCCGGGGCTGATGGTGCCACCTGTTAGATTAACCGAAACCCATGATCCTGCGCCACCTACAACCTGAATGGTGTATTCTTCAATTTCGCCATAACTTGCGTTTCCGCAGGGAACCGGAGGAGTGCTGTAAGTCATCCTTACGCGCATACGATAGTTACCGTCAGGAGTACCTGCCGGAACTGCGATTTCTCCTGTAAAAGTCAGCCCGGTTCCACCTACGTTGGTTGTAAAGAACTCTTCATCTGTTCCTTGTTCAAAGGTATAGTTCATGTTCCAGTCAACCCAGCAGGTAACAATATCTGATGCCCAGGCATTGCCATTTGTAATGGTAATAGCCTCTGCAGCTCCGGCTGCAATCGCAGTCGTAAATGCTGTGTAATCAGCAACACCACCTTGCCAGCCGCTGCTGTTGTTGATACTGCCACAAAGAACGTTTGCTATGTATTCATCATTGGTGGAAGTGCTTGCATCGCAATAGGCAGGGAATGCATTGGTAACTGTTGTGGTTTTGCAGTCGTTGCCTGCATATTCGTCACTGGCAAGCTGTGTGCAAGCTTCGAAACTATAATCTCCATAAACGGACAGATCAGCGGTTTGAGAAAGCGTTACATCTACTGCAGTACCAGCGGCTATTGAGCCTGTAAATATTCCGTTAACAGTTTGTGAACCGGTAGGACCATCCCAGGTTACCATGTAAGGCACATTGGATTGTGCTGCTGTACCTGAGTTTTTAATGGTAATCGTTACTGGTTCTGTATTAGTGAGGTCAACACCACTTACTGGTTGAGGAATAGCAAAAACGCCAACGTCATTGGCAGGAGGTCCGCCTGTGGTTCCTTCAACGATGAATGGAAGACCTTGTGGGCCTATATCAACGAGTGGTGCCCATCCTGTGGATGTTTTCTGAATTGAGTTACCTGTTGTAGTTTCACCAACTAACGTTACAGGAGGTGCCCATGGGCCAGATGCACCCGAACCGGTGAGTGACATTTCTACCCAGTAAGTACCATCACTCAGAGATAATCCCAATGCATCGGCAACAATGTTCATAATCGGCCTGGTTTCGGCCGGAGCTGACTCGAGTACGCGCCATGCGTTGGTCCATTCGGTCGATAAAAGCCTGTTGGTTGTTAAATCACCGCAAATTAAACTACCGCCTGCTGATGGGTCACCATCATAAACCTGCACATAAACTCCTGTTAAGGTTGATGGAGGTCCTGAACCGGTTTGGTAAGCAAAGAAGGTAAACGAGTTTACGTTCCAATCTCCGACAACATCAAAATCATCGGCAATGGAGTTGCCGGCAGTGAGCTGTGCTCCAAAACCATAAGTTCCCATTCCCAGTGATGCATCCTGCAATTCGCAGTAGTCGCTTCCGCCTGAGCCAACGCCTTCGGCTGTTACCAGTGGTCCGTTATCCCAAAGAACACCCCTTGAAGCATCGGATGAGATATATTTGGTGTAATGATTTCCGGCAGTGTGAGAAGCCCCCGGAGAAACTCCCTGCTGAACATCAGCACAATTTTGGATGCCTTCGGCGGCCATGCGTTCAGCAAGAACCCGGGCAGCAGCTTCAGGATCGGTCTGAGGATTTTTGTTCTTAGAAAAATTTAAGGTGCTGGTCGCCATTTCCCAATGAAGAGGAGCATCGCCTGAATTAAAAATGGTAAGTGTTTGTGTGGTAACAAGAGGCGGGTTGTCGTGGGTTTCTGCTAATGAAGCCGGTGCTACCTCAATATCGGGATAAACCGCACTAATCTCAACAACCACAGCATTACTCGCATCTGACAAACCTTGCGTGTAGATGGCCTTTGCATGGTAGGTAAACGTTCCCTGAGAGAAGAACGGATCAGTCATCGTAAGCCCTAAAACCGGTTCCGGGTTTACCTGCAATCCATTTCTGTAAACGTTATAGCCCAATACATCTCTGCTTCCGTTACTATTTAACGGATGCTCTGCCGGTTTTAGGTTTCCGGCCACAAGCTCCCCGTTTGTATTTTTTATGGGTGACTGAGAGATTACTTTTTTACTTCCAACAGGACAATCAATTACATTGGTTACAAATCCTTTGATGTTGAAGTTGTGGTTAATGCCATATGTAGTGGACATCGATTCCCAGGTAGTTCCGTTTAATGAAATCATGTCGCCATAGCCGGCAACAGCAGGACCACCATCGTATCCAAAGGGATACTCAGCATCAACATGGGTAACCTCAATGCCAAGCCAAAGATCAGTGGAAGCGTCGATCATGTGGGCAAAATCCAAATTGATAAGGTTCCATTCGTTCCATGCCAATCCGGTGAGTACCTGCTCATAAATCAGGTTAGTTGCATTGGGGTCTTCCCATATCATCAATTTCATATTCGCTGCATTGAGAAATAATCTTGGGAAAAACTCAAACTGAGTTAAATACCAGCCATTGTAAGCAGCAAGGTCGGCAGGTTTCCAGTGTGCAGCACCCCAGAAAGTACCACCACCATTCATTCCCAGTCCGTCGCTATTTATACCATTATCCCAACCGATCCAATATTTGGGAACCGATGGCGCATCCCATGCACATTCCACTCCGTTGCTTTCAACAAAGGCTGCGGTGAAGTTTTGTGGAGGAGCAAAACTTTGCTGTGAATTTAATGGAATTGAGGTTCCCTGCAAAATTTCCTTAGAATTGTTGTCCTGAATAAAACCAATCAACTTACAGTTTTCTGGAACCCAAGAATTTTGGGTAGAAAAATCAATTTCAAAAGTCTGAATATTGCCCCCGGAAAAATCCAAAGAGCTGCCATTTTGATCCGGGATCATCATCCGGTTTACATGATTTACATAATCCCCCAACCCATAGTTAATATCAAGCATTGATTCGGTAACAAAAAAATGTAAAACAAGGTTGGTTCCGGCATAAATACCCACTTTTTCGATGGTAGCTAATGCACGGTAGTTACCTTTGGTTGTGGCGACTATTTGCAGATTAATTGTAAAATCTGATAGCTGGTTATTACGCTGGGTTACCAAAGGCAGATATTGTTCATACAGACTGTTGGTGGGATTTCCTCCAACGTATGAAATGATACCATCAAACTTTGCTGTAGGAAAGCCAGTAATATTGTAAAATGAATTCCGGGAATTTGAAAAAACATTGGCAAGTGAATCTCCATTGTGATTTGCTATTATCGCAACATTTTGTCCATTATCAATCAACTCATCAGCGCCTAATAAGGCTCCCGGGCTATAAACGTCCCAAAAACCGGTAGCTATTTCAATAACTACTAAATCTCTTGGCACTTGAATTAGATCAGGATTTAGATTTTGCTGAATTTTTTCAGCTTTCAACAATTTTGGATCAGGGTTTAAAAATTCCCCCTCTTGATCTGAATTTGTAATTTGCGCTAACAATGCTGCCGATGCAAAGAAACACATCAACAAAATTAAGTACTTGTTTTTTTTCATAGCGTGTTGTTTTAGGATTTTACATTATATGGATTCCATTTGGCAAATAATTCTTGATATCAGAAAATGAAAACAGAAAATTATTTTTAAAAACGGGTTGATTTATAATACAAGTAATGAGGAAAATTACCGAGAAAAAATGTAAAAACAATGAAATTGGAGTGTTCATAGTTACATCAATTACATTTATAAATAGTGCCCTTTTTTCGAATATTCGTCAGGACTTTTCGAACGAACGTCAGGTTTTTTCGAATAAGTGTAAAAACAATAGTGAAAAAAAACCTTACTAAGCCTACTAAAGTAGTAAAATGACTTTAAAATCCGACAACACGGGAAGCAATTTGTAACGTATATAAATAGAGGGTCGGGGCAGAATGGTAGGGTTGTAATTGATCAACCTGAAGGGATATTTGAAAAATCAGGACAATCAAAATCATCGGAAAAAAAAGGGGAGACCAATGAAACAAGCGGGTCGCCGGCAGAGTATTTTCTACTAACCACGCCGATCACAAAGTGGTTTGTTAGGGATTTATTCCGAACATCAGGAGTGACCTTCCCTACTTATTAACCGCGATGCGCTAACCCTTCCTTTCTATAAAATTTCAACAATATTGTTCACCGATATTGCTTAGGCTATTTAGACCTCGTTGAACATAAACAAAAAAGGCTACATAAATTATGTAGCCTTTTATTTTTCGATTGGTGGGAGTTACTGGATTCGAACCAGTGACCCTCCCGACTCGATAGTCGGGATGCTCTGATCCTTCTTCGCTAAATTATCACACAACCCTCCCTCGAAATTAAATCGTTTTCCCATTGGATTTTTCAACCATTTCCTTAATCCGCCTCCTGCTTTTCCATGCTTTTACCTGTCGTTCCCTGGCATAGGCTTCGGCTTTTGTTTCATAAATTTCTTTGTAAACAACTTGCCAGTCGCTGCTATTTCCAGTAAATCCTTTGTGATTGGAGTTGTGCTTTTGCAATCGTTCTTCAAGTTGTGAAGTATGGCCAATGTATAATTTGTCATTGGTTGCGGAATGGAGTATGTAGAAATGGTAGGTCATGATACAAAAAAA
>JAIOZV010000256.1 GCA_021740425.1 Bacteroidales bacterium | reverse complement strand
TCATATTCAGCAGATACCTTCTCATTTTACTGTTGTTTGGTGAAGCATCACAAGTACAAGTGTAAAAATAAACGAAAGTTATTTATACTTTTACCAAAATTATTAATAAACAACAGTGCCGATGGCGATTATTTTTGACAACGAAGCATTAAACAATACCATTTCAAAACTCAGCGAAAGGGAGAAAGAGCTCAAATGCCTTTACAAGGTTCAGGGTATTCTTAATGATAATCTGCCTGTTGACAAGTTCTTTATGGAAATTGTTAAGCATATTTGGGGTGGGTGGCAATACCCGAATATTACCCGCGTAAAAATAACTTTTGAAGGTAAGGTTTACAAAGAATCGGGCTGGGAAGAAACCGAATGGGTGCAAAGTAGCCCAATTGTTATTGATAACAAGGTATCCGGAAAAATTGAAGTATTCTACACCAAGTTTATAAAAATTATAAGCGATAGCCAGTTCCTGCCCGAAGAACAAAAGTTGCTTGATACCATTGCCCATAAGGTTAGCTCCTACATCTTTAGTCTTCGCCTGAAAAAAACCATCGAGGCCATTGACCAGGACAGATCAAATACAGATGAAATAGCGGAAAGTGTCAACGCTTTGTTGCCGGTAAATTCGGATGTGTACTGGATTTGGCGGGATGAAATGGCGTGTAAAATAGCTGAAAAACTTGATATGGGGAAATTCGGTGTTAAAGCTATTTACCTTATCGGAAGTGTAAAAAATGCTACTGCAGGTCCAGCAAGCGACATTGACCTGATGCTCCATTTTGGCGGTTCAGAGCAACAAAAAGCCGAACTTAAATGCTGGTTGGAAGGGTGGAGTCTGTGCCTGGCGGAAATGAATATGGCCCGTACCGGTTACAAAACCGAAGGGCTGCTCGATTTGCACTTTATAACTGATTTTGACATAGAAAAACAAAGCAGTTATGCTGTGATGATTACCAGTGTTGACAACAGGGCTAAACTCCTTAAAAAAACTACAAAGGGATGAAGTCCATTTTTGTGAGCGACCTTCACGGAAAAATTGACAGGTATGAAAAATTCTTTGCACTGATTGGTGAAGAAAAACCTGAGCTTGTTTTTATGGGTGGTGATATACTGCCACACATGATGAAAAAATCGGATAAATACGATGATTTCATTCACGATTACCTAATGCCAAATTTTGTCGAATTAAAAGAACAACTGCAAAATGACTATCCTGAAATATTTCTGATTTTGGGTAATGATGATCCCCGCGTTGAAGAACAAAAATTAATCCCGGGACAACGTGCAGGTTATTTTACTTACGTGAATGAAACCACAGTTTCATTAGATCCATTTTCGATATATGGTTATGCCTACATCCCTCCAACTCCTTTCCAGTTGAAGGATTGGGAGAAATATGATGTTTCGAGGTATGTGGATCCGGGATGCACCCATCCTGACGAAGGCTATCGGTCGGTTGAAATGCCCAAGGATATCATCTGGGAAACCATAGCAAAAGACCTTAGCCTTTTAACCGCCGGTCAGGATTTGTCAAAGGCTGTTTTCCTGTTTCATTCGCCACCTTACAATACTTCGCTCGACAGGGCTGCCCTTGATGGTATGATGGTAGATCATGTCCCTTTGGATGTGCATGTGGGAAGCATAGCCATACAACGATTTATCCTCGAAAAGCAGCCTTATCTTACCTTGCACGGGCATGTGCATGAATCGGCACGCCTCAGCGGAAAATGGATGGAAACCAACGGTAGATGCGTATCCATCAACGCTGCACACGACGGGCCTGAGCTGGCTGCCGTAGTATTTGATATGAACTGCCCCGGCAATGCCATCAAACGCCTCATTTAACAAAAAAAAACAAACAACTATGAAAATTGCCACGCCGTGAATAATGCCGGGCACCAGTCCTGCTTTTAAAATGAACCTGCCGGGCTCATGAACAATTCACGGTGCGGCTCGAAAAAACCCATGCGTGCTTACGTGGCTGGCGTTTTGAACTCTGACAGGGTTTCAATCCCTGTCAGAGTTTGAGATAGTGTAATACGTTATTCCCAATTGATTAATAAACGCTGGTGGCAAAATCAATTTTCTGCGTAAATTTGGCAGGTTTCTACACCGTATCTAAAACTCATCCGATGAATCTTCACTGAAAGTTGGTACTAGTTTCAATCATAAACCCCATCTTCATGAGCAATTCATCGGATGACTCTTCGCGCATTGTGTTTCCTGTTTACTTCACCACAATCTTCCGTAGATAGTTTCCTTCTAAGGTTTCTATTCTAATAAAATAAATGCCTTTAGGTTGTGAAGCAAGATCAACAGGTATGAATGATATACAATTCCTGATCTTTTCATCCATTACTTGCTGCCCAAAGGCATTGTAAATAGAAAGATCGAAAGCTTCGGTTCCATTTGGAATTTCTAACGAAAAAAGGCCATTGCTGGGATTTGGGAAAATCCTGAATGCTTCCTCATCTGGTTCACCAATTCCGGTACAAATTTCAGCCTGAATTTCGAGCGCTGCCGAGAAATTGCCTGAACCACAGGCATTTGCCAATTTTACGCGCAGTTCAACCGCACCTTCATAAGCAGGAGTCCAGTTTATAAAAGCTGTTGAGGAGTTACCTTCGATGGTGCCTGCTTCTTCGGGAAGTAACTCCCAAATATATTCGTAATTAAAACCTGCATCGTTTATAGAATATTCGTAAGTAAGGCCATAGTTGGTGCATGCCAGTGTTTCACCCTGTGGCATTTCTGGTGTTTGCGGCCAGTTTTGGATGTAAAGTGTCATTTCATCGGAATAGGTGCCGCCATTCATGCCGTTGGCTGTAACCAACAGTTGTACCTGTCCGTTTTGTTTGTCCTGAATGCCCGGGGTGTAGGTTGGCTTAAGCATGTTGGCATTGTTGAAAGTGCCATCTCCGGCTGTTTCCCAATGAATGCCGTTAACGAAAAGCCCTGATGCATCAGGAAGAAATGTTTGTCCCTGGCAGATTGCTGCATCGCCGCCAGTATTTATGGAAGCTTGCGCCAGCGGCGGGAATTTTATAAAATCGATCCAGGCACAATCATCGCCACTGGCCACGCCCTGGTCTTTTTCGTAAACCCAGCGCAGGGTGTGCATTCCTGCAGGTATCGGAAAGTTAGCTTCCTGCCAGGCTTCTTCGCCTGCCCATTGGCCTTTCAGGGTGTTATCCACATAAAATTTAAGGTAATCATAGCCCGATTCTGAGGAGACTTTCCTGTAGAAAGATATTGGGCTGGTAGCAACAATCATCACATCAAGCAAAAGTTCGCTGGAAGAATTATGGCCAATTTCACCTGAGCGCACGCAGAAGCTGCCCTCCCACGGATCATCGGTGCATATTTCCCAGTCGGCATTTCCAGAAAATTCCCAATCGAGCCCTGAAAAATCACCGCTTTCAAAAGTTTCCACAATCATCCCGATATCAAAACTGTAATTTTCTATCACCTGATACCATCCTGAATTTACCACAGCCTGAATGAGGGCAAGGTCTCCCATGCCTGCATCTTCACTTACATGAATTTCAAAATTGAGGTTAGTACTTTCATTGATCGAAAGTGCTGAATGGCTTTGTTCCCCAGCGACAACAGTAACATTTTCGTTAAGCGATGAAATATTCATATTTAAATCGGGAGAAAGGGAATGACCCACATTTATAATTGAAAATCCAATGATGGCATTTTCGCCGGGATCGAGCAGGGTGTTTCCGTTGCCACCCTGCGAGTCATCAATCCAAACTTCTGTAATTTCAATTTTTGGGGCGCAGGCCAGAATTTCAAAATCTGAAATCCAGTTTTCCTGTCCTGTTGCGCTCACGGTAATTTCAAAATCATGCTGGTCGGGAACATCTGGTGCTATTTCTGCTTCAAAAGCATTTTCGATGGTTTTAACTTCGCCGGCTGCAAAGTTCCCGAAATCCATAAGGAAAAACGGGATATAGATATTGGTATCGGCAGAAGCAAGCGCAACCATCACATTGTTGGCAGGTTGGTTGCCCACATTTTTTAAACTTACTGTCAACTGAACGGTTTCGCCAAAGTCGGCAACTCCATTGTTGTTTCCTTGTTCATCGTTTATCTCAATGCTGTTAAAAATTACATAGGGTTGATCGGAAACTACTGCGATGGTTTCGGTGTAAACATTCCTGTTATGCGCCGTTATATAAATATCGATAAGCTCATTTGTGGTGATTGGGTTGAAAAAATCCACAATCATATCGCCGCTTTCACCGGCAACTCCCCTTCCAATTAAAGCACCATTCTGCATGAGTCCAATACGGGCGAAAGGGGCATCTGTATTTATTGAGATTTCTCCGGTACCGATGGGTAGTGCGGCAGGGTGGTTCACGGCGATATCGGTAGGCTGGGCAGTCCAGATATCCATGGTGGGATCGCCAAAAAGAGTGATTTCATAAGCGCACCAGCGAATTACCTGATTGTTGAGAATGTAGGCTGCGTTGTCCTCGCGTGAGTCGCTGTTGGCCGCGCCTATTTGGGTCATATCCTCATCAAAAATGGCATCGTAAAACTGGCGGTCTAAATACTGCGAAGCGCCATTTGTATTTCCCGATGAGTACCAGCCGTAGCGTGAGTTACCGAGTGTAGCCACCTCGCCTGTTGCCATTGTGGTAAAGTTTTCAGAAAAGCAGTCGGCACCATAACTTGTCCCGGTACCGCGGTTATCAAAAGCGCCATTGTAGCAACCCTGCGAATACCCGATTACAAAGCCCCGGCTTATGCCATCATTCTGGAAATTTGAGATGGTAAGATCGCTGTTGTACATTTTCATGTTGTAGGTTGTACTCGAATGTCCAAGATGGTTGAGGAGGTTGCAGCCCACATTGTTAAATTGGTTGAAAACGTTGCTCTTGTTCCAGTTGCCTAATTTTTCGTATAGTTTACTGATTACGAAATTTTCAGACAGACCCACCGTGGTATAGCCAAAATTGCTGCTTCCGTAGGCTACATCGTCTTTGGAATCGCCCCCCCAGGTGGATTCGTCCAATGCTTCGCCCACCATAAGTGCTTTTTCGATGTCCTGCACCACCGGGGCATCCTGGTATTTGATGAGTTTGTTGCTCATGTTGGCAATGTCCGTAGGACTATCCACGCACATCCGTCCAATGAGTACCTCGGCAAAAAGGTCTTCCTCGCCGGGTTCACCGAAATTTCCGTTATTGTTATTATCCCAGCTCCCATCCAGGCAACAGTAATACATGTCCGAAGGAATATCATCGTCAATTTCGCCGAATCCGGTATTTACATAAAACCCGCGATGCGGCACGATGCGGCTTGAGGCATTGTTGGGGTCGGCATCGCCTCCCAAAATCACATAAGTAATGCCGTGGTTTTCGTAGTAATCGATGATGCAGTTTCTGATTTTTTCCTGATCATCCTCACCAGAATAATTCTCATAAATATCTTCCACTTTTTCAACCTGAACAGCAAAACCGCGTTCGGTTTTAAAATCGACGTAAGTCTGAAAAACATCCACATAATCATTTTTGGTAATCAGGAGGAGGTCAACATCTTCGTTTCGTAAGGGTTCGAAATAATATTCTGAAATCATCCCCGGATTTTCAACAATGTTTGCAACCCGCTGTTCTGTGAACCTGTTGTAATGAGCCTCCCTGACTTTCGGATTTTGAATTTTTTCAGTTTCGATTTCGATACTTATTTCCCCGAGATATCTGGCGGCATGTAGTCCGGGATAAAATTCCATAGTGTTGATGCCGATCACAGCTATTGAATAAGCGCCCATAAATTGTGTGGAAAAGGATTGAATGATTTTTCCCGGGAAGGCAGCATCGGCATTGTAAATATCCGCGTTGGCTTCCGGTTTATATCCTGAAGGCGCAGGCCTGGAAATGGGGAATTGCCTTCCGGCCGGCACAATGTTGATGTTGTGGTATTCATCCGTATATTTCACTGAAAGGATGCTAATGTTGGTGATTTCGGTGCCCTGGGGCAATAAAATCTCAGCGCTGTAAAGCGGGGTGATTGGATTGCCTTCATCTCCATAATTCAGGCAGCCCTCGATTTGGGGTTCAACGAAACCATCATGTTTTTCGATGAATTCCGGAGGGGAGAATTTGAATGTTTGTGTGAGTTTTTGAGCGCTGATGGTGCCCATGGCAACCAAAAGGAGGGTGATGAGTAAAAGTTTAGATTTCATTTGAGTAAAGCATTTCATTTTAAAAATATGTGAGCATAAAGTTGAGGCTATAAAAGTAGAGTTTTATTATCAGAAGTTCGGGGTATGTAGAAAAAAGTTGTGCAGGATGAATGTATGCTAAAGACGACAGCTCATCTCAAAAATCAGTTTCTTTAATGTCTTTTTATCTGCTTGCCGGTCATTCGGTTTTTTTTCTGCAGGCCAGCACTTGACTGGTAGTTTTAAAGATTGTATAAAATCTGCCAATCACAAAAGAACCTTGCTGTAAATTTCAAATTTCAATTTTGGATCAGAAAAGAAGTCGAAAACTTGTCATGCCGCCAGCTGGTTTTAATGTGCGTTTGTAGAAAAGTTTTTCTGTTTTGAAACATAAATTTTAATTTTGGGATTTTTGGTTCCGCAAGGA
>JAIOZV010000255.1 GCA_021740425.1 Bacteroidales bacterium | reverse complement strand
AGCTTTGCCCGCGACACCATGGCTCAACTGCGCGAAACCATTTGGGCACTCAATGCCGAAAACATTACCCTGGATCAACTTTCATCACGGGTGGCCGAGTTTATTAACCACGCTAAACTGGCCGGCCATCCGGTAACTTTTAGCCTCGAAAGCACCGCTTCCGAAAGAGTTTTTAATGCCAGCCAGGCCATCAATATTTTCAGAACGATCCAGGAAGCTGTTAACAATGCTATGAAATACGCTGAAGCCAACAATATTTTGATTAAACTAAGCGATGAAAAAATCACCATTTCAGACAATGGAAAAGGTTTTGATAGAAAGATGGTTGTGAATGGAAACGGACTGAAAAATATGGAAGCAAGGATGGAGGAAGCAGGCTTTAAAACCCTGATTCGCTCTACTCCCGCCAAAGGAACCGAAATAAGTATTTTGTTATCCTAACCCAAACCCGGTTAAAATACGATGCACTTCGTATTTCGGAATCAAAAACCATAAATTAGTTTTGTAAAAAAAAATTTCAATGATGATAAAAATAGCTTTAGCCGAAGACAACGACTTTCTCGCATATTCCATCCAGGAAAAAATATCTTTTTTTGACGATCTCAAATTCAAATTCAGAGGCAAAAACGGTAGTGATTTAGTTGAAAAACTTACTGCTGATCATAATGTTGATGTTGTTCTGATGGATATTCAAATGCCTGAAATGGATGGTATCACAGCTACTGCTCTCGTAAAACAGAAATTCCCACAAATCCGGATTATTATGCTCACTGTTTTTGATGATGAAGAAAATATTTTTAAATCGATACAGGCAGGTGCCGACGGGTATTTATTGAAAGACGAAAATGCAGGGAACTTGCATCGTGGTATTTTGGAAATTATGGAAGGCGGTGCGCCCATGACACCCTCCATAGCACGCAAGGCTTTGAAACTGCTCAGAAATCCTGATGAAACTGTAAGTCGCGATAATGCGCCTGATTATGATCTTACAAAACGTGAGATCGAAGTTTTGGAGCACCTGAGCAAAGGATTGAATTATAGCGAAATTGCCGATAACCTGTTTATCAGTCAGGGCACTGTGCGCAAGCACATCGAAAATATTTACCGAAAACTGCAGGTTCGCAACAAGCTGGAAGCTGTAAATCTCGCAAAAAAAGAACGGATTATTTAATATCCCCGCTTCCCATCTTCCCTTTTCTTTTTTCACCCTTGAAAGTTTTACGAGCGTTCCCCCCCCCAAAAAAAAACTCCAAAACTCCAAAACTCCATCACTCCATCACTCCACCACTCCATCACTCCATCACTCCATTCTTCACCCTTCTCCATCTCTCAAATACGAAATTCTGCGTATTGTACCAAATATTCGCCGGACATACTTTTGCATCATAATTATTTGAATTAATAACCGCTAAAATTTTAAAATTGTGAAAACAAAGATTCTATTATTTGTAAGCGTTTTTATGGCAGCAGCACTTTTTGCACAAAAGGACTGGAGCACAGTTGATTTTACCAAAGAATACAAGGGCAAAGTGAAAATGAATAAGGCCTCGGCAGAGTCGCTCAAAAACAATAAAACTTTCGTTAATGGCTACACCATTTCGCAGGCTACGGTTATGAAAGGATCAGAAAAAAGTGCCACCAATGCAGTGTATTCGGAGGTTTCGCTGGGAGGACTCAACAATGATGATTTTCAGCAAATGGTTGATGAACTTTATAAAGAGTTTATGCAAAAGCTGGCTGATGCAGGTATGAAACCAACCGAAGGCGATGATGTTATGGCCTCGGAATTTGTGCAGGCTAAATTAGCAAAAGCAAAAAAGGATGAATACATCGGCTCTACCGGTGACAGTCCGGCACGGGATGGCAAAAAGAAAATTCAGGAAGGATCGATTCCGGGTTATGGTGCATGGGCTGTGATAAGAGATGTAACTTTTCCACCGCGTAACAAGAATATTTATCAAACCTCCAACATCATCAAATCGGGCAATTTTTACCTGAAATTGGCAGCCAACGAAGGATATAATCTGCTGTCGGTGAATTTTTACATCACCTTCGCCTCTTTCAACGGGGGCAAGGGTTACAAGGATGTAAAGCTATCAACACAACCTGTGATGTCGGTTTCAGCTAACATTTCGCTGATTAATGCAAGCGGAGGATCATGTTGGGTGAATTATGAGAAGCTACCCGTTTGGGCAAGTGGCGATTGGGCGGAAGAGTTTGTGAAAGGCAAGGACAATCAAAGCGATGCTGAGTTTTTTGGGCTGGCACGTTCGGCCGAATATCAAATAACTGCCAATTCGGAAAAATACCTTGCCGAGGCCCGCAGTATCATCAGCAACCTTCAAAACGATATTGTAAAATTGCTGAGTAGCGAATTTTAAAAACGGGTTTTATCCCAATAAGTTTTAAGGTGATTGCTTGTTTTTAGAACCACCATTTCTCCCTCATCCCCCCGAACCGCCCTCCCTGAGTGGCGGTTTTTCAATATTTTGCCTGATCCTCATTCATCAAAATGTCTGTGATTCCGAACGAAGTGAGGAATCCCCTCCAAATTTTTCTAACCTTTTAAGTTTTACCGAACCGGAGTGATGAAAATTGTTTTTTGATAACAGTCTTTCAAAAGTCCGATTTTTAAAGACCATGAAACGCCAAAATTCTAAGGAGGTTGTTGGTACAACTCTTCCAGGCTTTCACATAAGTAAGAAATTCTTTGTTTCAGCTAAAATTGATTAGCTCAAAATCGTTTACTTTTGCAGCCACAAAAATGAAGCGTTCAGCCAATGGAAAATTTAATTATCGACTTGAATGACACCGTGAAATGGATCGGAGTAAAAGATCCTGATCTGGTAACTTTTGATGTAGTAATGGAAACAAAGTACGGAACTACCTACAATTCCTACTTTATCAACGCCCGAAAAAAAACCATTATTGATGCTACCAAAGAGAAATTTTGGGAAGAGTATCTGATGAAAATTGATGAGCTTTGCGATCCCCGCGAAATCGAATATATCGTGGTAAACCACACCGAACCGGATCATTCGGGAAATATCAAGAACCTCCTTCGCATAGCTCCCAATGCCAAAGTTGTTGGCTCCGGTAACGCCATTCGTTACCTCCGCGATTTGATGGGTATGGATTTTCCGAATATTGTGGTAAAAGATGGCCACACACTCGACCTGGGTGATAAAACTCTGAAGTTTATCAGTGCCCCCAACCTACACTGGCCTGATACGATGTACACCTGGCTGGAAGAGGATAGGATTCTGTTTACCTGCGATTCGTTTGGGGCACATTTTTGCGATGAAAAATTATTTGAGGATGAAATCGAACGCATCGATGAATACCATGATGCTTTTAAATATTATTTCGGGGTAATCCTTCAGCCTTTCAGCAAGTTCATGCTCAAAGCCATCGAGAAAATCGAAGGTCTGAATATTGAAATGATTGCTACCGGACATGGGCCTGTTTTGCGAAAAAACTGGAAAAAATATGTCGAGCTTTCCAGGTATTATGCCTCAAATGCTATTGCTGAACCTGCAAAACCTGTGGTTTTTATTCCTTACGTCAGCGCCTATCAGAAAACCGGAATGATTGCTGATCTTATTGCCGAGGGTATCCGCCAGGCAGGGGATATTAAGGTGGACGTGGTAGATATTGAGCTTTCACCGCTTGGAGAGCTGGAACAACACATTACGCATGCTTCGGCCTATGTAATGGGCTCTCCAACCATCAATCAAAATATTTTATTGCCCATTTACAAATGTTTTGCCTTGATCAATCCCATCCGCGACAAGGGAAAGCCTGCTGCGGCATTTGGTTCCTATGGCTGGAGTGGTGAAGCCAAAACACTGATTCGCACCAACCTTGAAAATCTGAAGCTTAAGGTTTTTGATGAAGAGATGTTTGTAAAATTTACTCCCGATGATGCTGAAAGTGCAAGAGCTATAGCTTTTGGAAAAGCTTTCGGGGAGTCGCTGATCGGTCACAATAATTAGCCAAAGCCTGCCGTTAGCTTGCAGGGTAATATTTTGTTTTCATATGTTTGTAGTGGCTAAGTTAAAAAGGATCAAACCTTTCGGCTTAGCCACTGTTTTTAAAGTGTTATCATAACAATTAACCAGCGTTGAAAGGCACATTTTTATCTGTTTTCATAAGTATCATTTTACTTTTCTTTGCTACATCATGCAGCATTGAGCGTAAGCTTGCAAAGGAATTTGTAAAACAACACGACAGCATTTCGGTGCTGCTCATCCCGCCTGCCTATGTTTTTAAAACCAATCTGAATGCGTTCTTAATAGAAGGCTACGACAAACTTTCGGATGAAGAACAGCAAAAGCAACTTTATGATAGCAGCAGATTTTTGCAAGCTCTCGAAGATACACTCATCATTTCCCGATTTTTCAGTGAGTTGGAAACCGCACTTCGAAAATATGGAATTTATACCTACACCCACGATGAGGTGGTGGAATTTATGAGTAAAAAAAATCCGGCTTACCAGGTTACGCTTGCTCAAATGGAGCTTGAAGAAGATATTTATCCCTACCGGGCACAGGAGGTTTTTTTTGATACCGTACTTTTTTACGAAGATTTCGACCTTTATAAAATGGGTTTGAACACATGGTTTGAAATTTCAAAACTCAACGATCCGAAAGCGGTAAACAACATTTTATATGCAAGCGATTTTGTGACAGATGAGTTGGAAGGCCGTTTTACTTCCAATATTTTTACGGGTGAGGTAAAGTTTAAATACAATATTTTCCCGCTCGAAACCGAAGATGTTTATACGCTCGCAGCAAGTGCAGGAGAGCGCTATGCCGGCTACATCTTTGACTACATTATGAATCAATACATTTTTTTTAATTTCCCTGATGGAAATATCCCTGACATATTTTTGAGTTATGATCATGAGTCGGGCATGTTGTTCCCTGCCGGCGACCGAAGGTTTTTGTTTTTGGATGAATAAATATTCTGATTTGGAAAAAATAGTAACAATCCGGTTAAATCCTGAATCATGCCCGCTCATCAAATACAGCTTCTTACATTTAACTTTTCTTAATCTAAACTTAATCTAAGCCTGTTAAATTAAGGCTACTTTTGCCGCCATTTTGGCTTAAGCCGATTAATCTAATGATTTTTAATAATATATGAAAATTTTTTGACCATGACTTTATCAAAACTAAGAAACATAGGTATTGCTGCTCATATCGATGCAGGAAAAACCACAGTTACCGAGCGTATTTTATTTTATACCGGTACAACCCGTAAAATGGGAGAGGTACACGATGGGCAGGCTACTATGGATTTTATGAAACAGGAACAGGAAAGAGGAATTACCATTGCCTCTGCGGCAATTTCGTGCAAATGGAAGGATTATAATGTAAACATCATCGACACTCCCGGCCACGTTGATTTTACCATCGAAGTTGAACGTTCGCTTCGTGTTATCGATGGCATGATTGCCTTGTTTTGTGCTGTGGGAGGTGTTGAACCTCAAAGCGAAACTGTTTGGAATCAGGCAGATCGTTACCGTGTTCCGCGCATTGCTTTCATCAACAAAATGGATCGTACCGGTGCTGAATTTTATGAAGTTGTAAAGCAAATGAATGAATTCCTGGATGCCAACGCCATTCCATTTCAATTGCCTATGGGAGCTGAAGAAAACTTTACAGGCCTCATTGATGTCATTTCGCAAAAGGCTTACATTTTTGGTGAAAATGATAGAATTGAAACTGAAATCCCTGATGAATACAAACAGCAAGCACTGGATGCCAGGAATTTATTAATAGAGAAAGTGGCAGATTTTAGTGAAGAAGTGCTTGAGCTGTATTATGGTGAACAGGAAGTACCCAATGAAATATTGAAAAAAGCTGCACGTGAAGCCACACTTAAACTTATGATCACTCCTGTATTTACAGGTGCTGCTTACAAAAATAAAGGTGTGCAACTGATGCTTGATGCCGTGATAGATTATCTGCCATCGCCACTTGATATTGGTGCGGTGGTTGGAACTGATTTGGACGAGCCTGAAAAATCTCATACCCGCTGTCCTTCTGCAAAAGATCCGTTTTCGGCCTTGGCTTTCAAATTGATCAACGACCCTTATGTGGGGCAGCAAACATTTATAAGGATATTTTCCGGAAAATTAGAGAATGGTATGCCCATTTTGAATGCTTCAAAAGGAAAACCGGAACGCATTGGCCGTATTTTACAAATACATGCAAAAGAACGTGTTGAAGTTTCAGAAGCCGGTCCGGGTGATATTGTGGCTTTGGTAGGGATGAAATTTACCAAAACCGGCGATACATTGTGCGATAAAGACAGCCCTTTGTTGCTCGAATCTATTCATGTACCTCCCTCGGTTATCGAATTGAAAATTACACCCGACAGCCGCAAGGATCAAAGTAAGCTCGGAAATGCCCTTGCAAAACTTTCAAACGAGGATCCCTCATTCAATGCACGTTTTGATGACGAAACCGAAGAAACTATTATTTCAGGAATGGGCGAATTGCACCTCGAAATTATTGTTGATCGCATAAAGGATGAATTTGGCGTTCCTGTTACCGTGGGTGAACCGGCGGTTGCTTATCGCGAAACTATTACAAGCGAGGCGGTGAGTAATT
>JAIOZV010000254.1 GCA_021740425.1 Bacteroidales bacterium | reverse complement strand
GGAATTATGCTATTTGCCATTCCGCCAGGATGGTTCTCACCATCGTAAATGTCAACATGAAAACCATATCTGGAAAGATACCAGGCGCATGCAAGCCCTGAAATTCCACCCCCAATTACAGCAACATTGAATTTGTTTGAAGGAAGCTTGATGAGGTTTTTTGATTCATCCGGGGCAAACTCGGTAATAAATCTTTCCAAATCCTTCATCCTCACTGGTTGATCATAGTTGTTCCTGGTACATACCTGCCGTGAATTATCGTCACCGATCATACCTAAAATTGAAGGCAGGGGGTTTTCAGCTAAAATGGAGTGAAAAGCTTTTTCAGCATCATTTTTATGGGTATTCCAGCAGTATCCTGGGGTATCCGTTTTAACAGGATTGGCTACTGTGCATGGTGCTACAATACAATCGTAGAGTGGCAAAGGCTTTTGAGATTTAATGCTTATTCCTGAAATATCGGTTTTTTGATAGGCGGGGTCGCTTAGTGTTCGTATGGCGTAATTGCGAAGATTTTCAATAGCTGATTCTTTAACACCATATTCGTTTCCTGATTTCAGAATAAATTCCCTGATTGATTTTGCCTGATAATTTGTAAATCCTTTGGAAAGTTCGCTGAAATATTGGCTTAGTCTTCCATATCCACCGGGTTTGAGGAGGTCAGTGCAAACGGTTATCGAACTAAAACCATTTTGTATCAGATTGGATATATTGAAACAATTGGCACCACCTGAAAAAGAAATATCAAGCAGTCCTTCAAATTTGGATTGAAATTTAGCGGCAAGGTTAACAGCTATGGGGTGGAGTGCACGTCCGCTGAGATATACTTCTTCAGCAGCACCGGGAATTTGGGTTGAATTGTTTTTACATGTCAGGCTGTTCGAGATTTTTACAGTAAGCTGAAGCCCCATTTCTTTGGTGTCCTCCAAAATATTTTCGATGAGAGTAATGGCTTCACCATATTGGATGCTGTTTTCAAAATCATCCTGATTTACCTCAACATTAAAAGTGTTTTTAGTATTTAGAATGGCCATTACCGATCTGTATCCCAAAAGTTTTGGTGAAATTTTGATGCCCGGATGCAGCTTTTTGTCTATAATTAAGAATTTGCAAATGTATTCAAGCTCTCTTGCAGAACAACCTTTGGAAGTATTTACAGTAAAATTGTTAGATATCTGATCAGGTATTTTAATTTTGGTTATGTCAGGATATATTTTCTTAATTTTTTTTATCTTGTCTTCTTTTTCAATGCTGCAATTAATCATTTTATCAACGAACCACTGCATTTTTTCGCTCCTTATATCGGAAAGTGTATATCCAAGGCTCATGTTGAATATGGTACCGATATCTTTATATTTTTGTATTTCCGAGAAAATTTTATGATTCAAAATATGAATGATGATCCAGGCATTAAGATATTGATCATAAGCTTCCTCAACCGAAAGTTCGCTTGACTTTTCGCAGTTGTAGGCTCCGTCAAAAATATCGATTGAAGGTTTTATCCTGTCTGCAATCGAATTGGGTTGTACCGTTTTTAACTCGATAAACCGAGCTCCACACAGCCATCCTGAAACAATATTTTGAGCAAGTTGTGTGAGAGGTCCTGATGAAAGGCCAATCGGGTTGTGAATTTTTTGTCCATATTTTTCGGTGTAAAGTGTATGATGATGCCAGTGTTTATAAAAAAGCTTTTCAGGAATGTCGAAAATTTCCTGTTTCTTATCATAGCTGGTAAGTATAATTTTGAGCAGTTGCTCTAAAGATGCTGGTTTCATTATGTTAGATATGAATTATTGTCCTCTTCTGGTGGAAAGAGCAAAAATAGAACTATTTTCCATCGTTCGGTTTTTTTTGTTGAAAAAAGTCCTCCTGAAACCTAATTTTTATCAGATATAAATAAGTGCATGTCCGAATTCCCGGATCATTCAAAGCTTTAAATCTTTTCTTCGATGAAAATTATATTTTTGCAGTTACTAAAACAAATACTTTGATATGAGTGATTTTATAAAAATTTTATTGTTTGTTGCAGTTGTGGTTCTGGTTTTTTCGTGCTCCACTGCCAACAAAAGTTTAAGTGTAAAACAATCTGCCGATCAGTTTTTTGAGAACAATGATTTTGAGAATGCCCTCTCAGGATATGAGCAGATTATTGCTGACTACATGCGCGAGATGAACACCGAAGAATGTCCGGTGTATGGCAGAGCCGGCATTTCTTCATTGCGAACCGGGAATCTCGCTAAGGCCATCGATTATCTTAAAATGGATACTTACACACCTTTTGCGAGCGAAGAAACTTACTTTGGCCTTGCCGGATGTTTTCGCAAAAAAGATAACCTGTCCAAAGAGATAATAAGTTTGCAGGATTACATGCAGCTTTATCCTGAAGGGAAACACATTCAGGAGGTTAAGACCAGATTATTTGAAACCTATGTTGAAAGTGAAAATTGGGAAGCTGCGCAGAAAATGTGGCCGCCTTTCGCTGATGCGGATATTCATGAAGATTTTTTG
Organism: Bacteroidales bacterium; assembly: GCA_021740425.1. Taxonomy (GTDB): domain Bacteria; phylum Bacteroidota; class Bacteroidia; order Bacteroidales; family 4484-276; genus SABY01. Next base: position 4,145 of record JAIOZV010000254.1, on the reverse strand, counting down.
TCGCAGTGGTTTAGGGTAAATCTCGCTTTAAAAAATGATGACGAATGCAATATCATTTCCCAACAGCTTATAAAAATGAATCCAGGCAATATTCCTGCTCTTGAATGGCAGGCTAAAGAAGCTTTTCTTAAAGCTGAGAATCATTACCAGACCGAAATGGATGCTTATGAAAAGAATAAAACCAATAAGCAATACAAACGGTTGCTTGATGAGCTGAAGATCGTAAGTGCCCAATTTCAGACAGCAAAAACTCAGTACGAAAAATTATACAGCCTTGATTCCAAAGCAATTTACGCGCAATACCTCAGCAATATTTATGTGCGCCTGAATGATCAGGAAAAAGCTGATTATTACCGGAAAAAGGCAAGTCAATAATTGCTATTACCGGGAGCCTTCCCGTAGATTTTTTATCATCAACACGTTTTGCGGAATACCCGGATTTTAACTTTCCATGATTCGTTTATTTCGTGCAATTTGATGACCAGTTTAAAGGGCATATTCATTTGATGATTTGCAACGTAAGTGAATGTTGCCAAATGATTAGAAAGAATTTCACCATTAGTCGCCGATAAAATAAGATAACCAATCTTCTCAAAAAAATGATTGGAATCTTATATTCAATTGATCATCATCTGGAAAAAATGTACTTTTATCAAAATTTTTATCAATATTAAACTAACTAACACTAACTAAAAATGAGAGTAAAGTACTTCTTCTACACTTTTGTATTGCTTGCGTTTGCAACAATCATGATTAACTTTGACGACAACCAAAAATGTGAAATTACCTGTGGGCCGGGAATGAACGAGTTGTTAAAATCCAATGCTGCCATCGATCCGCATCAATACCCGGCTGAATGGATGGCAAGACAAAGGATGTACCCTCATGATAGGAGCAATACACAGGCACATTTAAGCGAAATGAAAGCTGCTGCAAAAATGCAAAATGCTGCACCTTCAAGATTCGATTGGGAACCTGCGGGGCCTGAAAATATCGGCGGAAGAATTACCGACATTGAGGTGAACCCGGAAAACCCGGATGTATTTTACGTGGCCGCTGCTACAGGAGGAATCCTGAAAACTACCGATGGTGGCCAAAGCTGGGATAACATTTTTGATGATAAATCAGTAATTACCATCGGCGATCTTGCCCTTGATCCGGATAATTCAGAAATAATATATGCCGGAACCGGTGAAGCCAACGCTTCCAGTTTTAATTTTGTGGGTGATGGAATTCACAAATCGTTGGACGGAGGACAAACCTGGGAGCATCTGGGACTTGAAAACTCAGGCTACATCGGAAGGGTAGTTGTTGACCACAATAATTCCGACCGCGTTTTTGTAGCTGCTAATGGAAACCTGTTTTCGGCCAACGATGAAAGGGGCGTTTACCGATCGATCGATGGCGGGCAAAACTGGGAAAGGGTACTCTATCTTACCGATTCTACTGCAGCCATTGACCTTGTTCAGCATCCCGAAAATCCGGAGATTTTGATTGCTGCCATGTGGGAACGGGTTCGTGGATTAAACTATCGCCGCTCCTTTGGCAACTCATCGGGATTATGGAAAACGATAGACGGCGGTGATACCTGGTATGAGCTTACAAATGGATTACCCACCGGATCGGATGTTGGTCGTATCGGTGTTGACATCGCCAGGTCAAACCCTGATATCGTTTATGCATTTTACGATAATCAATATGCTGTGAAGGTTTACAAATCGCAAGATACAGGCGAAAGCTGGTCTGCAACAAGTGATGGTGACATTCAGGGAATGAACAGCAATTTCGGCTGGTATTTCGGGCAAATCCGTGTAGATCCTGCTGACGAAAATCAATTTTATTTGCTGGGTATGGAGTTGTGGAAATCATCAACAGGTGGAAACAGCTACACAGGTCTGGCAGGTTACTGGAATTCGTGGGAAATCCATGTGGATCATCATGCTATGTGGATTGATGAAAATACTGGACGTATTTTTGAGGGGAATGATGGAGGTCTTTATTACAGTGATAACGAAGGTAGCTCCTGGACAAAAATCAATAATGTCCCGCTGGTTCAGTTTTATCACATCGAAATCGATTACCTGAATCCACAAAGAATTTATGGCGGAACCCAGGACAACAATACCATAAGAACACTCACCGGAAACCTTGACGACTGGGATGCCATTCTTGGTGGCGATGGCATGTATTGTCAGGTTGATTACACCAATTCCAACATTATTTATGCGGAATCTCAGTGGGGTAACCTTGCCCGTTCATTTGATCTCGGAAACGATTTTGACTATATCGCCGGCGCTTTTGAAAATGACCGTAAAAACTGGTCTTCACCATTCAAACTCCATCCCGAAGATCCCACCATTCTTTATTTTGGAACCTACAGACTTTGGAAAGGTACAAATTATGGTGACGACTGGGAAGCTATAAGTGGCGATTTAACCATGGGTGACGAAGGCAGTACTTTTCATACCATTGCAACCCTCGATATTTCAACACACCATCCTGAATACCTGCTCACAGGTGCCGATGATGGCATGGTTTATATTTCGACAAATGATGGCGACGACTGGGAAAATATCTCTGATGGCTTGCCCCAGCGATCCATTACAAGTGTAGTTTTTGATCCATTTGATGAAAATACCATTTATATAACCTTGTCGGGAATGAGATGGGACGAACATACACCTCACGTTTTTAAATCTACAAATCTGGGGCAGGATTGGATCAACATATCCAATGGGCTTCCTGATATTCCGGTAAATGAATTGGTTTGCGACCCCGAATACCCCGGCAGATTGATTCTTGCTACTGATGGTGGTATTTTTATGTGTGATGATGACCTTTATAACTGGTATGGTATTTCTTCCGGAATGCCAAATACTGCCTGTGTATCGATGCAAATTCATGTACCTACACGCGATCTTGTGGTGGGAACCTATGGTAATTCATGTTTTAAGATTCATCTGGACGATTTGTGGACGGGAGTTGAAAATCGCAGAGAGCAGAAGCTCTCAGAGATTGATTTTAATATCTCACCAAATCCGATTTCTGAAAATTCAAGTATTTGGGTGAATACTGAAAATGAAACCCATGCCCGAATTGATGTTTTTACCCTTGAAGGCAAATTCGTGGCTACGGTTTTTGATGGTTTGCTAACCGAAGGCGAAAATATTATTCCTTTGAATGTGCGGGCTGATTTGGAGGTTAATAATGCCGGTGTTTATGTTTGCAAACTTAGCATTGGAAAAGCACACAAAACCGAAAAAATAATCATTGCAAAATAATTAAATTCAAAGTATTATGAAAAAACTCACAATATTGCTGATATGTGCAATCCTGATTTTCCCTGCCTTGTTTGCCCAAAGTAATCCACGGGGTGGCGAATGGACCATTGTGGAAACATTTGATATTCCCGGCAAAGCCTCCGGTTTGGCATGGGATGGCCAATTCATCTATTTTGGAATTTATGGTGCTGATGGAGACGACTTTTATAAACTCGACCCCGTCACCGGTGAAACTACCCTCATGTTTACCCACCCTGAAATTGGTGATAGCTTTGGGATGACTTTCGATGGAGAAAATCTTTGGGTGATAAACCAGCCATCAGGAAGCTCAAACCCTGCCCTTGCCACCGAACTGGATTTTTCAGGAAACATCATTTCCACCATCGTACTTCCCGATCATTACATGTCGGGCATTGCCTGGGATGATGGAAAATTTTGGGTTTCCACCTATTATCCAAACCCCGGCACAATTTATAATATCGATGATCAGGGAACGGTACTCAGTCAATTTGCTCCACCTGTGGCCGATCAGGTATGGGATGTTTGCAGACAGGACGATTTTTTATGGATCGTGGATTATGAGGGAAACCTCATTTACAAAACCGATCTTACCGGCGCACTGTTGGAGTCGCACAACTCCGAAAATATCAAACCATCAGGGGTGGTTTGGGATGGTGCCTTTTTATGGTATGCCGATGGTCAGCTCAGCAGCCCGAGTACACTTTACAAAGTTGATCTTGGAGGTATCGGAACGCCGGAAATTAATGTGCCGGTTACTTCTTACAATTTCGGGAATGTAGCCATCGGTGATTCAGCCGTATGGACTATCCAGATAAACAACATTGGAAACGCTGACTTAAGCCT
>JAIOZV010000253.1 GCA_021740425.1 Bacteroidales bacterium | reverse complement strand
TGGGAAAGTAATCGTTGGAAACACCATCGCCGCGGATCGCAGCAATGGGTAAAATAAGGTCACCCAGTTGATTTTTCTTTTTCAGCCCGCCACATTTTCCCAAAAAAAGGGCTGCCTTGGGATGGATGGAGCTTAGTAAATCCATGATTGTGGCAGCGTTGGCGCTTCCCATACCAAACTTTATCATGGTAATATTTCCTGCTGTGGCACAGGGCATAGCCCGGTCTTCGCCCACAATTTTAACATGATTCATTTCAGCAAAAACTTCCAGATATTTCTGGAAATTTACCAATAAAATGTATTGGCCAAATTGTTCCAAAGGCAAGCCTGTGTAACGGGGAAGCCAGTTTTGAACGATTTCTTTTTTCGTTTTCATACCCAGTTAATTTGGCGCAAAAATAATCGAAAACTACCAATAATCGGTACTTTTGCCCAAAGAAAGGATGATAATGGTGAGGCTCAACCTTCCGGATTATGATTTCAGGATAAGAGATAGCAAGGGTCATACAGAGATTTTTGATGACATCAGGCTAAAATATGTTGTGTTAACACCTGAAGAATGGGTCAGGCAGAATTTTATCCGCTATCTCCTGAATGAGAAAAATGTTCCGCTGATGATGATGGGAGTTGAAAAAGCACTCAGCCTGAACAGTCTTACCAAAAGAACTGATATATTAATTTTTGGGAGTAAAGGTCAGCCCGTAATGATTGTTGAATGTAAGGCTCCTGAGGTGAAAATCGATCAAAAAGTTTTTGAGCAAATCAGTCGTTACAACCTTGCGCTCAGGGTGAGCTATCTGATTGTTACCAACGGTCTGGTGCATTATTGCGCAAAAATTGATTTTATCGGAAACAGCTTTGCATTTTTAGAAGAAATACCCGATTACAAAAGCATGATTTAGGCCTGCTTTAAATTGAGTAAATAGCGTTTTTAAAAAGTAATATCAATCAACTACCCTCCAACTTCTATCCGGGAAGCACTATCTGTGAGCCGGCAAACTAATCAAGTGCAGTTTGAAGTTTCTTAATTTCAATTGCTTTTTCCTCTTTGTTGGAGTTTTCGTAAGAAAAGATCAGGTTGTTGAGCACCCGTTTGATGATGGTAATATTGTCGCAGGGGAGGAAATATTTATTTTCATATTCAAGATTTATCCGGCGCAAAAACAATTCAATTTCTTTTTTGGTAAAAACGGCTCCATTGTTAAATGCGTTCAGGTAAAACTGAACATCTTTAAGTTCAATCAGCCCGGGGTCGTTGATCATACCACCCATGTATGCCATTATGAAATTTTGAGGGAGATTGATGCCGTAAACAGGTATTTTTAAACTTTGGGCAATCACCATGTAAAGGATGCTCAATGAGATAGGATTGGCTTTTTTGCTTTCCATAATAATATTGATGAATGAATTTGAAGGTGCATTCATGTCTTTTTTATTGCCTTTAAATCCGTGGACATCAAAAAATATGTGATTCAGTACCTTAACCTTTTCGAGGGGGGTAAGGTTGGCATTTAATTCAAGCCACACATCCTGAATTATAGCCCCGATTTTGTTGATAATAACTTTTTCATTCAGGTCAGGATAATGATATTTTGCAACAAGGATAAATCCTTTCAGAAGATCGCGACCCGGATTATTTTTCCATTTGGCGAGTTCATTAAAAATATGATTGAATTGTATTTGCTGAATAATGGATTCAATTCTGTGCTGAATATGGTCGTTAGTTGTAATATCCCAGGCATCTTCCAAAATGGGTATTGCTTCCATTCCGTAGGAAAATATTTTTTGCCTGATACTGCCGAACATATTCGAGTCTGGCTCATCAATTAAGCTTACCAAAGCACTCAGCTCCCTGTTTTTCATACCCAGTTAACTTGTTTCGTTTTAAAACATCAACAAATTTTTGATGTAAAAGTTGCTAAACAAAAAATTGTAGATTTGCGAATTTCAAATCTTGTTCCAATTTATCGAACCTGAAATTTCAAATTGGATAACGTTTTGTTTTGTTAATTTATTAATTCGTTCATCATTAGTGAGAGTTTTTAAGGTATTTCTTCTTTGTTTTTTTCTGATCATGTCAGTTATGGTGTCTGCTCAGAAAGCGCCCACAATGGAGCAACAACTTTTTGTGGAATCTCTGTTGCCGGTAATTGATCAGGTAAATTCAGAAATTTCCACCCAGCGCAAAGGTATTTCCACCCTCTATCGTGAATTTAAAACCAACAATGAATTTCCTCAGGAAAAAACTTTTTTAATTTACAATTATCTTAAATTGTACCGCTGTGATGTCCCCCCCGACAGTTCAATGTTTGTTTTGTCGGGTCAGCACTTTAAAGAATTACTCAAAAGAGTGGATATTATACCACGTAAGCTTGTTTTGGCACAGGCGGCAATTGAGTCCAACTGGGGCACATCAAGGTTTACAATCGAAGGCAATAATTATTTCGGGATAAGATGCACGCGCGAAGGTTGTGGAATTTCTCCAAAAAAAGCCACAGGGTTTTATGTAAAAAAATATCCTGACCTGATCGATAGTGTGAGGGACTACATGCGATTGCTTAACTCGGGTAAGTATTACGAAAGTTTTCGCGATTTGAGAATTGTAAACCGCCTGAACACTGATCTGCCTGATCCTTTTTATATTGTTAAAGGGCTCGAGAAATATTCGTCCAGAGGAAAAGTTTACATCAATAATCTGATTTTAATTATGAAATCCAACTTTTACTATTTATGATAAAACGCATGATAAATATTGAAATGGCAATATTGCTGCTTTTTGGAATGTCGCTCTTGTTTACATCCTGTAAAAATGACAGTTTTGACATGGAGCAAATTTCCACAGTTAAAACTTTGCCTGATTCTCACAAAAAGTTCATTGTAGAATTTTATCCGAATGCTGTTGAGGCCAATCAAAAAATTATGCTTGACCGGGCCTGGCTCCTCAACCTTCGGGACGATTTTTACCATGTAACAGTTAAAGGCCATCAGATGGAAAAACTCAATGAACTCGCTTTAAATTACAAGCTAAAGGGACTTACATTCGACAATAATATTGCCAGGGCAGACTACAAAATGATGATCGATTCACTGCTTTACATGGTCGATTACATTCCCGAAAAGCTTGTTCTGGCGCAGGCAATCGTCGAATCAGGCTGGGGAAAATCAGGTTTCTCCGATGAAATCAATAATTATTTTGGCATCAGATGCTATACTCCCGGTTGCGGTGTGCAACCTTCGGGTGTCGATTCACCATCGTTTTGGGTAAAAGCCTATCCATCAAAGGAGGCTTGTATTGAAGAATACATCTGGCTCCTCAATACAGGTTTTGCCTACACTTCACTCAGGGCGAAGAGATTTGAGTTAAGGAAAAGTGGCGAATATCCCAATGCCCTGCTTTTGGCTCAAGGCCTTGAACGATATTCTGAAAAAGGCTCTGAATACATCAATCTTGTTCAATCGATAATTGAAAATTACTTGCCTGCCGACCTCGGGGAGTTTGTAAAATATGTGCAGGCAGGCGAGCCTGAAATATAATCAAAAGCAAATTCGTAATACCGTCGGATATTTGCAGGTCATCAAGGCGGAATTTTTCACAATGTTGGACGTTTTGTGCGTATTGAAATCAACTTTGAACTACCATTTCAAATCAAAATGCGTACATTTGTAACCATTGGATGATATGACGGATTGCTTGCTGTGGTGATAATTTATTTAACAAATGAAATGAATTGATTATGAAATCTCAACTCCTTGTAATTATTTTTGGGCTATCCTTCTCATTTTCTTTCGGACTGTATGCTCAATCGGGCAATGCAAGTGTGAACGAAGACACTCGAAGTTCTGATTTTTTTATAGATAAAATGCCTGGAAATTACAATATAAAGGCTGACTCCATTATTGCGGATTTTGTGGCGAGTGATACACTGATTTCAGAAAATGAGACAATAAGCTTTACGAACCTCTCAACCGGTGGACCGACTTTTTTTAAATGGCACTTTCCCGGAGCTTCACCTTCGGTATCCTACACCGAAAATCCTGTTGTGTTGTACCATTCACCAGGATTTTTTAATGTTACACTTGTTGTAACAGGTATGCAAGGCAGCGATACATTAATCAAAGAAAACTATATTGAAGTGCTGCCGGTAGTTACAAGTTTACCACCCGGCTGGGAGTATGAAGAAACCATGACGAAACACTCTGTCATAATGTCGCTCAGCGCCAATCCCCGGATATTCGAAATTCCAATACAAGCAGGAGATTTTATTGGGGTTTTCTACATGAGCGATGGCGACACTTTGCGTTGTGGCGGAGCCGTTGAATGGAACGATACTGCATCAGTAGCCATAGTAACCCAGGGAGATAATCCCCTAACCCCTGTAAAGGACGGATTTTCCTACTATGAAGATTTTAATTTCATCATCTATTCATCGTCACAACAGGAAGAATTTCCTGCCACACCCACTTTTGACCCTTTGGTTCCTTTCCACTCTTTTTTCCCGGGGACATTCTCAGTTTTAACTGACCTTTATTCGGGGCAGCTTGCTCAAATTGTTGTTCCGCAAGGATGGAGCAGCATTTCAAGTCCTGTTATACCCTGGTACAATTTGATGGATAGTGTTTTTTGCAGCAGCCAACAGGATTTGATTTTGATTTCTGATGGAGAAAATATCTACCAGCCTCAGTCAGGTCTCAATATGCTGAAATCTTGGGAAAATAAGGCTTATCTTGTGAAAATGAATAATGAAGTAACCCTTACTTTTAAAGGATATCCTCCACAAAATTTAGGCTTTGATATACAACCGGGCTGGAATTTTCTGCCGGTGCCTGTGGATTGTGAAGTTGATATTGCAACCTTATTTCAGGATAATATGGATAAGGTGAAGGTTATAAAGGAAATTGCCGGTTTCAGAATGTTTTGGCCGGAGCATTCTATTCTAAGCCTCAACGAACTCATTCCTGGAAAAGCCTATGCGCTTTTTGCTGATTCCTCATTTTCTTTTCAATTCAGTCCTTGCGAATAGCACCTTGTTTTTCAACTGTATATCAGTTGCATTGAATATTTTATTTATTTTTGTTGGAGCTAATCTCAAACGAAAAACTTAAAACTTTCAACAAAATGAAAAATTTGTTACGCATCGCCCTTCTTACCTTCACCCTGCTTTTTTCCGCTTATTCTTTTGGCAATGCCATTAACAAGGATATTGCCATGCAAATTGCAAATAATTTCTATCTCGAAATGTTCGCTGACCGGATAAATAATATTTATGATGATTTTGAAATTAAATTGGCTGAAATCAGAACCTCCGGTGGCCATGATTTGCTGTATATCTACAACCTTCATGATGAAGGGTTTTTGATACTGTCGGCATGGGATGGAACCATTCCGGTGCTTGGATTTTCAACTGAACGCGCCATTGAGTTGTCAGCCAAAGACCTGCCTCCCGGTTTTGCAGAAATCATCAAAAATTATGAAAGTGAAATTCTTTATGCCATAAACCATAATCTGGAAGCCAACTCTGAAATATCTGAGCAATGGAAGAAATGGCTGAATCCCTCCAAAGCATTGCAGGACGATAGCTCGGTAAGTCCCCTGCTAAGCACTGCATGGAATCAAAGTTGTTATTACAATGCCTTATGTCCGGAGGATGAAGCCTCTCCCAACGGATATTGTGGTCATGTACCGGCAGGATGTGTGGCACTGGCAATGGCGCAGGTTATGAAATACTGGAACCACCCGGTGAGCGGTTCCGGGTCTCATTCATACAGTATTTCTCCCTATGGTTTGCAATGGGCAGATTTCGAGAATACAACTTATCAATGGGAAAATATGCCCACCAACCTTGGAAACAGCAATACTGATGTTGCCACACTTATATACCACTGTGCAGTAAGTGTTGATATGCAATTTGATCCGTCTGGCTCCGGTGCATCAACCAGTCTAGCGCGAAATTCACTGATCAATTATTTTGGATACAACGAAGAAGCCCAATACTTTCTTAAGGATAATTATCAGGACTCTGAATGGGAAAGCATGCTTCGTGCTGAACTCGATATCCAACGTCCGGTGATTTACCGTGGAAACGGTACCGGAGGCCATGCATGGGTTTGTGATGGCTATGCAGCCGACAATTATTTCCACATGAACTGGGGATGGGGTGGATATGCCAATGGTTATTTTTATTTATCAAATCTCAATCCTGCCGGAGCCAATTTTAACAACAACCAGGCTGCCATAATGGATATTGTGCCCGCCAATGCCTCTGTTGAGCCTCCCACAAACCTCCAGGCCCAGGTTTCTGAAAATGATGTTTTGATTTCATGGTCAGCACCACAGGAGCCTCAATGGATTCATTGGGATAATGGAACGAATGCAGGGACTATTTCTCTTGACGGGGGCGGTTCGTATTATATTGCAGCCCGCTGGAGTACTTCTGATCTTGAGTTGCTGGACGAAGCATACATTAGCAAAGTTTCATTTTTTCTGGGTTCGGATGCCCCCGGGTACGTGCTAAAAATTTGGGAAGGAGAAAACACCGCCAGCCTTATTTATTCGCAAACACTCGAAACTATCACCGAAAATAGCTGGAATACAGTGAACCTGACCAACCCGCTGCAAATTGATGCCTCTGAGGAGCTATATATCGGCCTTTTAATA
>JAIOZV010000252.1 GCA_021740425.1 Bacteroidales bacterium | reverse complement strand
TGAAATTTTACAACATCCACCTGGCGAAGCTCCAGAACCTTCTCAAGTTTTGAAGTCAGCTTTTCGTAATCGAAATGTTTGATTTTTCCGGCTTCTGTGCCTGAGTTGTTGTTGAGGATAATTATGCTGAATGAATTTCCTGAATGGTTTTTTAATATGCTGTCCCAATCAGGTTTCTTTCGCAGCATAACATATTCGTAAGGATTGAAACCAAATGCATAATGTGTTAGCTCTGCCGAAGTACACCAGCCGCCGTAGCGTAGCGGATTCCCCTCAATGGGCATGATTCGGCCAATATTATCAACACGCACCTCAAGATGCAGGGGGAAGTTTTTGAGACCTGCCAAATTTCCCAGTTCGATCAGGAAGTTCATAAACCGTTGCAGGTTTTCGTCAACCACTTTCGGGGAAGTAGTGTAGAGCCGGTCGCTGGTATCTTCATCACCTGAAAAAATGTGATGCATCATCCCGAGTATTACCGGCTCACCATTTCCATCATAAAAAGCATCCACGGTGTATTCTTCGCCTTCAATGTTTTCTTCGGTGATGAATCGTGTAGTGTTGAGCACTTCTTTCGGGTAGGTGTTTTTGATCAATTCGGCTTCTCTGCGTATTTCCGTTTTTACCCTTTTCCAATTCTCTGCGGAGTTGACTTTATGCACGCCCAGGCTGAAAAACCCTACGTTGGGTTTTATGATGAATGGATGTGGCAATTCATCGTATTTTAATTCATCAATTTTATCTGGTTCAACCGCTTTGAAATAAAAGTCGGGATAAAGTGTTGAGACCAATTTTCTGAATTTGATTTTGTTTTTAAACACATCTACTTTTTCAGGAAGTTCCGAAAACGAAAGGTTTTTGGAAATCCATCCTATCGAATTCTCGGAGGAGGTATAGATGGTTTGAATTTCGCCTGTGCGGTATTTTTCAATCGCATCTTTTTCGCTAATAAAATTGATCCCCTTATCGGGTAGGAGTTCGATGGCATCGGGGGTTTTCAATACCGGGAATTGATTTTTCAGCAGCGTGTTTCTGAGAAGTTCTGAAACATAAGGTTTATCGATGATCAGCATAAACTAACATTTTGGGCAAAAGTAGATAATTGATGATTGATTTCTGATGAATTTTGCTTGATTGCCAAAAAACCGGAATTGATTTTTTATCAGGAAAATTTAAACAGGAGCAAATTAATTACATTTCAAGCTTGTAAACTTTTCCCGGCAACACCCTGACCAGTCCCTGAAATTCAAGGTTTAGCAGGGTTGCCGAAACTTTGCTGGTCGGGAGATTGGTTTTCAAACAAATATCATCGATCCCCATCATATCCTCCATGCGCAAAACATCTGCAATTCTCTCTTCATCAGGAGTAAGCTCCAAAAACAATTCACGCTGTATTTTGGGTTTAATCTCATTGCTTTTCTGCCAACCCATGATGTAGGCAATATCCTGAGCCGATTGAATAAGGTGTGCTTTGTTTGTTTTGATGAGAAAATTGCAACCCTCCGACCATGAATCGCCAATGCGGCCTGGCACACTAAAAACATCCCGGTTGTAGGAATTTGCTATTTCGGCTGTGATGAGGGCTCCGCCCGATTTTGCAGCTTCTACCACAAGTGTGGCATCGGCAAGTCCTGCAATAATTCGGTTTCGCCTGGGAAAATTTTCACGGTCGGGTTTGGTTTTACTCATAAACTCAGTGATCAATCCACCCTGGTCAAGAATTTTTTCCGACAGCGACGTATTAAGGTAGGGGTAAAGCCTGTCGAGGCCATGGCCAAGCACGGCCACTGTTTTGAGTTTTTGTTCCAGTGAAGCCCTGTGTACACAGGTGTCGATGCCATAAGCCAGCCCACTAACCACCAAAACGCCATGTTCCCTCAGGCCTTTAACAATTTTGTCGCACATCTCCCTCCCATACTCAGTGGCTTTTCTTGTGCCCACAATACTGATTACTTTTTGGGTGTTGAACTCGGCATTGCCTTTATAATAAAGCATTATGGGGCCATCAATACAGTTTTTTAGCCGTCCCGGGTATTTCTTTTCGAGGTAAAAAAGCGTGGTGATATGGTTTTTTTCGATGAAGGATATTTCTTCTTCGGCCCGGCTGAGTACATTTTGAGATAAAATGGCAGTCACTAATTTTTCACCAATTCCGGGGATTTTTTCCAGGGCAGATTTCTTTTGCCTGAAAACAGCTTCAACGCCCCCGCAATAGGCTACGAGTTTTTTGCCCAACACATCACCCACGCCGGGCAATAGGGTTAATCCAATTTGATAAAGTAACATGAGGAACTGTTTTTGGTGTAAAAGTAAGTATAAAACCTCAATCGAAATACTGTGGCCGGATCAAGCTGTGTCTAATGCTTTAATCGTGTTTGGTGAGATTGGTTTTTCTTTCGTAAAATTACATAGCCCGGGCTTTCAGAACCCTTGTTAACAAATGATTCATCACATTGCTACCCGGGCTTGGCCGGGTGAAAAGTCAATTCCCGGTTCACTCCTGCAGTGGCTGATCACAAAGATTATTCAGGCTAAAAATGTATCTTTGCCAAAATTTTAAAACATGCTGCTACAATTTATCGAATGGAGCGTAAGCCCTGAGGTTTTCCCCGACACGTGGTTTCCTGTAAGGTGGTACGGACTGCTTTTTGCCGCCGGTTTCTTTTTTGGCTACCTGATATTAACGAGGGTTTTTAAGCACGAAATCAAAGACCCGCAACAGGCTGTAAAATTGTTGGATAAACTGGCCATGTATATGGTTATTTCTACCGTGGTTGGTGCCCGTTTGGGGCATGTGTTGTTTTATGAGCCGCAATATTATTTTTCCCATCCCGGCGAAATCATCCAAATTTGGAATGGGGGGCTGGCCTCACATGGGGCGGCAATTGGGATTTTGTTTGCTTTGTGGTTGTTTTCGAAGCAAACAGGAAAAACATATTTCTGGGTACTCGATCGAATTGTGATTGTTGTTGCCCTTGCGGGGATGTTTATCCGCCTGGGGAACCTTATGAATTCAGAAATTTATGGCCGCCCAAGCGACCTTCCCTGGGCATTTGTTTTTGTTTCTGAAGATAACATTCCGCGCCATCCTACCCAAATTTATGAGGCACTTTCATATCTTGGGATTTTCTTGTTGCTGCACTGGATTTACTGGAAAAATAACGGCAAGCCTAAGCCCGGGTTTATCTTCGGACTGTTTTTGGTGCTGCTATTCAGTGCACGTTTTTTCATAGAGTTTCTTAAAGAACCCCAGGTGAATTTTGAAGCTACAATGGTTTTAAACATGGGGCAATGGTTGAGCATTCCCTTTGTCATCATAGGGTTTGCAATTATTTTTATGAAGGGGAAAAGCGAGCAGACATCAAAATATAAAAAGTAGATAGCCCACCCCATGTTTTTTATAATTGGTCATCGAATTAAACGGATTAAACAAATTCGTTATCTTTTTATCCGTGTAATTCGTCAAATCCGATGATTAAATTATCGGTGAAAGCCCATCCCCGTTTTTTATCAATGGTCATCGAATTAAACGGATTAAACAAATTCGTTATCTTTTTATCCGTGTAATTCGTCAAATCCGATGATTAAATTATCGGTGAAAGCCCATCCCCGTTTTTTATAAATGGTCATCGAATTAAACGGATTAAACAAATTCGTTATCTTTTTATCCGTGTAATTCGTCAAATCCGATGATTAAATTATCGGTGAAAGCACATCCCCGTTTTTTATCAATGGTCATCGAATTAAACGGATTAAATAAATTCGTTATCTTTTTATCCGTGTAATTCTGCAAATCCGATGATTAAATTATCGGTGAAAGCCCATCCCCGTTTTTTATCAATGGTCATCGAATTAAACGGATTAAACAAATTCGTTATCTTTTTATCCGTGTAATTTGTCAAATCCGATGATTAAATTATCGGTGAAAGCCCATCCCCGTTTTTTATCAATGGTCATCGAATTAAACGGATTAAATAAATTCGTTATCTTTTTATCCGTGTAATTTGTCAAATCCGATGATTAATTATTTGGAATAGGATGATCTATTTTATAGACTAATCTTTTCGAAAAACGAACAAGGTGTATTCGCCTTTGGACCACCACCATGATTTTTGAAGTTCCTGATCTGACTGCCAGAGAGCATCTGCCTTCTCAGGGTTGTTTTTTACCTTGTGAGCATTGTACCAGGCCGGAAATTTAATGCTGTACCCCTTTCTTTCTATCAATTTAAAATCCCGAAAAGCAGCCAGGATTTCTCTTGGGCTGTAGCATCTCGAAGGCAGATGCCTGTCAACGGAGTACCCTCCCCATTCTTTCCTTAGTCTTGCAAAAGCAATTTTAAAATTGAGTTTCATGGCCTGCACCACCATTTCGCGGAGGTACCATTTATTTACAAAAGTTAGCACTGCATGGCCGCCGTGGACAAGCAAATTGTGAATTTGAGAAGCAGCATGGGAAAGGTCGGCAACAGTGTTTAAAGCGCCAAAATAAACGTAAACCATGTCGAAGTTTGCTTTCCCAAAAGCTTCCACAAGCCCGCGTTCATCGCAAACACGGGCAGTTGCATTTTTAAGTGCAAGTCGCTTAATTTGTTCCAGGGTGGTTTCGATCATTTTGGGTGAAATATCCACACCTGTGACCCTGCTTTCAGGATATGTTTTGGCAAACCAGCATACGTCAAATCCGGGGCCGCAGCCTATTTCCAAAATATTTGAAAAGGGATAGGTGATGGTAACCTTTCTGAAATCGTTGCGGATGCGATCAAGCAGAACATTACTCTCTGCACGTTTTTTAAATCCCAGGTCGGCATCCAGGTCATAATATTCCGATACCTTTTGATAAAAATGATTGGTAGTTTTGTTTTCCATGTTCAATAAAGCAAAAAGAGGGGAAATTGTTTAATTCACGGTTAATTTGAATCCGCTGCCGTGGATATTGCTGATCTCGATGGCCGGATCGTCTTTGAGGTATTTGCGTAATTTTGTGATGAAAACATCCATGCTGCGGGTAGTAAAATAATTGTCTTCGCCCCAAATTTTTTTTAAGGCCATTTCGCGGGGCAAAACATCATTTATTTTTATACACAGCAACCTGAGCAGTTCGGCTTCGCGCGGGGAGAGTTTGTGCCTGAAGCCATCGATAATCAGAAAACGATGGGGATAATTAAACCTGTATTTCCCGAGTTCAAACTCATCTTTTTCGGGCTGTGATTCCTCATTTATTTCATTTCTTTTCAAAATGGCTTTTATTTTGCAAAGGAGCACTTCCGAGTCGAAGGGCTTGGTAATATAATCATCAGCTCCCAGACTAAACCCTTTGAGGATATCCTCTTTCAGGGCTTTAGCGGTGAGAAAGATCAGAGGAATATTTTTATCGGAGAAACGGATTTCTTTGGCAATTTGAAATCCATCCACATTCGGGAGCATTACATCCAAAATACATATATCAAAATCCTCGGATCGGAATTCCCTGACCGCATGTTTTCCATCATCCACCCAATGCACGATGTAGTCATGAATTTCCAGATATGATTTCAGAACTGCCCCAAAATTGTGGTCATCTTCAACCATAAATACTTGTACTTTTTTCCCCATCCGCCAAATAGTTATTGGGTTAATAGTTACTTGTTATCAGTTATCCGGTAATCGTTTGTATTTTAAATTTGACACAATACTCCACTACTCCAAACTCCCCTCTAAATTCTAACTTCTCCCATCTAACTTCTCCCATTTATCCTCTGCCATCTTCGTTTACCGGCAAAAATACATCAAATTTGCTTCCTTTCCCGGGTTCGCTTTGCACCTTTATAGTTCCTCTGAATGTTTGTACGAGTGCTTTGACGTAGCTCAAGCCAAGGCCAAAACCTTTAACGTTGTGAACATTACCAGTATGTACACGGTAAAATTTATCAAATATTTTTTCCTGGGCTTCCTTGCTTATGCCTAATCCCTTGTCCTCGACCGAAATTATGATTCCGTTGTTGCGGTTTTGGGTTGAGATTTTGATTTCCGGATTTTCGGGGCTGTATTTAATGGCATTGTCGATGAGGTTATTGATGATATTATAAAAATGAATTTCATCATTGTTGATGAAGGGGTTTTCAGCATTCAGATCCAAGGCAAGCGAACCTTTTTTCTTTTCGAGTTGGAGGCTGAAATGATCTGCTGATCGCCTGATAATTTCGTGGGTATTTATTTCGCGAATCTGGAGATTGAAATCTTTTTTATCGATCATGGCCATTTGCAGCACATTTTCAACCTGTTTGTTCATCCTGCGGTTTTCATCACGAATAATACCGGTGAAATACGTTATTTTTTCGGGGATTGAAAGAATCTTTGGATTATCTATGGAATCAACTGCAAGTGAGATTGTGGCAATCGGGGTTTTAAATTCATGGGTCATATTGTTGATAAAATCCGATTTGATTTCCGATATTTTCTTTTGATGCAAAATTACCCATATCGTTATCGAAAAAGTAACCATTATGATCAGGGTAAAAATTACCGAGCCTGCCAACAGAAATAAAATGGATTTGTATAAATGTGAGGATGCCTCTGGAAAAGAGAGCAGTAAATAGTTTGGTTTTTCAAAAATATCATTTGGGAACAGGCTTACTCTGTAGGGAGTATTCAGGGCTTCATCCTTAAAATTGCTGGA
>JAIOZV010000251.1 GCA_021740425.1 Bacteroidales bacterium | reverse complement strand
GTAAAATTACCGCCGGCGATGTCTTCGGCACGCGCGCATCCATGAAAAACAATTACTTCTATCGCTGGCTCGCAACCATTGGCATCTGGGGAAATTCAAAACAGGAAGCGATGTACCCTATTTATTTTACTGACGCGAGCGGCCAAAAGCTCAACGGCGCTAACCGCTATACGCTGCATTTCCCGAAGGGCCAACTGCCGCCAGCGCATGCGTTCTGGTCGCTCACCATGTATGAACTGCCGCAGAGTCTGCTCGTCGCGAATCCGATCAACCGCTACCTCATCAACTCGCCAATGTTGCCGGACATGAAAATGGATACCGATGGCGGCCTCACGCTCTACATCCAGCACGAGTCACCCGGCAAGGACATGGAATCGAATTGGCTTCCTGCACCCGAGGGACCCTTCTCATGTTACCTGCGCATCTATTGGCCAGAAGCAGCTGCTCTGGATGGTACATGGAAAAATCCACCTATGCAGTTGGTTAAATAAAAATGCTGGCATTAGTGGAGCTTGTATCTTAAAAATATATGGAAGTGTTTGTTAAAACCGAAACACCGAATAGAAATTAACAACATCATTAAAAATGAGAAACATTAAAAAAGTTATTGCCATCTTCATCATGGTTCTGTTTACCACCACGATAAACGCTCAGGTACTGATAACTCTGCTTTTTGGAGAAAAACTCAACTCGCCAAAAATAGAGTTTGGGCTGGAAGGAGGGATGAGCCGTTCGTACATCAATGATATCAGTGGATCTAAAGGACTCAATGCTTTTGACCTTGGATTTTATTTCCATATCAATTTAATGGAAAATTCATACATAAGCACCGGTGTTCGTGTGAAATCGAGTGTAGGAGCCACAGGAATGTCCACCTATCCAATAGGGGATGCCGATTTTGACACGCTTTATCAGCATGGCACCTTAACAAAGAAAATCCCATGCTTCTATGTACCAATTATGTGGCATCAACGCTTTAACAAAAAGTGGTATGTTGAGGCAGGCCCAACATTGGGGCTCATTTACAAACCCAATGATATTTTTGAAACTTCCGATCTTGGAGGTGACCTCAGTTATACAAGGGAAGTTACCGATGAGTATAAACGCATCGATGTCGGGCTGTCAGGTGGGCTTGGCTATAAATTCAGCCAGGAAATAAAGAGCATGAGTGTCGGGGTAACTTATTATTACAGTTTAGTGGACGTAAGTAATAATGCTGATGTGACCATCAAAAACTCAGCCTTTTATTTCTTCCTGAAAATTCCAATTGGAGCACAACCCAAATCACAATAAAATTTCAAAACAATAATAGTATGACAACAAAATTTTTAAGCAAAACAATGGCCGGGATATTCCTACTGGTTATTTTCCTCTCAACTGGTCAGGAAATATTTTCGCAGGCTGTACCTACCACACAGGTTTTGCCCGACACTTCCAAGATGACATACAATCAAATTTCGAAAACACTTAAATTGTATGTTTTCCCAACTAAAAACCAAAGTCAACAACAACAAAAAGTAGATGAGTTTGAATGTTACAAGTGGGCTGTGGATCAATCCGGAATTGATCCTTTAGACCTTCCGAAAGTGGAAGCGGCCCCGGTTCAATCAGGACCGACCGGCGGTGCTATTGTGGGTGGGGCAAAAGGTGCTGCAGCAGGTGCAGCCATTGGCGCCATTTCCGGAGACGCAGGCAAAGGAGCGGCTATAGGTGCTGTTGTGGGAGGTCTGGCCGGCAGGCGGGCAGGAAGAGAGATGCAGGCACATGAAAACCAGCAATCGCAGGCTAATGCCGCTGCATCGGAGCAGGCAATGAAGGATAGCTTTGAGAAAGCATTCACTGTATGTATGGAAGGAAAAGGATACACCATTAAATAAATAATAGAGATATGAAAAATTTAATATTTCTGGCTGTTTTGATCATTGGCCTGGTTGGCTGCACCACTACCAACGAAAAGAAAAATACTGAAAATATCGACCTTGTAAAAAGCTATGTACAAGCTGTGGAAAATCTGGATTTTGAGTCTATGAGCAATTTTCTGGATGATAATTATTTAGGAATGGGCCCATCGTATGGAGATTCGATAGGAAAAAGCGATGCAGTAGAAAACTGGAAATGGAGCGTTGTAAACCTATATGAGAAAATTAAATACGACCGTTCCCGGTTTGCTGCCGTTACCATTCCTGAAGGAGACAATAAAGGAGATTGGGTTGCCAATTGGGCAGAGTTGACTATTGACTACAAAAATGGGGGTTCTGTAACAATTCTGGCCAATTCCAATTACCTGGTCGAGAATGGAAAAATTATGAGAAGTATAACTTTTTATAACGAAGCCGATGTACTCAGGCAATTGGGCTATGAAATGGTTCTTCAGGAATACAATGAGTAAAGCTGCTTCATTTGTTGCTCAGGGTAAAACTTAATTTTAAAGCTGAGTAAAGCGATTTTTATACTAACAAATCAGATTATTAATTAATTTTTATCATTAACATTTAAATTTTATTACACATGAAAAAAATCACATTTTTAGTTGCCGTAATGGCTTTTGCATTATTCGTAAACGCGCAAAGTAACAAGGAAGAACTGGATTTATACCAGGCTGCTTTTGGTATGGAGAAAAAGGCCATAGTTGCCAATTTTGTTCAACCAACTGAGTTGCAAGCGGATGCTTTCTGGGCACTGTATGATGAATACGAAGCCAAAAGAAAAGAAAACGGAGCGAAACGCATTGAGCTTCTGGGCAACTATGCAGAGCAGTACGACAGTATGACTGATGAACAGGCTGAGGCATGGACAAATGAAGTTATTAAACTTTCTGCTGCAACCGATAAGCTGATTGTAACGTACTACAAAAAAATCAAAAAAGCTACATCACCAATCGTTGCTACTCAGTTTTACCAGATCGAAAGCTATATCCTTACCGGAATCAGAATGGAAATTCTGGACGGAGTTCCATTTTTAGAAAAATAAATCGCCTAAATTGCCTTGCTATATTAAAGGCCTGCAGAAATTAAAAATTCAGTTAATAAACCCACACCTGAATGAAGCCAATCAGGTGTGGGTTTATATGCTCTAATAGGCTTTTTGAATTGATAAGTTGAACAAAGGCCAGCGCGGGTAACATTTCGCAAAAGGAGTCAAATAGCTGATGTTAAATTCATACCCTGGACTTGAAAAGTCTTTGCATCCTAAAAAATGATTAATCAAGAGGAATTGGGTAAAGGCATTTTCGTGAAACATCGCTCTGACAAATCCATAGGTGCTTGTTTTGAAATCCTGGTAAAATGGAGCTGTATAACCTTCAAATATTTTCCCGGTAAAAGTGGTGTCTCTGAACTGTTGGTAGGTGTCACCCCCCACCAGCGCAATGTCGCCACTGCCCTGGTCGGTGTAGCTGATTTGCAGGCCATCGGAGGAGGTGGCGAATTCGTCATGGCTTTGTTTGCACGCCGAAAAACAAATGGCTCCGGCAAGCAGGAAGAAAAAAAGTTTTGTTTTCATGGTTTCTTGGTTTAGGTCTGGATTGCAATGATATGGATTTTCCGTGATGTAAAAATAATTCCATAATAACATCGGTTAAAAAACTATGCCAACCGGTAAAAGTGTGTACCATGGTAGATAAATTAACGTAAATTTGTGGACACGCTAACATGATATAATGATTGAAAGAACAATAACAAGCCGGTTAATCAACGATTTAATGCCAGGAAAAGTAACAGCTCTTTTTGGTGCAAGGCGTACAGGCAAAACCATTATCATGCAAACCATAAAGGATATGTTTGCCGGAAAGAAAGTACTCCTGCTGAATGGTGAGGACTTTGATGTTTCATCCATTTTATCTTCACAAAGAACTGAGGCACTCAAAAACCTCGTTGCAGGTTATGCGTATCTTTTTATTGATGAAGCTCAAAGCATTCCAAATATCGGGGCCAGCCTCAAACTTCTGGTGGATACACAACCAGGAGTTAGCGTTTTTGTAACCGGATCAGCCTCATTTAATCTTCGGAATCAAATTGGAGAGCCCCTTACAGGCCGTTCCTCGTTTAATTACCTCTACCCTTTTAGCGTTTCTGAAATTTCAGACGGCATGATGCCTGCTTTGCAGCAGTTGCCAACCTGGCTCATTTATGGAATGTACCCACAAGTGGCATTATCGGACAACCTGACGGAAAAACGAAAAATACTGGAAAACATAAGAAACGGATATCTGCTGAAAGATGTCCTTCAACTGGACAATCTGAAAGACAGCCTGTTCATTCAAAATCTGCTTAAATATATTGCATTGCAAATCGGGAACGATGTTTCATATAACGAGCTGGCTTCAAATCTAAAAACCACAGTAAAAACGGTTCAACGCTATCTTGATATTCTGGAAAAGGCTTTTATTATTTTTCGGTTACAGGGGTTCAGCAAAAATCTGCGAAAAGAGATCAGTAAATCACCACGTTTTTTCTTTTGGGATAATGGGATCAGGAACACAATTATTTCCAATTTCAATCCACCAGAAAACCGGGATGATATGGGGCGGTTATGGGAAAACTTCTGTATCGCCGAACGCATAAAGCGGCAAAAATACCACGAAACATTTTCGGAGTTTTACTTTTGGAGAACCTATGATCACCAGGAAATCGACCTCATAGAAGAAACAAACGGCGAATTGTCGGCTTTCGAATTTAAATGGAGGGATAAAGAAAGCAAAGCACCCAAAGCCTTCCGGGAAAATTACACGGATGCCACTTTCCAAACCATCAACAAAATGAATTTTTATGATTTTATGTTTTGAAAACCATCAGAAACAGCCCGGCTCTTTTATTCAGGCTAATCTTTGGTGAACCATATCCCCTTCAAAAAATCAGGATCAAGGTCATGGTTGACCGCTGAGAAAAACTCCCCGTTCGGGCCGTCATTTTCAATCAGGGCAGGAGCTAAAATTCCGGGCAGCACATCTTCAACCTGATGCTCGGCGTCCTTGCCACCCATATCTGTCTGTATCCAGCCCGGATCAATGTAGTTGATCCTTACCCCGGTGTTTTCAAGCGTGGATGCAATATCATCCGTAAGTTTGTTTACTGCCCACTTTGAAGCGCCATAGGGAACCAGTTGGGGTTTGTCCATTATTCCGGAACTGAGGTTCACAACCCTGCCAAATCCTCTCTCGATCATTCCCGGAATAAATGCTGCACACAGGCTGTACATGGCAAATACGTTTATTTTCATGGTTTGCATCCATTCGTCCCAGGTTTGGGTCCAGATGTCTTCATGATAATCAACCATCCACGCCGCATTGTTATACAAAATCTCAACAGGGATATTCAAATCATTTACCTGCTTTATCAGATCATTCACCTGGTTTTCATCCGACAGATCGCCATAAACAACGCAGGTTTTTACCTGATAGCTTTTCAGCAGTTCCAGCGTTTCATTACAGTTTTCTTTTTTGCGGCCGTGCAAAATAATGTTGCAGCCCAGTCGGGCCAGGCCAATGGCGGTTTGTTGGCCGATTCCCCTGCTTGATCCTGTAATCAGTGCATTTTTTCCTTTTACCTCTATCATAACTCAATTTTTTTAATTCGTGCTTTAGCGCTGTATTTAACTATTCCCATTCACAGAACGGCAAAGCCCTGCATGAACAATAACAAGCTTATCTTAAAAAAGTTCTTTGTGGTTACTCTCGGTTTTATTCTGACATCTTGCCGGGTTCACGCCTGATGCGTTCCTGATTTTTACTTGCTAAAAAACAATATCGGTCAAATGCATCATCTCATTTTTATATTTGGTCTGGAAATGTATTCACCACACCCTGGCACGGCCAGATCCTTCGTAGTTGCTGATATATGCATATCCTGCCTGGGAAATGATCTTTACATCTTTATTGAACTCCCCGATCTTTCCAATGGCATTATTACCATTCATGCCAGGGTATTTTGATACCTGTCAGGATCAGTTTGATGCCCGGATTTTCCCGGCAGGGGTTTACTCCAATTCAGTGAAATTTCAAAAGGTTTGATATTCCTGCTATTGTATATTTTTATGGTTTTTGAAATTTACAATACTTACACCCGTAAGCAAGGTTAAAAGCGCCGAAATAAAACCAGGAATAAAAGAAGCTTTTGCTTGAAACTGCTCAGGTGCAACAATGCCCCACACAAAAAAAAGGAGGTTTACCACAAAACCCACAATGATCGACCAAAGTGCCACGGTTCTGAATCTGTGGACATTATTTCTGATCAGAGCCAGAAATGTAACTGGCACAAAAATCACGATTGTGGCAAGTCCTACAACCATCAAATCCACAATTTTAGGGAAGGACAAGGCCATAAATAAAGCCACAAAACCAAAAATAATCGCGGCTATCCTCACGCTTTTTTGTGTATGAATCGAACTGATACTTGCTTTTTCCTTTTTCCATCCCACAAAATCCTTTACCGCAGAAATGGAGATCAGGTTTAAAAAACTATCGCCCGATGACATGAGGGCTGAGAGCATCCCAACCACAGCAAATCCCAGAATAAATTCATTGCTGTGCCTGTCGAGAAACAGATAGGCCACATCACGGGGAGCAATATCATCGGCAACAACCAACCGGATGGCCATTCCCACAAGCGGAAAAACTATATAAAAAGGCAACATGCCGAAACCTGAAATAATGCTCACACGTTTTGCAGTTTGTGCGTTTTTCGCTGCCAGAATTCGTTGCCAGAT
>JAIOZV010000250.1 GCA_021740425.1 Bacteroidales bacterium | reverse complement strand
AAAATTTCTCCCATCACGCTCATCGCCCTGCTTTTCACCATTGTTGTTATGTTTTCCTACAAAGGCGAAAAAATCGTTGAACTACCCTTCGATGTAATTCGGGTGGCCATTCCTTTGGTGATTTATTTTGTGGTGATGTTCCTGATTTCATTCTGGATGGGAAAACGAAGTGGGGCTGATTACTCAAAAACCGCAACCATTGCATTTACCGCGGCTTCCAATAATTTCGAGCTTGCAATTGCTGTGGCTGTGGCTGTTTTTGGACCTTATTCAGGTGAAGCCTTTGCAGCAGTGATCGGCCCGCTGGTTGAAGTGCCGGTGCTTATTGCCTTGGTGAATGTGGCCTTGCGATTTCAAAAGAAATTCAAAAATTAACAATCAATACACACAATTATTAAAATTACATTGTTATGAAAAAAATTATTTTTCTTCCGGCATTGCTGATGTTGGGTTTGTTTTTTTTATCGAATCCAACCTCGGCGCAAGAATCAGAAACTTTATCAACCCAGGTGGATGTATATTATTTCCATGCCACCAAAAGATGTCCTACCTGCGAGGCCATCGAAAAAGAAACCAAAAAGACGCTGAACGGAACCTTTGCCGATCAGTTGGACAGTGGTATACTAAAGTTCCATGTGCTCAACCTCGACGACAAGGAAAACAAAGAACTTGTAGAAAAGTATGAAATTTATGGTTCAAGTCTTATTCTCGTTCCTGTGTCCGGCGATGAAGTTGTTAATTTAACAACCAAAGCCTTTATGTATGCCAAGGATCAGCCTTTTGCATTTCGCAAGGAACTCAGGCAAAAATTGAGTGAATTGTTAAATTAGGAAACCTCCCGTGAAGGCTAATCAATGAAATACCCTGATACAATAAAAAAGTAATTATGGAGTGGAAAAAAGAGATTAAGGTTCTGATTTGGATGGCCGTAATTTTTGCTTTTGCATTTTTTATGCCTTTGCAAAGTGAGCGGTTCACCGAGGCCATCATGGCCATGTTCGACCTCACAAAATGGTATGCACAGGAACATGTAATTCTGTGCCTGTTGCCGGCATTTTTTATTGCAGGGGTTATTTCGGTATTCGTAAGTCAGGGTGCTGTAATGAAATACTTTGGAGCCAAAGCTAAAAAATGGCTTGCATACACGGTTGCATCAGTATCCGGAACCATACTCGCGGTATGCAGTTGCACCATATTGCCACTTTTTTCGAGTATTCACAAGCGCGGTGCCGGACTGGGACCGGCCATTGCCTTTTTGTATTCGGGGCCTGCCATCAACATTCTTGCTATTATTTTAACTGCACGCATTTTAGGTTTTGAGATGGGCGTTGCACGGGTTATTGGTGCGGTGGTTTTTGCGGTGGTCATTGGATCTGCAATGGCATTGATTTATCGTAAAGAGGAAAAAGCAAAGCGTCTTGAGCAGATGAATTTCCCTGACATTCCCGAAAAACGACCCATGTGGAAAACCTCATTTCATTTTTTCACCCTGGTGCTCATCCTTGTTTTTGCAAACTGGGGAAGTCCTGAAAGTACCGACACCTCAAGTACCTGGTATTACATCTGGGCCTACAAGTGGTATATTACCGGATTCTTTTCCTTGTTTCTTGTTTATTCGCTGATCTTCATTTTAAAAATAAAATGGCATTGGGTGCTTTTAGCAGTGCTGGTAACAGCGGTTTCGGCTCTGTTGTCAAATGTTTTCATCGAAAATGCCAAGCTGGCACCACTGGTTCCGGTTTTAACAGGCATTGTCGCGTTGAGCATCATAACTTTAAAAGATAAAGATGACGACAACCGCGAGTGGGCCATTTCAACATGGGGTTTTGCCAAACAGATTTTACCACTGTTGGCCATCGGGGTTGTTACAGCCGGTTTTTTACTTGGCTCCACTCACGACGATACGGCCATTGCCGGCATCATCCCGGGCGAATGGATTGCTTCCCTGGTTGGTGGTAATTCGGTATTCTCCAATTTCTTTGCCTCAATCGTGGGGGCATTCATGTATTTCGCCACACTTACCGAGGTTCCAATTTTACAAGGGCTTATGGCTTCGGGGATGGGCAAGGGACCGGCACTTGCATTATTGCTTGCCGGGCCATCACTATCACTGCCCAACATGCTGGTAATCCGGGGCGTGATGGGCACACAAAAAACGCTGGTTTATGTAATTTTGGTGGTGATCATGGCCACCATTTCAGGCTTAATTTTCGGGGCGATTTAATACGATTTTTTTAGCTATGAAAATGAAGTATTTATTTTTAATCTTCATTGTCTTCTTTTCAGGATTGCAATCTTTTTCGCAGGAAAAGAAAAATGAGGCCGGTTTCGATTTCGACAAGCTAAAGCCCATTGCGCAGGTTTTTGCTACGGCAAATTACAATGTAAACGAACAATTGTACAATTACTATTTTGGACGTGCCCATCTGGGATTACAATATAATTTTAATAAGGCCTGGAGTGCAAAGATCATCATCGACAGGGGCAAGCCTTCGCGCATTGGCACCTTTACAGTTGCCGATTCAGCCGGGCAGCAATTTATTGTCAGCAGCGATTTTAGAGAAGGCGCTAAATATACCATGTTTCTGAAGTTTGCCTCCCTGCGATGGAAAGCCACCGAAAAGCTTACACTGGAAACGGGGGCCTTGCTTCAAAATCATTACATCACCCAGGAGCGATTCTGGGGGTTCAGGTATGTCGCACAAACATTCCAGGATTTGTACTGGCATTTGCCAAGCTCCGACCTGGGATTTATTGCATTCTATAAGTTCAACAAAACCTTTGCGATGGATCTTGCGCTTACGAACGGCGAAGGCCCGCGCTTTGAGCAGGATGATCTGGGCAGTGTAAAACTTGCCGGCGGATTGGATATCATCCCTGCCGATAATTTCAGCGGGCGCATTTATTATCACCATAAAGCTGCAACTTCAAACACCGGCGAAACCGAACAGATGTTTTCGGCTTTCGCCGGATGGCGTATTTCATTCAAGAGCCGGGTTGGCATCGAATTCAACCTTATGGATAATTTGCAAAATATCGATGGCCTCAAAAGTTATGGCTACTCGGTGTATGGCGCGATGAGCATAAGCCCGAAAATGCAGGTATTCGGCCGTTTCGATAGGTTGCTCTACGAGCTGCCCGAAAATGAAGTATTAACCGGGTTCAACAATCTTTCGGCAATTATTAGCGGATTATCCCTTAATCCTGTAAAAGGTGTTTCTTGCTCACTCAATTACCAGGGATTTATTCCTGATGGTGAAGATTTGAATCATGGTTTTAATTTGAGTTTTGAATTTAAAATTTAAAAGGGAAATCCCCTGTGAGTGAAGAAACCGTTAATGCGATTTATAAACATGCTGAACTTCTTTATTAAATGAAAAACTTATTTGAAGGAAAAGGGATAAAAAGTGGCAAATCGTTGAGCCTCTCCCCAAAAGAAGCGGTGAATGCCTGCGCCGATGGAGCCATAATTGTGGACGTGCGTGAGGAATATCTGAACAGCTACAAAATGTTTGGCGTACACGAGGTGATTTATTTGCCCATGAGCCATTTTAAGCAAAATTATGTTACCCTGCCGGAAGATAAATACCTGATACTTGCCGATTCCGCAGGGCTCAAAAGCCGGGAAGCCACATTATTTTTATTGGAAAAAGGCTACAATAAAGCGGCTAATCTTGCAGGCGGACTAGTGGAATGGGAGCGCGATAAAATGCCCTTGAATATGGATGTTAACCAAAGGCTGACAGGCTCGTGTATGTGTCAGCTAAAGCCTCGTGAACGAAAGAAAAGTACATAAAAACATAAATTCAAAAAGCTATGAAAACACAATCTTTTGGTTTTATTGGTGGCGGCAGGATTACCAGGATTTTCCTGCACGCCTTCAAAAACATAAAAGCATCATGGGATGATGTGATGGTTTTTGATACGAATGCAGAAATAAGTTCAAAGCTGAAACAACAATTTCCGGAAATCAGCATCGCCAAAACTGCCGGGGAGGCTGCCCGGGCCGATGTGGTATTTATTGCGCTCCATCCGCCGGTGATCATCGAAGCTCTTGCCGGGATAAAGGACCACGTGAATGAAAATGCTATCATAGTCTCACTTGCGCCCAAAATCACCATTGAAAAGATGCGCGGGATTTTAGGCCTTCCAAATGTCATGCGGCTGATTCCCAATGCAACTTCCATCATCAACGAAGGCTATAATCCTTTTTGCTTTGCCAAAAGTTTTGATCCCACAAAAAAAATTGCAATCATTTCATTCCTCGAAAAACTGGGAAGTACTTTTGAAGTTGATGAAAAAAAGCTTGAAGGTTATGCTATCATTTCGGCCATGCTGCCCACCTATTTTTGGTTTCAGTGGAAAACGCTGATTGACCTTAGCGTTGACATGGATATGGAAAGCTGTGAAAGCAATAAGGCTGTGATGCAAACGCTGGAAGCCTCCCTTAAATTGATGTTTAAATCCGGGATGAGTTATGATGCAGTGACCGACCTTATTCCGGTTAAACCAATCGGTGAGCATAAAGATGAGATTAATCAAATATTACAAACCAAATTATTAGGGTTGTATCAAAAAATTAAACCCTGATCCGGTGTAAACACAAGATATTTTTTAGTAATTAAAATACACTAACATGCCTGCAAAACATAAAATCATATTTTTACCATTGCTGGTAATAATTAGCTGCTTCCTGCTGAACGCCTGCCAGCAGGATCAAGAAGCGACACCGGAACCCGAGCCTACCGTAAATCTGGCACTCGACAGCATTACAACCACCAAAAAACATATTGTGATGTTTGAGGAAATCCTGATTACTGCTCACGCCCGTGGTGAAAACCTCCAATATTTCTGGGAAACAAATCATGGCAGTATGCTTAGCCAAGACTCAATAACCGTAAGATACTGGGGCTGCTACTCCTGTGTTGGCATGAATACCATACAATGTACTGTATCCAACGAATTTGGCTCCATTTCCGACACCATCATGGTGCAGGTTGACCAGTGGAAATAATCGCTTATGAAAAAGATAATTTACTTCATTGCAACACTTTTCGGACTTTTTGTAGCTGATGCCGCTATTGCTCAATGCTGTGCTGCCGGCAATCCTGTGGGTGGTGATGGATCGCAGGATGCAATGAAAAAAAATCAGTTGAGCGTTTTCGCTGCCTACAGGTATAGTTATTCCAGAGATTACTATCATCTTAGTCAAAAAGAAGACATTCAGAATATTGAGAAAAGCTTTTACAACTATGGTAGTCTGTCACTTTCATATGGCATCAACTGGCGGTTTACCCTCCACAGCGAGATGGGCTATTATTTTGACAAAGTGCAGGTAGTAAACCTCACCGGTGGCCAGGAAACCATTGAAGCCAAAGGAATCGGGGATATGTCGCTCAATTTAAGATACAGTTTGCTGCCACAAAAGATCGTGAACGAAAACCGCCTGGTCTTTTCCCTTGGCGGGAGGTTTCCGGTTGGGCAGTTCAACGAGGTGCAGGATGGTGTGAAAATTCCTGTTGCCCTGCAACCCTCCTCAGGGGCATTAAAAGTTAACAGCTCCTTGTTTTATTCTCATAAAAATGAAGATGCCCAAATAGGATGGAGCGCTTTTGCATTTTTTGAGTGGAGCAATCAAATTAACGAAGGGCTGATCGTTTATAAGTATGGAAATCTTTTTTTGTTGGAGGCTACTGCATTTTACCCGGTCAAATCGTCAACTGTGATTTCACTTTCCTCTAAAGCAGAGTTTAGATCCATGGATAAAAAAGAAAACGATCTGGGAATTGAATCTTCCGGGGGTATGGTGTTGTATATTAAACCGAAGATACAATTGAAAATCGCGCATGATTTATATTTGCACACATTTGGGGAAGTGCCTGTGTACAAATATGTAAATGGCTACCAGCTTACCAACCTGTTTGCTTTTCAGGTGGGGTTACGAAAAAGCTTTTCGTTATAGAAATACTGATAAAATTTAATAACCAGTTAAACATGAAAATATTGATCCTTTGCACCGGAAACAGTTGCCGCAGCCAAATGGCCCACGGGTTTCTACAATCCTTCGACAGTATGCTCGAAGTACATTCTGCAGGCACGGAAGCCTCCGGAAAACTCAACCCGAAAGCCGTTGCCGTGATGAAAGAAATTGGCATCGACATCAGTCACCACACCTCCGACCCGGTGGAAAAATACTTAGGCTGGGAGTGGGATTATGTGATCACGGTTTGCGGAGGAGCCAACGAAGCCTGCCCGGCATTTATAGGAAAAGTAAAGCACCGGCTGCACATTGGTTTTGAAGATCCCTCGGAAGCCACCGGCACTGATGAATTTATCTGGTCGGAATTCCGCAGGGTGAGGAACGAAATCAAAGCAGGGTTTTGGAATTTTTATAAAGAAGAAATCCAAAATTAAAATATTCAAAACAGCAGATGCCTGCCAGGTTTCGATATAAAACTATTTTTACCTGGATCATCATGGTTTTGATGATGGTGCTTATGATAGCGCTGTTTGTTTTTAAAGATACGCTGATCAGCTATGCTTCCAAAGGTATGCAACACCAGATTACACCCATCAGTAAAGGAATTTTTGCTGATTCTGTGGATCAGCTTTACAATTACAACAAAACAGAACACAGCTATAAGTACACGCTGATAGAATTTAGTGGCGCAGGTTGCAGCATTTGCCGGAAAATGAAAAATGAACTGGATGAGTTAAACAAAACCCACGG
>JAIOZV010000249.1 GCA_021740425.1 Bacteroidales bacterium | reverse complement strand
CTGATTTGTCAACACTTTTTTGGGTTTTTGAGATGGAGGCAGGCCCTTTAAAAGCAACCCTGAAAACGATGTCGGCACCATTAGAGATTCCACCCTGTATGCCACCCGTGTTATTGGTGGCTGTTTTAACCTCGCCATTTTCAACAACGAAACTATCGTTTTGCTCCGATCCGTGCATTTTCACGCCACGGAACCCTGACCCTATTTCAAAGCCCTTTGAAGCATTGATCCCCATCATGGCATTTGCCAGGGCAGCAGAAAGCTTTCCATACACCGGCTCGCCGAGGCCAACCGGAACACCGGAAATTACACATTCAACAACCCCACCAATAGAATCGCCTTCGGCAGCAAGTTTTTCGAGCATTGTCTCTATTTGTTGAGCAGTTTTTTTGTCGGGGCAACGCACAGGATTCGATTCGATCAGCGATGAAGTAATCTTTTGTTCCATATCAGGCATCTCGATTTCACCAACACTTTTTGTAAAAGTCAAAACATTGATTCCGGAGGTAGTTAACAATAGTTTTGCAAAAGCCCCGCAGGCTACTCTTACCAGCGTTTCGCGTGCTGAAGAGCGCCCCCCTCCCCTGTAATCGACAATGCCATATTTTTTGTGATAGGTAAAATCGGCATGGGATGGCCTGTAAACATTGGCAATATTTCCATAATCTTTTGATCGCTGGTCTTTATTCCGAACAATAAAAGCAATGGGCGTGCCTGTTGATTTGCCTTCGAATACACCGGATAAAACCTCAATGCTATCGCTTTCGTTCCTTGGGGTAACGATGGCACTCTGGCCGGGCTTGCGTCGATTGAGTTCATGCTGGATGAAATCTAAATCGATTGAAATGCCCGGAGGAAATCCATCAATAACCCCACCCATTGCCGAGCCGTGTGATTCTCCAAAACTTGTAAATTTTAATAATTCGCCAAAACTGTTTGATGCCATAATATTTTTTAACAATTAAGTACTACTAACGTTTTAATGGGTATTTAGTTCTTGCAACTAATCAAATCAAATTAACAGAAAAAAAAGGGAGTTATGATGTTATAAAAGGTTAATTTTGATTTCAAAAATCATGAAACAATTAACACTGATATTTATACTGAGCGTTTTATTCACGCAAAGTTCATGCTACCGGAGCTACCCCGAACCCTATGCAAACTTGTTGCAAACTCTCGAGGGTAAATGGGAGGAATCTCCGGGCGTTGGATACCGCGAAGTATGGGAAAGAAGCCATTCCGGTTTAAGTGGTGCAGGATTTATGCATTCAGGCAATTCATACTCCCAAACCGAAAAAATCGCCATTATTATTGATGATGAAAAATTGATTTACACTGCAAGGGTAGAAAGTCAAAATGAAGGAAGAACCGTTCAATTCCCATTGAAATCCTTTTCGGACTCAAGTCTGGTTTTTGTAAACCCACATCATGATTTCCCCAATTTGATTGCTTATGAATTTTTGAGCGACAGCCTTTTAAAAATCCGGGTTGAAGGAATTACAGACAGCACCATGAACTTTTCGTTTGTGCTAAAAAGACATTAAGTGGACAGGATTCATCAAATATCCGTTAATCGTTAAAAGTTAATTGCTGAACGTAGCAAAGTCCCGCCCATGTGGGATTCGGTATTTGATTTTTGATATATGATTGTACGATTCGAAAAGTAACTTCTAACTTCTACCCTCCTATAAGCCACGCCATGAAAAGCCGAATTTGCTATGCCGGAACGGGGAAAACCTTATCAAAAAAAAACCGGAAAGCATTGCTGCATCCGGCTTTTAAATTTACATGTATTCTATCAGTTATTGACTTAAAAATTTCAGTTTTGTTTCGAGCATCTCAAGCTCATTTTTGGCTTTCTCGATCTTTTTCTCAAACTCGTCCTTAAACAAACTTGCTTTTTTGGTATCAGCGAGGAATCCTATATTGTTTTCCCAAATATTGATATCATCGCGCAAAGTAGTGATTTTGCCAAGTATAAAATTGCGTTCACGACCCAGTGATTTATTGCCCTCGGGCGATCCTTTGAGAACTTCCATTTTGGATTTATAATTCTCGATGGATATTTCGTTGGTGCTGATGTTCAACTTATCAAGTTGCTTGTTCACGGCTGAGCGGAAAGCATTCTGCAAGCGGTCTTTTTCTTTGAAAGGCACAAAACCAATTTCCGTCCACTCCCGTTGGAATTCCTTTAATTTATTCAAATTTTGGCTTCTATCGCCATCAAAGGCTGTTTCTTCAACGAGCTTAATCAATTCTTCTTTTTTCCTCAAATTCTCAGCTTCATCATCACGGATGTGTGCAAAATGATTGGATTTGTTGTTGAAGAATTCATCGCAGGCAGCCCTGAAACGCTTCCAAATTTTGTCGGAATGCTTACGCGGTACAGGTCCTATATCTTTCCATTCTTTCTGCATCGTGATGAGGTCGCGGCTGGTTTGGCGCCAGTCGGTGCTATCTTTTGCAGCCTCAGCACGAACACATAAATCAATCTTCATGTTATAATTATTGATCTGCTGATCTTTGAGTTTGGAAAAATATTCCTTCTTTTCGTTGAAAAAATTATCGAGGATGCCTTTGAATCTTTCCCAGATTTCATCATTTTGTTTCTTGGCGGCAGGCCCAATGGATTTCCAAACACGGAATAGTTCGTTAAACTGCCTGGTTTTGTTTTGCCATTCTCTGATGGTGTTAACCTCAGCAACAAGCAACTGATCTGCTTTTTCGCAAAGCCCTACTTTGGCTTCATAATTATTATCGTGCTGATCCTGCAGCAATTTATAATGATCGCGCCGGCGCTGGTTAATTTTATCAGTGGTCGATTTGAATCGCTCCCAAATATCCTCATTTTTATCTGTCGGAACGGGTCCGATTTCCTTCCACAGGTCGTGTAATCTCTGGAGTTCTTTAAAAGAACGGATAATGGAATTTTCGAGCAGCAATTCTTCTGCTTGTTCGCAAAGTTCAATTTTTTGTTCAAGATTCTTTTTCAGATCAAGATCTTTGAGTTCTTTGTTGATTTTTACCTTGTCAAAAAATTTCTCAACCAAAAAGTGATAATTCTGCCAAAGGTTGTTCACTTCAGCTTTGGGCACCATGCCTATTTCCTTCCACTGTCCCTGCAATTCCCTGAAATCATCGTAGGTTTTCTTAAGGGTTTCTTCGGATGCGATAAGGTTTTTTAGCGCTTCAAGAATATCTTTTTTCTTTTGCAGATTTTCAACCTTTTCCTTTTCCAGGTTATCTAAAAATACCGAACGTTTTTGCCGGTAAATGTCAAAGAGCTCATTAAATTTCACCTCCAGCAAATCTTCAGCAGGAGCCTGTTCTTCTGCTTCCTCGCTGTCGTCGTCTTTTTCTTTCGACAATGACTGGTCGATGTGAGCTTCTTTTTCAGCTTTGGTTTTTTTAAGATAGCTTACCTTGATAATGGCAACCTTTGATTTTATTTTATTTACATCGTCTTCGGCAACAATTTCCTCCAATTTCTCCACAAGCTCTTCGCGGGAAAGGCTCTCGAAGTCGATTTCTTCGTCTTGTTCAACTTCATCCTCGTCAAAATCATCTTCTTCATTTTCCTGAATATCTTCCGAATCAGCCACGAGGGCAGCTTCTGCCTTAATTTCATCAACCTGGGAAGATTGAGGTTTTGCACCTTCTCCGGCTTCGTCAGCTTCGTCAACCCGGGGATCAGCAACCGAAGAAACTTCTTCATTTTCTGCTTGTCCGGCAGGCACTTTTTCCAGGGCTTCTTCGTCAGGGGAAACTAGTACAATTTCAGGTTCAGCATCCAAAATTTCGGCAATTTCCACCTTTTCGGGTTCCGCAGCAAGCGCTTCACCTGCTATTTGATTTGTCGCCGGGAAATCTGCTTCTGGAACATCCACGGGCTGCACAGTAATGTCATCCTCTGCTTCAGTGTAAGGTTTTTCATTTTCAACTGCCCCGTCATCTTCCGGGTATTCTACATTTTTCATTTCTACCTCTTCCTGATTTTCATCGGCCGGAGGTGCTTCAACGGTTTGATTTTCGGTTTGTGAAGTCTTCTCATCACGGCTTTCGTTGATTTCTTCGCCGGGAATTTGATTGAGTTGGTCTTTGTTGTCCATTACTTAAAATTTGACTTTTTAAATTTAATTTTATAGCGTTCCGGTTTTCATATTAAAAACCTGATATTTAGATAATCCGTTTTGAAAAAAGGAGTGCAAAAATAGCAATTAATCAAAATAATAAACATTTTAAGCAAATTTAAAAATGCCTGCTTCGCTTTGGGTATCCAAAAAAAAATCCCGTCTTTGCAGGACAGGATTTACTGAGAAAAACGAATGGATTTTGATCATCTGATTTCCATGTTCAAATCAGGTGGGTCAGCCATTCCGCCCTCACGCAAAAAGAAATCTTCCCATTCTCTGTATTTTCCATACACAAGGTAGATTCCCCGGCCATGCCTTACCTTTACGTAAATCAAGCGATTCTGCTCACCCCCCCGGAGTATGCCAATATTTGTTTGCTGATAAATGGACTGTACAAAACTTCGGCTGCTGCATGCATCAGCAAGTGAAATCTTGATGTAGTTCCCTCTTTGCACTTCGTTGGGATTGTTATCGGCGTAGCTCATTGCCGCTATCGATAAAACAATTGCCACCAAACCTAATTTTAATGTATTCATAATAACCTCCTTTTTTATTAATTAAAAAACCATGTTTTAACTTTATGATACAAAATTAGGCAGGCTCTTATCGAAAGACATAGCTGGAAACCATTAGCTAAAATTATAGCAGAATTAATGCATTGAGCAGTAAAGGGAGACCGAAAAAAAGGACGGGAATCAGGACATCCTCAGTTTGAATTCTTTTTTCTAAAAAGTATAAACCTGTAAAAATTTACCATCATGTTACCTCGATCCATTTGCGACATTAAAACGCCTGTAATTACTACAAGCATTCCCAAAATCTTCTTCATTTCAAAAACTTCACCAAGAATAAGAAATGAAAAAATAGCTGTAAAAACAGGAATCAGGTTTGTAAAAAGGTTGGTTTTACTTATACCCAGCTCCCTCGAGGAAATGGTAAAAAAGACGTAGGCAAGCGAGGATGCAAAAAATGCCAGCAGCAGCAGGGAAGAAATCAATTCGGCGGTTGGCCTGACTGTGATAAAATGGGAAAAATCGAAAATAAAAAATATGGGAAGGAAATAAATTGCCCCAAAAAAGTTTTGATAAGCAATGATGAGGAAAGGGTCGTATTTCATGGCCAGTTTTTTGAGCAGCACCGAATAAAATACTGCAGTTAAAACGGCCAGCGAAAGCCAGGCCATACCTACAGGAGACACGCCGAGGGAATAGTCATCACCAACAAGCATAAACAGAACCCCAAAAAATGAAACCACCAACCCGAAAATATTGAGCAGGGACAGTTTTTCACGGAACACAAAAAACGCCACCACAGGTGTAAAAAGTGGAATCGTGGCTATGATAACAGCAGTAACTGTTGGTGATGAAAATTTCAATCCGTAATTTTCGCCAAGAAAGTACAGGAAAGGGTTAAAAAGTGCCGACAATAAAAACAATTTCAGATCACTTGCATCAATTTTCTTCAGCCTGCGAAAAAGCAGAAGCCCGGCAAAAAGCAGTATCGACGACAATATAAGGCGAATCAGAACGGTAGTTATGGGTTCGTAGTAATCCAAAACAATTTTCGACCACACGAAACTCATACCCCAGAAAATCATGGAGAGGGTAACGATAATGTAAGTATAAAGCGGTTTTAGTTTCAATGACTTTCCTTTAAAAGGTTAAAATAAAATGCACTACAAGTGGAAAAACTGATGAATCTGAAAAGACTCGTCATCGTGAATTTAACATTTTATTTTTCGGGTTTGCGCTCGCAAAAGGTGCCCTGAGCTATCCATAAAATCCTGGTATCGATGGTATAAAGTTCAGACCTCACCATCGGATCATATTTTAAAAAAGTTTCAAATTCCTCGTCATCGGTTTTAAAAGCCAGCAGGAATCCACCGTTTCCGGCGCCAAAATCGCCATTTCCAATCAGACCCCTTTTAAAGAAATTTGCTTTGAGATAACTCAAATGCCTTTTTGAAAGCTTTTCAATTTTCTTATCTGATTCTTCAGCAATTTTTGCAGGCACAGGAACAAATCTGATAAACTGGTATTCGACCATTTCGTAAGGTTCCTGCACCGGGCAAATTCCTCCCACCCCCATCTCAAGCGGGTAAATTTCGGTATTGAAACGGTGCGCTTTAACCGCCGGATCGGAATTTACAAGTTTTTGTGCATCATCCTGTGAGGTAGCCACCAAAACCTGCAACCCACCCCCACCATGAAACGGACCGGCTGCAAGCAGTCTTTTTATTTTGGCAAGGCTATCCATATTGGCCATGTGTGCAGCCTGAATAGCATCAATTTCAGCCTCCGGGATCTTTGGGCGATCGGGATTTGTGTTAAGAAATACGAAATATTTCCCTGAAGTACTTTGGCTAAAAATCATAGATGTCAGAACCAAAAAACCAATTAGCATAAATATTTTTTTCATCACTTAAAATTTTAAACTGTGCCGGCAAAAATCGGTATTTGTTTCGGGATAGGAAGAAAATTGGTAAATTTTCTTTGGCAGGTAAAAAAAAATAAAGAAGGTGTAAAAGTTAAAAAGGGAAGTGAAGTGTTTGGGTATAGGAGCAATCGGGTATTTAGGATTTGGGTAGGAGCACCGACACGAGAACGCCCGCAGG
>JAIOZV010000248.1 GCA_021740425.1 Bacteroidales bacterium | reverse complement strand
AATAATGAAATGGTAATGAGCCATGGCATTTGGAATAATGATGATTTTGATGTAGATATTTTCGCAATGGAATGTATTGTACAACCTGCTTCCACTGTTCCTGCCAATCAAAAAATTGAATTTTCTCCCGATGGGCAAATTGGTTATATCGTAGTACTTGCTGACAATGGTGAAATCGACATTTCAAAAGATCAGTCCTACTACCCGATTATCTGGCGTACCGAAGATGGGGGCGCAACCTGGAGTGATCCTATCGCCGTTGCTGTTGCCGGCGAGGATGGCATTGGTGGTGTGCAAAACTACCTGAGTGATGAAGAAATTGCCGAGCTTTTTGTGGAGCCATTGCCCGAGCGTAACGAAATCCCTTTCACCACGGCTTTCGACTGCGACCTGAGTGTTGACATGTACGGAAACCCGCATATTGCTGTTGTATGTGGTGTAACCAGTTCAACACCTTATGCCATCCTCAGCGGGATTTCACCTTCATCGGGATATGCATTTACAAGTATGTTCCTGCTCTCTTCAAGCGATTTGGGTAATGAGGGTAGCTGGATAGGTTATGAACTGGGACGTCCGGTTTCATTCCGTGGTACTTTTGGTGAGTTCACCGAAGATAACCGTATTCAGATTGCCCGCGATCCGGCCGGAACCAAAATGTTCGTTTCATGGCTTGACACCGATACTACTGTTTCTTCCGAAAATAATGCTCCCGACATCTGGACCCGTGGAGTAGATGTGGTTAACCATAAATTAACTGTTGATGAAAACGGTGATGACCTGCCCAGCAATGTAACCTTTGGCTCTGAAGGTACTTTCTCTGCCTATATTTTTGCAATGGCTAATGAGGTTTTCGATGATGGACTTGGAAATTATACAGTTCCATTCGTTTACCTTAACATGAATCCTGCCGATCCTACTCAGCAGGTTCAGTACAAATATGTTCAGGATTTTCAGTTCAGCGAAGCTGATTTTATTATAACAGATATTGGAGAAACGCAAATTGCAAATACAAAATTCACAGAAATATCACAAACAATGCCCAATCCTGCAAGCACCGTGGCAAGGTTTGATGTTACTTTGAATAACACTGCAGGCGTTAGCGTTATAGTTACCAATATGATGGGACAGACAGTAAAAACAATTCCTGCAAAAACCTATCTGGCAGGAACAAGTTCAATAGCCATTCAGGTTTCTGATCTTACTTCAGGTGTTTATTTCTATACTGTATCAGCAGGAAAAGAGACTATCACAAAGAAAATGATTGAGGAATAGGTTTTCGAAAATAGTTATTAAAAAAACCGCATCCCCCAGGGTGTGGGTTTTTTTTTGCCCCAAAACAGCCGTTCGTTGATTTGATTTCACCGTTCATTGATTTCATATCTAAAAAATATCGAGGTGTACTTATATTTGGATACAGCTGATGAAGCTAACCATTTAACTATTAAACCATTTAATCATTTAAACAAAAACAAAGTTGTCATGAAAAACACATTGCTACTTTTCACAGCCTTGGTTTTCGGATTTGGGCTTTTTGCCCAACGCCATGCTGTAAAACAGGAAATCAAATCCGAAAGTGCCATTTTTAAATCGATGGCTAAAGCTCCTGTAAATTTACTTACTGTTGGGAAACAACAAAAGGTTGTTGCTCATCCTGACTTTAAAAACACCGATGCGGTTTCTGTAATTTCCATCGGAACCTCGGCCAACGCATTTGGCTATGGGTATGGAGGAGGACAGAAAAACCTTCTGAGTTATAACCCTGAGGTGAACGTTCTCACCAATTTTCACCGTATGGGCGGAGTACTCGATCCCGGCGGTTATTCAGGCGACCTGGGTTATGACATCTCCGTTGACGGCGGAATGACCTGGACAAATATGGTGGAATGTTATGTGGCTACCGAAAATGCCGGTGGAACCTACTTCACCGATGCCGGCAGATATCCTAACCACGGCTTGTATAATCCTGCCGGAAATACAGATCCCAACGAGGCTTATGTTACTTTTTTTGCACCTAACCTTGATGGCAGCAACGAGCCAGACGGTTTCGGGGGTTACAGTTTTGGACGTGCCAAAGTTGGAGATGTTCTCGATACCACAAAACATCTCAGGGCTTCACGACCTCTCGAAGGAATTTTTCAATATACTCCGGACGGATATTGTGTAACAAGCCTTGGCGATGTATGGGTAACCGATAATAATGGTGATTTCCGATCAACCCCAGTGGTTTATCAGGGTAATCTGATAGTAAACCATGGCACATGGAATGAGGCTGAGATGGAATTTGTGTATGAGGAAATGCTTTTCGATCTGGAGATTCAACCCGGCCTTACGCTACCGGCTTTTCAGGATGTGGAATTTGCACCCGATGGACTTACAGGATATGTACTTGCCCTGGCCGACGATGGCTCCATTGACATTTCTAAAGACCAATCCTATTTCCCGATCATCTGGCGTACTGAAGATGGCGGTGAAACCTGGAGTGATCCTGTTTCGGTAGCACTTGCAGGAGATGGTGGCATTGGAGGAGTTCAGAATTATTTGAGTGACGAAGAAATTACCGAGCTGTTTTTAGAGCCCTATCCTGCCCGCGATGAAATTCCATTTACCACGTCCTTCGATTGCGACCTCAGTGTGGATAAATTTGGAAACCCGCATATTGCCGTCATCTGTGGGGTTACAGGGTCAACAGCCTATAGTATTGCCAGCGGAAACTCCCCTTCTTCCGGTCACGCTTTTACCTGCGCATTCCTGCTCTCATCGATGGACAAAGGGGAAGAAGGTACATGGATTGGCTACGAACTTGGCCGTCCGGTTTCTTTCCGCGGCACTTTTTCTACCGATTTTGATGAGGACAACCGCATCCAGATTTCTCGCGACAGCGAAGGAAGCAAAATGTTCGTATCATGGCTCGATACCGATACAACCGTGGCTTCCGACAATACAGCTCCAGATATTTGGACAAGGGGTGTTGATGTTGTTCAACATCTGTTAACTGTAAATGAAGACGGTGATGAATTACCGGTTAATGTTACCTTCGGATCGGAAGCTACATTCTCGGCCTACTTTTTTGCTCAGGCAAACGAGGTCATCAGTGACGGTAGCGGAAACTACATTATTCCGTACACCTATGAAAATATGGTTCCCACCGATCCCGGTCAACCGGTACAGTTTAAATATATTCAGGATTTTATGTTTAACGACGCCGACTTCACAGGAGTGGGAATTGATGAAAAAGAGAAACCGAAAACGCCATTTGCAGAAGTTTCGCTGCCTATTCCCAACCCGGCCAGAACACAGGTAAGAATAGAAGTTACGCTTGCCCAGCCTGCTATGGTTAAGTTGAACGTGCTCAATATGAAGGGACAAGTGGTTCTGTCTGTTCCGGAAGCACCCTATCGTACAGGCCGCAACTTGGTAAATATTGATGTTTCGGATTTTGTGTCAGGAGTCTATTTCTATAAATTAAGTTCGGGAACGGAGTCGGTCACAAAAAAGTTAATAGTTGAATAGGTTTTTTTTAATTCGAAAAGGCCATATCGTTTTGATGTGGCCTTTTTTCATTTTATGAAATCAGGTTCTGACTGACGTAATCCATGATAAGCTGTGTTGCTCCCCGTTGGTCATTCACGTAGTTGCGGCAAATACCTGAACAGGCCAAAAGAAATTCTGGATTGGTCAGCAATTTATCGGCAATTTCCAGGAATTCAGTTTTTGATTTAATCGAAAAAGCCCCTTCCAATTCGATGAGTTCACGGGCTTCCTGGAATTTCAGATAGTTTGGCCCAAAGATTACCGGATTTCCAAAGGTGGCGGCTTCCAGAATATTGTGAATCCCCACCCCAAACCCGCCTCCAATATAGGCAAGAGCGGCATATTGATAAAGATGTGAAAGGATTCCAATATTGTCGATAACGAGGGTAGTTGCCGATGAAATATTCGCCTCGGTGGCTTGCGAGAACCGAAGGCTGCCAGTGGGAAGTTTTGCCATCAGGCTGTCGATACGCTCTTTGTGAACTTCGTGGGGTGCAATGATGAATTTCAGATTTTCCTTTTTTTGTTTTATCAGTTCTATGATCAGAGCCTCATCAGGTGGCCAGGTGCTCCCGGCAATAAATAGTTGAGATTCACCCCTGAAATGTTCGATAACCGGGAATGTTTTTTTTTGCTGTGCCACTTCAAAAACCCTGTCGAAACGGGTATCTCCGCTCACCGTAACCTGATCGATGCCCGCACTTTTCAATAGCTCAGCAGAGGTTTTGTTTTGCACAAAAAAATGAGAGAAGGTTTTTAGCATCTGTAATTGCCATTTCCCATACCACCTGAAAAACCGCTGTCCGGGCCTGAAAATTGAAGCAACCCCGATAACCGGAATTCCTGATTTTTTTAGTTGGAGGATGTAGTTGAACCAATATTCATATTTAATGAAGAATGCAATTTTTGGCCGGGTGATGTTCAAAAATCTTTTTGCATTTGAGGAGGTATCGGAGGGAAGGTAATAAATGTAATCTGCTCCGGGGAAATTTTTCCTGATTTCATAACCTGAAGGTGAAAAAAAAGTAAGAAGAATGCGGTAATCCGGGAAGTATTTCCTGAAGGCTTCGATTACCGGTCTCCCTTGCTCAAACTCCCCCAGCGAAGCACAATGAAACCATGCAATGGGTTTGTCGTGCTTGATTTCTACCTCGATTTTATTAAAAATGCCTGATCTGCCTTCTATCCATTTTTTAGCTTTTGTATTAAAAAGACTAAAAATCCGGATGAAAAATTGGTAAACGTGAATCATGAAATTGTAGAGGAAAATCATGGGAAGGAATGGGTTGGTTGGTTATTGAGTTTTGAGTTTTGAGTTATTAGGTTAATAGTTATTGGGTTATTGAGTTAATGGTTATTTGGTTAATTGTTAATTAGTTACTTATTTTATCGTTGTTATGAATCTAAAAAAAAATTATAATTTTTGTCCTTTTCTAAATTACAATCAAGGTTGCTCACTTCTCACCACTCACCACTGGCCACTCTCTACTCCCCACTTACCACTCACCACTCACTACTCACCACTCACCACTGGCCACTCACTACTCATCACTTGCCACTTCTCTAATAATAATAAAAATCCTCCGGTTCACGCGAATTGAAAGGGATTATCCATCCTACTTTAAAACCACTAAGCAAATCGAATCTTTTTTTATCATCGCGGCGCATGGTGTCAAAATCCATCGATCGGCGGTTTTTTGTCCATCCCTGAACAAACTCGGCTCCAACGAAAAAATTGGCAAGCCTTGATTTTCCTAAATACATATAGCCAATAAATTGTGAAGTGATGAAACCATCAGTCAGGCGGTCATAACCTTTTTTGTAATCTCCCTTGAGTGGCGATGCAGCCTTATTTTTCACCTCAATGTTGATTTTGTGCTGCATATACCCGCCGCCCGCCATAATTAAAATGCCGGAGTTGCGGTTTGTCCCAAAAACAGGAATCAATTTTCCTACTTTGAAGGAACTGTAAAAACCCCTTTCAAAAAAGGTAACTTCAGCATAATGTCCCTGATCATCAATTACAAAACCATCCGAATTGATGAGGTTTTGGATGATGCTATCCTCCCTGATGTGGTTGCCAAAAATAAAATTCAAATCAGCATTGAAAACCCAGTTTGAGGCAGTTTTGTGAAAAAATCCGGGGCCGATCGTTGAACTGTTCCCAAAGCGGTCGGCAAGGTCACCACCCGGAAACTGGTACGAAAATGAAGGATAAACAGCCCAAACAGCATCAGCTTTTGCCTTGGTAGTATCAGACTGTGCATACATCACTACCGGCATGAGTGCAATAATAAGAATTATGAGGAAAAATAGTCGTTTCATTTTCATGATTTGAGAAACGCAAAAATAAGTTTTTGATTATTAAGATTTGGAAAAATGATAGGATTGATCTTTTATACTTTCATAATAAATTTATTACTGTTAATCCCGCTATCCAATTCGTGTTATGCAATTAACAATACCTTTCCTTTTTATCCGAAATGTTGCTGCACTTTCATTAAATTTTACCTTTGTGCCCCTTAGAAAATAATTTAATCATACAACATTTTACTGCAAATGAACGACATAAGAATGGTTGACCTCAAAGGTCAGTACGAAAAAATTAAACCGGAAATCGATAAGGCTATCCACGAAGTTATCGACTCCACAGCTTTTATTAACGGGCCTGCAGTTCAGGGATTTCAGGCTGATCTGGAAAAATACCTCGGCGTAAAGCATGTTATTCCATGCGCCAATGGTACAGATGCATTGCAGGTGGCCATGATGGGCCTCGACCTGAAACCCGGCGATGAGGTCATTACTACCTCATTTACTTTTATTGCTACTGCCGAAGTTATCGCCCTGCTCGGACTTACTCCTGTGCTTGTTGATGTTGATCCCTACACTTTCAATATCGATCCTGAAGCCGTAAAGCGTGCCATTACTTCAAAAACTAAAGCCATTGTTCCGGTTCATCTTTTTGGACAAACCGCCGATATGGAAATTTTGATGGAGATTGCCAGGGAAAATAACCTTTTCGTTATCGAAGATGTATGCCAGGCCATTGGCTCGGATTATACCTTTAGTGATGGCACCACCAAAAAGGCCGGAACTATTGGCGATGTTGCCGGGGTGTCGTTCTTCCCTTCCAAAAATCTGGGCTGCTACGGTGATGGTGGCGCAATTTTTACAAACAATGATGAGCTTGCGGCCCGACTACGGATTGTTGTAAATCATGGAATGGTGGTTCGTTATTACCAC
>JAIOZV010000247.1 GCA_021740425.1 Bacteroidales bacterium | reverse complement strand
TTCAAAACGAATACAGCAACCTGCTGGATGCTTACAAGAAAAATGAAAGAATAGCCGGAAGCACAATTGGACTTTTCATGCTGAGCTCTATCCCCGTTGACAGGGCCGAACCAAGCGAAGCCTTGCTGGCCACTACCGTATGGTCGGCCGGGTTTGAG
This sequence comes from Bacteroidales bacterium, assembly GCA_021740425.1. Classification (GTDB taxonomy): domain Bacteria; phylum Bacteroidota; class Bacteroidia; order Bacteroidales; family 4484-276; genus SABY01. Next base: position 6,669 of record JAIOZV010000247.1, on the reverse strand, counting down.
AAAGATTACATGGTTCTTGTTTCGGATAAGCAGGTTGGCAATTTTATCAAGGGACATTCCATCCGGTCAGAATCCGATATCAGGGCATCAAGAGGAGCCTACTTTATAAATGCTGCAAAAGAATTGGAAGGAAAGCAAACACAAACATGGTATATCATCGCCGAGATCAACCAGGACAGCACAGCCGCCGCCAATCTCAATATATTTCTTAAGCACACAACAACACCTGAAAGCCTCGTAATTGAAGATATTGAACAGGGAACACAAAACCTGAAAAAAATGGTTTCGTTTGCTGATGGCTTTCAAATGACCAATACCGATTTGTGCTACGCCCGCCATTTTACCAATACCCTTTTCAACATTATGAGGGGCGGAGTGTTCGCAAACAATTATTTCATCGACAAAAACGATTTCAAACTTTATTTGCAGCAGATTAACAAGCCCGTGGCACAGCTCCATCAACAATGGCTTGAACAATTGCAGGAAAATATTTCCTACCCTGCACTCATCGATCAGGTGGGTAAAACAGGCGATGCCGATTTGCTCAGAATAAGCTACGAATACCTGCCCCTCATTTTCAGCCGCCGTCATGGCGACCCAAGCAGACCCTGGAACTTTTTCTCGATAGAAACCAAAACCGAAGAGGGTAAAGTGAAATACTATTATGCAGGAAACTGGCGTGATATTTTTCAAAACTGGGAAGCCCTCTGTTTTTCGTTTCCCGAATTTACCGAAGGCATCATTTCCAAATTTGTAAATGCCTCTACCATCGATGGCTACAACCCCTACCGCATCATGCGCGATGGCATCGACTGGGAAAGTCCCGACCCGCACGACCCCTGGTCGTACATCGGATACTGGGGCGACCACCAAATTATTTATCTCCAAAAATTACTCGAACTCTCCAATAATTTTCATCCGGGCAAATTAGATAACTTACTGACCAGCGAAATTTTCACCTATGCCAATGTTCCTTACCGGATTAAGCCACATCACGAAATCATTAAAAATCCAAAGGATACAGTTGTATTTTCTGATGAGCTAAACAGCAAAATCAAATCAGAAACCGAACTAACAGGCGCCGATGGAAAGTTGTTGAAAAACCGTAGTGGAGATCAGGTTTATAAAACAAATCTTACCGAAAAAATATTGGCAACTCTCTTGTCAAAGCTGAGCAATTTCATACCCGAAGCAGGCATCTGGCTCAATACCCAGCGCCCGGAATGGAATGATGCCAACAATGCGCTCGTGGGCAATGGCGCTTCGATGGTTACACTCTATTACCTCCGCAGATTTTTAAAATTCTGGGAAATAAAATTCAAGAGCATATCAACAGGTGAAATAAGTGTTTCGGAAGAAGTGGCCATTCTTTTTGAAGGCATGTACAACTTTTTTAAACAAAACCTTAACCATCTTGAACAAGGTTTTTCGGATTCCGACCGTCGAATATTTGCCGATTATCTGGGGCAGGCTCACTCGGATTACCGAACTCAAATTTATAATCATTCATTTTCGGGACAAAAAATTCTGTTGAAAGCTAAAGATATAGCCGACTTCATGAGGATATCAGGGCAATTTACAGATCATTCAATAAAAATCAACAAGCGTGACGACGGCCTATACCACGCCTATAATCTGATTTCCTGGCACAGCGATAAAATTTCCATTCGCAACCTTTACGAAATGCTCGAGGGGCAGGTTGCAGTGCTAAGTTCAGGCATGCTCTCAGGCAAGGAAAGCCTTGACGTATTGGATGCCCTGAAAAAAAGTAAAATATTCAGACCCGACCAATACAGCTATATGCTTTATCCTGACAGGCAATTGCCAAGATTTATGGATAAAAATGTGATTCCAAAGGCTTTGGTTGAAGAATCGGAATTGCTGAAAAAACTGATATCCGAAAAAGATACCTCCATCATTAAAACTGATGATGAAGGACATTTTCATTTTAACGGAAACTTTAGAAATGCTGAGGCCTTAAAATCATCTTTGGAAAAATTAAATAAATCGATTTACCACCACAGGTTTGAACAGGAGAAAGAAATAATTACTGGAATTTACGAGAAAATTTTCGATCACCAATCCTTTACCGGACGGTCGGGAACGTTTTACGGCTACGAAGGTTTGGGATCCATATACTGGCACATGGTTTCCAAACTGCTTTTGGCCACACAGGAGTGCTACTTTAAAGCCATCGAAGAAAATGCCGACAGCCGGATTGCCGATCAGTTGGCAGAACATTATTATGAAATAAAAGCCGGCATTGGCTTGTATAAAACCCCCCAATTGTACGGTGCCTTTCCCACCGATGCCTACTCTCACACTCCCGCCAACGCCGGCGTTAAGCAACCGGGATTAACAGGCCAGGTGAAAGAAGATATTATTTCGCGTATTGGCGAAATGGGCATCAGGGTCATCGATGGAAAAATTTTCTTCGACACATCCTTATTGAATAAAGAAGAAATTCTGGACAAAAATCAGGTATTTGAATTTTATTCCTTAAATGGAAGCCTCCAACAGATTTCACTCCACGAAAATCAACTTGGCTTTACTTTTTGCCAGGTTCCAATCGTATATACCTTTTGCGAAAACGAAAACATTACCGTAACTTTTGATCAGGGAAATGTTGAAATATTTTCAGGAAAATATTTAAATGCCCGGCTTAGCTCAAACATATTCAGCAGAAATGGCGCCGTGAAATTAATTGAAGTGAGTATAAAAAAATAAATCATGTCAAGCAGCAGCGATAACATTTTAACATTAACAGGAATTCATGCCTTACACAAAACACAGGATGAACTTGTTTCAATATTTCATAAGGAACTAAATAAAGGGATGCATGGATTGTGCTTCAGCCCCTATCTCAGCGGTCAAAAGCCGGGAGAGCAATTAACAGAAGCACAAATTAGAAGAAGGATTGAAATTATAAAGCCTTATGCGAAATGGATACGGTCGTTTTCGTGTACCGATGGAAATGAAATGATTCCGCGAATTGCCAAGGAATACGGCATCAAGACTTTGGTTGGTGCATGGCTGGGAACCGATGAAGAAATCAACGAGAGGGAAATAACCAATTTGATACAACTTGCCAAAGACGGTTACGCCGATGTAGTAGCGGTTGGCAACGAAGTGATGTATCGGGGCGATTTAAGCGAGTCGGAGCTACTGGTTTATATCTATCGGGTAAAAAACGAAATAAAAGGAATTCCTGTAGGCTATGTGGATGCCTATTATCAATTTGAAGACCGCCCGAATATCACCAAGGCCTGCGATATCATTCTGGCCAACTGCTACCCGTTCTGGGAAGGATGCAGCATCGACTATTCATTGCTCTACATGAAGGACATGTACAACCGGACACTGAAAATAGCCAAAGGGAAAAAGGTTATTGTAAGCGAAACCGGATGGCCAAATGTGGGAGAAGAATTTTACGGTGCTGAACCATCATTCAAAAATGCCCTCAAATATTTCATCAATACCCAGCAATGGTCGCGTGAAGACCAGGTTGAGGTGTTCTATTTTTCATCCTTCGATGAAGCGTGGAAAATCGATGATGAAGGCGATGTTGGTGCCTTTTGGGGACTTTGGGATATGAACGAAAAATTAAAATACTAAGATGAAAACAGGGAAAATATCAGGATTCCTGAGCAAAGCATTGTTACTGCCGGCTTTCATTGCTTTGATTTATCTTTCTGCCTGTAATCAAACCACCAACACCAACCAAAACACAACGAACGAAACAGCTATGCAGGACGAAGGACTTAAACAGGCTAAAGGTGATTTATTGGAAGGCTATTCCAGAGCCATTTGCTATTCGGGATTCAGGAGCGGGCAACACCCCGACCGTGGTGAAGGGGCAATCAATCCTTCCTATCAGGAAGTGCTTGAAGACCTCCTGATAATATCCGGCAAAGCCGGCTTCAACCTCATCAGGATTTACGACAGTGGCGAAAATTCTGAAATGACACTGCGTATCATCAAAGAAAACAAACTCAATATAAAGGTAATGTTAGGCATTTGGCTTCGGGCCGAATTAAGCAACCACGAAACCTGCGAGTGGCTCACCGAACCAATTCCCGAAGTAGAGCTTCAACACAACAAAACGCTGAATTTATTGGAAATTGAACAAGGAATCGCATTGGCAAAAGCCTATGAAAATATTGTAGTTGCAGTAAATGTAGGCAATGAGGCACTGGTTGACTGGAACGATCATAAAGTGGATACCGACACCATCATTGCCTATGTAAAGAGGGTTCAAAAGGACATCGCACAACCGGTTACTGTTGCCGACAATTACAGGTGGTGGGCCGATCATGGTGCTGAACTTGCAAAAGCAGTAGATTTCGTTTCGATTCATTTATATCCGGTGTGGGAAGGCAAAGACATCGACGAGGGCCTGTCGTACTCCATCCAAAATTTATTGGATATTAGAAAAACCATCCCGGAAGCCACATTTGTAATTACCGAAGCCGGATGGCCATCCATAGCTTCCGAATTTGGGGAAAGGGCAAGTGAAGAAAAGCAATCGCAATACTATAAGGAATTGCTGGACTGGACATCAAAAATGAATATTACCACATTTTGGTTTGAAGCCTTCGATGAAGATTGGAAAGGAAACCCTGACGACATGATGGGCGCTGAAAAACACTGGGGACTTTTTAATGTTGACCGAACACCAAAAAAAGTAATGCTTCAGTTTTCCAAAGATCAGCAGTAAAGGCTTCGGCTTTGGGCATTTCCGTATTTATTGAGTAAAAAACATGCGTATTTGAAATTTTATAATCCAACAAAATTTAATTAAACCTACACTGTATGGCACACTTCAAAACAGCTCAGGAAGATATTGTTCCTTTTGGACAAAAAGTAGCATTTGGATCAGGACATTTGGCAAATCAACTTTTCCCCGCTGCATTGGGTGTATTTATGGTGGTACTTGTAATGTCGCTAAACATGAACCCTGTACTTGCAGGTATTTTAGGCGCACTTCCCAGGTTATTGGACGCACTAACAGATCCGATCATGGGATTTATTTCGGATAATACCAAATCGAAATGGGGACGCAGAAAACCATATATCCTCATTGGAAGTGTTATTACCGGGGTCACTTTCATGATCATGTGGCAGTTGAATCCTGAGAACTCGCAAACCTATAATTTTGTTTACTTTTTAATTGTATCAATATTTTTCTACATCGGCTACACCATTTTCGCAACACCACTGATTGGACTGGGTTACGAGATGACCCCGGATTATAACGAAAGAACAAGGCTGATGGCGGTTTCGCAATGGATGGGACAAATTGCATGGATGATAGCCCCCTGGTTCTGGGTGATCATTTATGATCCTTCCATTTTCGATTCGGCACCTGAGGGGGCACGATTACTTTCGATTTGGGTGGGCGGATTATGCATGATATTAGGAATTTTACCTGCTCTTTTTAACAAGGAAATGATTGTGCCCGATCAGGATAAAATGGCAAATTTATCTATCAAAGAATTGGCTGCCAATACAAAGGAATTTATCAGGGGGATTAAACTTACTTTAAACAACAAACCATTTATAAAGCTTTGCGGAGCAACCTTCTTAATATTTAATGGGTTTCAAACTATTGCTCAGTTTGCAATGTTCATCATCGTTTATTATTTATTCAACGGCGATAAAGTTGCAGCAGGAACCTGGCCTGCATGGTTTGGCACCATCAGCGCCGTGGCTACGGCCATCGTTGTAATTCCCATCGTTACCAAATTGTCAGAAAAATTTGGCAAAAAAAATGCTTTCATCATAGCCACATTGATTTCCATCATCGGATATATTTTAAAATGGTGGGGATTTAATCCTGCCAATCCCTGGCTTATGTTTATGCCCATTCCCTTTCTCTCTTTTGGAATCGGTGGCCTTTTTACCCTGATGATGTCGATGACGGCTGATGTTTGTGATTTGGATGAATTGAATAACGGCGAACGGCGCGAAGGCATGTTTGGTGCTGTTTACTGGTGGATGGTAAAACTTGGAACTGCATTGGCACTGCTAACCAGCGGAGTCGTTTTATCGCTCGTAGGATTTGATCAGTCGGTGGACGCACAAACCACGGATACCCTCACAAATCTCAGGATTGCCGATATCATCATTCCGGTTGTAACAGCACTTATGGCCATTGTCATTGTATGGAAATACGACATCACCGAGTCGAAAGCATTTGAAATACGACAGGCATTGATTGCACGTCGCGGAAAAGTAAAGCATTAACACCACAACAAGTTTATTTACAAATAACAGCAAGCACATGAAAAGCATTAGAATATTCTTTTTCATGATACCAATTTTCATTTTTGGGTCGTGCAACACCGAAAATAAAAAGCTGTTGGTTGATGTATTTGAAACTTCTGCAAGCGGCAAAAAAATCGAAAAAATAAGCGAATTTCCTTCAGGAGAAGCCCCCGTCCTGATCCGTCTGTTTCCCGACAGCACCTATCAATCCATTACAGGTTTTGGCGGTTCTTTCACTGAATCCTCAGCTTTTTTATTAAATCAATTGAGCAAAAAAAACAGGGAGCTGATCCTAAATGCCTATTTTGGAAATGAGGGCGCAAAATATTCATTAACCCGCACCCACATCAATTCATGCGATTTTTCTTTGGGTAACTATTCATACGCTCCCCTGCCCGGCGA
>JAIOZV010000246.1 GCA_021740425.1 Bacteroidales bacterium | reverse complement strand
CGGGAATGCTGCCAAAATTGAAATTAAACACTACATCCAGCAATTCTTTTCCCTGGTATTGCCTGAGTACTTCTATTTTGTCGCTGCCAATTTCACCTGCAACAAAGCGATTATCGTATTCATTAATTGTTTCATAAATGGTTTTCATGGCCTGCTTCACGCCTTTCTGATCAAGATCGTACACATGAATTTGCCTGCCCTTCTCATCCATCGGGTTGTCGTGCGTAATGCCTGCTGTTGTGAGGAAGTTGATCACATCGAGCCTGAAACCATCCACACCTGAATCCAGCCAAAAACGAAATATATTTTGAATTTCTTCAGTCACTTTCGGGTTTTGCCAGTTCAGGTCGGCCATTTCAGGCGCAAACTTATGATAATAGTATTGCTGTGTAAGCGAATCGTATTGCCAGGCCTTCCCTCCAAAAAAAGATTCCCAATTATTGGGAACGTCTTTCCAGATATAATAATCGCGGTAGGGATTGTCGATAGATTTCCGGGATTCCTGAAACCAGCGATGCTCTGTAGAAGTATGGTTAACCACCATGTCGATAATCACTTTGATGTCGCGTTGGTGGGCCTCGGTAATAAAGGTATTGAAGTCCTCCGGGTTCCCGTATGTTTCGTCCACCTTCAAATAATCACTGATATCATATCCGTTGTCGATTTTGGGAGATTGGTAAAAGGGCGTTAACCAGATGCCTTTTATGCCCAGTGACTGAAGGTAATCAAGTTTGGAAGTCATCCCCTTAAAATCGCTAAAGCCATCGCCATGGCTGTCTTTAAAGCTGGGCATATAGATTTCATAAAAGACCGTTTCTTTCCACCATTGTTTTTCACCTCCGGGTTCAGGTTTTGGATTGCATGAACTTAGCATGATCAACAGTAAAAAGGAGGATAAATGCGTCTTCATTTTATTTACTACAATTCATAGCGATAGTCGATCACAACATCATCCGCGTAAAGCTTCCCATCTCTTACCTCGATTTTTGCCTTTTCAGGAACAAAAACCAGTACAGCAGCATTTTCTTTCTCCATGTTAAAAGTAAAGTCATCGCTTGAGCCATTCGAAATAAACGCTCTTTGGATTGCATCATAAACCTTCACCTTATCGGGGCCAACAGAAATTGTAACTTTCCTGGCTCCGGGATTTGGGTTATAAAACAAATAACTTGGGAAGGCTTTGGCTTTATAAAAATCGGTTGCCAATAAGTCCAATTGCAGGATGTTTTCAATGTTGGTTCCTGAAATAATGGCTCCTGCAATTCCCACATGCCCGCTTCCATAAACGCTAAACTGGGATGCTTTTGGATTCTTTTCGTTCCAGTGCATTCCATCCCCGATGGCAACCGGAGGCCCGATATTTTCGTATTGAGGATAATGCGCTTTTTTAATCAACCCTTCGTAAGCAATTACGCCTTTGGTAAACACTTTCTCTTCAGGGATTGTTTGGTGCTCATCAGGAATCTCGTAAGGATAAAACAGGCGGGAAGCATTTGCAGCATTTAACATCCATTTTCCAATTGACTTAGCATACCGCTGGTCGTAGCGGACCATCGGAACAAGCGGCCACATAGCATCGCAGGTATTCATTAAAAAACCAAACCCTCCGTGATCCACCGTGCTGCCAACAATTCCTGAAACATCGTATCCATTCCACTTATCAACAAGAACTCCCCAGCCTTCGCGACAAACGGATGTGCCGTCAAAAGTCCAGTTCAGGATGTTGGTAAAATCATAATCGGTACCCTGTTCGGCATTCATTCTTGCCGCAATGTATGCCCCGAAAGGCATTAGTATTTCATAAAAATAATTCTCGTTTTGATTTAAAAGAGATTCCAATGCGGACTTTGCCCCCTTTAAATATTTTGGGTCGCCGAATTTTTGATACGCCGAATACAGCACAAAAGCATGACCTGCGGCAGCGTCCTGTTGGGTGCAAATCCAATTTTTGGTTGGCTGCATCGTAGAATAATCGAAAAAGGACCAGGCGTAGTTTCCGTTTAAGCTTGAGTCGGCAAGATAAAACTGATTAGCTACCGAGCGGAGGATAGTTTCAAAATCCTTCTCTTCGGGGTAAAAATCAGCAACTGCATAAAACATTACATTCGGATAAACATCGTACCACCAGTCTCTGGCATAGCCGCCCCCCAGTTGTGCAACTTCGGGGCAGGTATTGTTCATCATAATATTCCATTTGGTTTCGCTGTTGAAATAATTTTTCAACATACCCGCATAGTTTTCTCCATTTTGATTCGATTTATCTATACCAACCAAACTCGCGCCCAATACAGAACCTATGCCTGCCAACGATTCGTGGAAAATCCCATCGTAGTTTTCTATTCCCTGTCTGGCATCGCCCATGGCGGTATAGATCCCATAAGTTTCCTGATCGAAATTTTTACGTGAATTATCTTTCCATATCAAGGGCCAGTATTTCCCGGTTTGATTGGCATCGTAAACCAGGGCATCGTAATCTTTTGCCAACTGATTGAAGTCGATGATTTTGAAGGGCACCGGAAGATCAGGCATTTGCTCAACACGCGGAACAGAAACCTGCGCCACAGGATTAATTTCTTCAAATTGCCCTGTTGTATTGCAGGAACTGAGGAATAACGCTATTAGCGTAAATATGCTAAATATTCTGAACATTCTCATTTTCGAATTTTTTTTGGCGGGTTAAAAGTTGTTTTGCAATTAATATAGAAAGCAATTGAAGTGTTCCGATAATTAATAAGGCATACCTTAAGGCAATGTCGGCATTGATGTAAAAAGCGAGAACTAAAAATGTTCCTGCTCCAAAAAAGCGCCCGACAAATAATCCAAACTCATGGTTCAAAATATACGAAAACTCATTTCGGTTTTCGTGTTTTGAAAGCAGGTCGATCACTTTTAGTTGTATGGGGAAATAGGCAATATCAAGAACAGGTCGCGCGATTAACAGCAGGAACATAAAGATGATTACCCCAATCTGATTGAACAGAAGGCCGTTAATAAAAGAAGCGAGGAAAAAGAATACGAGTCCAAAACTAAAAATAATCAGGCGATGCTTAGGCTGCGAAATTTTACCGAGGATAAGCATCACAACTGCAGCTATAAGCGCCCCGATAGATTGAGCCGTCCCTAATGCACCCTCAGAGGCGAAAAATTTCATCATGAGCATGGCAGGAGCGGTTACAATAAAGCCCTGTGCCAGTCCTTTTAATACCGCCAACTGCAGCATTTTATTCCAGAGCCTGTTAAATTTAAAGAATAGGAATTTTTCGTTTCTTGGTTTTTCATACTTTCCAAAATGAAAAACGATGGAAGCTAAAATTGTAATGCCGAATACTACGCCCGTAACAACTCTGTATCCCGTGTTGATGCCTTCGTTTGTAGCTGCATTTCCTTTCATCAAATACCAGCCAATCATAATGGGCACAACGGATGCAATTATGGTATAGAAAAAAGTCTCTAAACCATAATAAAAATTTCGGGTTTTATCTTTGGTGGTAGCCAAAACAAGATAATCTCTGTTGGCCCAATACAAGCCGAACGACATGCCCATAATCAAGCCTGCACCCACCAAACCAAAATAATTGATTTCTTTTAATGACATCATGAACACCATCGAAACGCCACTCAGCAACATGCCTAGAGAGAAAAGTCTTTTTATATTTATCCGGTTTAATAAAAAGCCATTGATAAAAAAAGTGATGGGAATGCCCGTATAAATAGCCAGTTGATAGAACATTACTTTTGCCGGGTCGTTCGAATTTCGCATAATGTAAGAGGCCACAAAAATATCGATGACCGGAAGTACAAAAGCATAAATTACATTGGTGAGAATTAATATTTTAGCACTCCTTGTAAAATCTTTAAATCCTACAGCTTTTATTTTGATCATGATATATCTAATTTGGATAAAATTTCTTTGATCGAAAATTCGGCTTTACAAACAAACTCGTCTGAAGCGCCATAATACATTTGAATGGTATCGCCATGAACGATATGACCGTTGGTAAAGACTACATTCCCAAAAAAACCGGATTGCTCATATTCGGCAATGGGCTCCATAATTGGCTCTTCGATTCGGGCAATTACTTTTGAAGGATCATTACTATCCAAAAGAATAGCTCCGAGGCAATATCTGTTTTCAGCAGTGGCACCGTGATAAATTTCCAGCCAGCCTTTACCGGTTTTAATGGGTGCTGCACCGGCTCCCAAGCGCTTGCTGTCGAATTTACCTGTGCGGGTATGGGCTAAACACTGATGATTTCCCCAGTGAATTCCATCAGGAGATTCGGCCAACCACATGTAATTTCCCCCTAATTCCGGGCTGCTTGGCCGGTGAAGTGCAAAGTATTTTCCATTTATTTTTTCTTCGAAAAGAGCACAATCTTTATTGTGAGGACTGAAAATCATTCCTTTCTTCTCAAAATGCTTCCAATCCCTGGTTGTTCTCAATCCAACGCCAACACCACTGGCCGAAACCATTGTGTAGGTGAGGTGATAGTTGCCTTCAATGTTGGCAATCCTGCAATCTTCGATGCCATAAGATTCGTATTCGCCTTCACCAAAAAGCGAGGGATATTCAGGGTCTTCCCTGAAATTTATCCCATCATCGCTGCAGAGCAGCCGCAAATGCGAAATTGTGGTCAGATAGTCAATGCCATCATAATTAATGATACGAGCATCCGAAGTATCCAATTTTGGATCTTTAAGATCAAAATTTATAATCTCCACTTTTCCTGCGTTGTTATAGATGGGAACAGTTACCATTCCATCTTTTTGCTTCGTTCGCTCAGCTACCCGCACAAGCAGCCAGATTTTTCCATTAAATTCAAACACACCCGGGTTGAGCAAACACTCAATTATCATATTTTCATCGCTTGGCTTTAAATCTCCCGGCGACAAAATCGGGTTGCTGCTAACTCGTTTTGCAATATCTGCCATGTTTTTCTTCTTCTTTTTCAGGTTTATCTATCGTTTTTGTGGAATGTCTTTTTTTAATTGTTGGATTAATAATGAGTACACATTTGGCAGTTGGCGATTTCCTGTTATTGGAAACTGAAGGCTTAATAATGACTCTCCAATATTTGCCGTAGTAATTTTATCATAACTACCGCGCAATGATAAACTTCCTTTTCACCGCCACTTCGCCGGTTTGAAGTTCTATTATGTAGGTGCCCGGTTTAATATTACTTGTATTGATGCAGATTTGGGATTCATAATTATTTCGCCATTTATCCCTGCATATTGTTCTTCCGGTTAAATCGATTATCCGGTAATCAATATTTGATTGCGGGGATTGATTCAATCGAACACAAACCTGGCCGTTACCCGGATTTGGAAAAATGCTCATGAAATCATCGGCGTTGCCATGGCTAATGTTATCAACTCCCTCAGCGAACATTTCTACAATGTCATTTGGTGCAATGGCATGATCAAATAGATAAACATCGTCGAGCCGGCCTTTAAAATAAAATTCCTGATCGGGCCGGGCTTTGCCAAAAACCAAATCGTAGGATGTGGAACTAATAGTACCCGTTGCTGGTTTAAAGGAATCCAATTGCCCGTCGATGTATAATTCCATGTCGGTTCCGGTGTAAACCATTGTGAAAAAATACCAGTGTTCAGGTTCTGTTTCAGTGTTCGAATCCAGATCATAAACACCTTCGTTTGTGTTAATGGTAAATCTGAGCAAATTATCGCCAATGGAAATTTTCCATCTATGGTCCCAGTTTCCATGCGAAACAGGATAGGCTTCTCCTGCGCCATCATGCTGTGAATAAATCCACCCTGATAAGCTGAGCGATACATCAAAATTGAGCCAGGTGGCATTTTCGACACGCACATAAGATGATGAACCGTTGAAGCCTGCGGCTAATTGCTGATTTCCTTTGGGGTCGGTTTGATAGCTTATATTTTCAGAAGCAGTAAGGTTGTTAAATTCGCTCAGGTCGGCGATATTCTGATTAAACGGTAAATACAAAACCGGTTCACCCTTGATTAGCACACTTAAATCGCGGACCATAATTGTAACGCTCTCTGTGCTTTCACCATCGATATCCGATACTGTGCAATAGATAGTATAATTTCCATAATCAGCAGGAGATGTCCATTGAACGGTTGCTCCGCTGCCAGCAAAAGTGCCGTCGTCAGCCGTCCAGTTATAGGCCAACTCATCTCCATTCAGATCTTCTGCTTCACAGGATATTTCGGTAGTTTGATCGATGTCAATTTTCCCAGGATTAGCCTTTAATGATTTAATTACAGGAACAAAAGGAATCCTTTCGACAACTGCCAGGACAATAATTGCTGAATCGGATAATCCGCTTCCGGAGCTTATTTTGCATGTTATCAGATAATCACCAATTTCATCGGGAGCTTTCACAGAAAGTTTACTGTTTGCCACGACCGGGATTTCATCAAACTCCCAAAAATATTCGATTATGTCATTGTCAATGTCTTCGGCGCTGCAAAACACAAAAACGGAATCGCCGGCAACCACCGTGTTTTTAATTGCCTGAAGTGCCTTTATCCGTGGAGGATTATCAGCTATGGTTTCTCCATTATCAAAGTCGATAACAATGCCATTTGCGAAGGTAAGTTTACCGCTCGTTTCGATGGTTGCACCATCGGGAACAAGGGTGATAATAACAGAATTGGATGCAGGAATAAGAATTTGGATTATTCCTGTTGCGTCATTAATAATAAATTGATTGTTGATGGAATTATAAATGTCGTTGATTTGTGAACCAAGATTTATGGTAACCAAAGTATCTTTTTGATATGGATTCCACATCAGAAAAGTTGAATAATTTTCAGAATAAAAATCGGTAAGTGAAAGATTGAGTTTTAAAACAGC
>JAIOZV010000245.1 GCA_021740425.1 Bacteroidales bacterium | reverse complement strand
GTTTGAAATCTTTGAACGTTACCCACGAAAATGTCATTAAACCATAAAGAAACCAGGCATACCATTGCTGAAACCTGTGAATTTTATAAAGCGGTTTGTGTGGCGAAAAACGAAGGATGCCTGTTGGAGCAATATCTTCATCATGTCCGTCGATATTGGTAAACCCGTGGTGCATGGTGTTGTGCTGATACCGCCAGTTTACGGGAAAGCCACCCAAGAGGTACAAGGATTTACTCAGGAACTTATTCACCTTTGGGTTTTTTGAATAGCTTCCATGATTTGCGTCATGCATAACTCCCATTCCAATGCCCGCAACTCCCACACCCATAATTGCCCAACTGAGCAAAATAATTGGTAGCGTAGTTACTACACCTGAAAGCATGAGGATGAATGGCCCAAGATACACCAGCATAAGTACAACCGATTTTATCTTGATTGAAGTATTGCCATACATTGAAAGGTTATTATCCTGAAAATATTTTTTTACATCCTGTCTTAGTTCAGTGATGAATTCAGGCCTTATTTTATTGGGGAACTTTATTGGAGTCTTACTCATTATTGTAGAAAAATTATTTGATGAATTAAATTAGTATGAAGTGAGTCTTTTAAACCGGAATAGTTATCAAGCAACATTAAAACAATTGGTTAGCATTGTTGTTCAATTTAAAATTATTCCATAAAAATAGTATTGGTGGAACCATTACAGGCATTGATTTTATAAATTATGAAAACCAGGATAAAAATTTGGCCTGAGAAAATAATCAATTGTCATCTTCTTATTCTTACATAGATGTGCTTAATGCGGGTTTTTTCAACCTCTCTCTCGTCCACTTCAAAATGGTCGCCCAATGATTTGATCAAAGGGGTAAGCTTGAGGAAGCCATAATTCCGGGGGTCGAAATCGGGTTTCTTTTTGATGATCAAAGATCCTACTTCAGCCAAAAATGCCCATCCATTATCATCCCCAATATCTTCGACAGATGATTTTAAAAGTTGTATAAATTTATTATCAATCTGATCGACCTGTGGCGATGGAGCTGCTGCAGGAGCGGCAGTTGTTGTTGCTGTTTTAGGTGTTTCCTTGCTTCCAATAATTTCGATATAGATAAATTTGTCGCAGGCTACAATGAAGGGTTTTGGCGTTTTCTTTTCGCCGATCCCAATTACCAGCATGCCTGATTCTCTGAGTCGGGTGGCCAAACGGGTAAAATCGCTGTCGCTGGAAACCAGACAAAATCCATCCACCTTTTCACTATGCAAAATATCCATTGCATCAATGATCATTGCGGAGTCGGTGGCATTTTTACCGGTGGTGTATCCATATTGTTGGATAGGCTGAATGGCATGTTCGAGTAATGCAGGCTTCCATCCTGAAACAGTTTTTTTTGTCCAGTCGCCATAAATGCGTTTAATGGTTGGAACGCCTAATTTTGCAATCTCGTCAAGCATTCCTTTAATATTCGAATAGGGGATATTGTCAGCATCAATAAGCACTGCCAGGTATAAATCGTTTTTTTCTCTCATGTAATGCTTTGCTTTATATTGTGTGTGCTGACTTGTGCTTTAACTGTATAAATAGCGTTTAATCTTGTGTGTAGCAGTTTTCTGGAAAGGATCAGGATGAACCACGAGCAATTGGATGCGGGAGAATTTATTTACCCTGGTATTGATGTAGTTCTGTAATTCTGCTGCCAGCTCTTCAGTGGCTCTGTCGACCTTTTGCTGGAACTCTTCAAATTTTTCGTCCATTTTCAGGGCGAAGTCTGCTTTCATTTCCCGGATTCTCTCTTCCAGTTCTTCCCTGTTGAAATGCACCAGAGCTACCAGTTTTCCTTTTTGCTCCAGCACCACCGATTCGATTACATGATGGAAATTGTTGATCAGCGATTCGATTTCTTCGGGATAAATGTTTTCTCCGTTAGCTCCCACAATGAGGTTTTTTAAACGTCCCTTATGGCTTAGCCAGCCGTCTTTATCGAAAACGCCAAGGTCACCGGTTTTAAACCAGCCATCTTCAGTAAGTACTTCGTGGGTTTTTGCTTCATTTTTATAATATCCTAACATTACATTAGGGCCTTTTGCCCAGATTTCTCCTTCACCGGTAACAGGGTCAGGATTGTTGATCCTGAGTTCGCAGTTTATCACTTTTGGTCCAATGGCCTGAAGTTTTGTTTGCGATGGGTTCGATCCGGCCAGCAGAGGGGCAGTTTCGGTAAGCCCGTAACCGATGGCATAAGGGAACTTTGCATCTCTAAGAAATTGCTCCACCGTTGAATCAAGTTTGGCTCCTCCAATCCCAAAAAATTTGAGGTTTCCCCCAAAGGTTTTGTAGAGTTTTTTGCCGGCCAGATAATGTACCAGTTTACGCGTTGGCTTGAAATTATGCAGTTTGCGTGTAATGGTTTTTTTCTGAATTTCGGGAAGTATGCTGTTTTTATATACCTTTTCGATGATCATCGGCACGGTGAGCATTAAATGAGGTTTAACTTTTTGCATGGCCGGAATCAGCACGCTGGCTGTTGGTGGCTTTCTCAAATAGCTCACATTTGCGCCTTTTAAAATCGGCAGGATAAGTCCGATGGTGTTTTCGTAGGTATGTGATAATGGTAAAACCGACAGGAACCGGTCAAGTTCATGAATGGGTTGCACTGCTTCAGACTGTATTGCGTTGGTGAGGACGTTTTTCTGCGAAAGCATTACCCCTTTTGAATCGCCGGTGGTGCCTGAGGTATAGAGTAAAATGGCCATCTCATTTTCGTCGGGGTCGTAAGTGTTTGTAGAACGTGCATTTTCGTCAAAATTAATTGCCCGTTTATTTCCTTCCAAAATTTCAAAATCATCGATGCGCACAATCAACTCTACGAAGTTTTTTTCGATTTCAGCGACTTTATAAACCAGACTGTCCGAAACAAAAACTGCCCTGGCACCTGAGTGCTGCAATACGTTGTAAAGCTCATGTTTGTTGAATTCGGGGAGTACGGGAACCGTAACCACACCCATGCATTGAAGGGCAAAATATACTATTCCCCAGTTTGGCATATTTTGGCTGAATATTACGACTTTGTCGCCATGTTTTATGTCCAATGTTTCGAGGAATGCCATGACTGCGGAAATACGCTGACCCATTTCGGCATAGGTCATCATTTTTTCATCTGTAAATCCTAAGGCCGGGTTGTTGGCATATTTGGAAACTGAATCAGCGATGAAATTGGAAAAATTTAGTTTGTCGTTAGTTTGCATAGTCTGAAAATGAAGAGCAAAGATACTGTAATTGCTAATAATTGGAAAGAAAGTTTTGAACCGACTGATGATAAAGAGGGAATAAGGTCATTTGATTCGCGTAATTTGCTTCGCGTAATTTGGCTAAAGCCGTAATTTGGCAAAAACCGTAATTTATTGTCCTAAGCCCAATTACGCCCGCAGGGCAAATTACCATTAATTACTATTAATTACGCCCGCAGGGCAAATTACAATGAATACACCCGCAGGGCAAATTACAATGAATTACGCCCGCAGGGCAAATTACAATGAATTACGCCCGCAGGGCAAATTACTTTATTTACTTTCCGCTTCGCCGGGGCGGTATTTTTTCTGCAAACCATGAAGAAAATTTCTTAAAATCTGATCTTTG
This sequence comes from Bacteroidales bacterium, assembly GCA_021740425.1. Lineage (GTDB taxonomy): Bacteria > Bacteroidota > Bacteroidia > Bacteroidales > 4484-276 > SABY01. The sequence goes on along the minus strand of JAIOZV010000245.1, from coordinate 3,229 downwards.
CAGAGGCGGTACTGGCTTTGTTTCGGATTCCTGAAAAAGGCACTCAATTCGTGTTTGCCAAGATCGAAGTCGGCGAGCAGCAGCATTCCAAGAATTTCCTCATCCTTTAAATTGAGCGCAATTTTTAACTTCCGAAGAATGATATTGTTGTTCAATCGCTTTTCAGGAACCGGTTGTTCACCTTCCTTTTTGCCGCGTTTGTCGATAATCAGTCCGTTGAGGAAAATGGCCATCTGCAGGTCATTAAGGGGCAGAAAGGCTGGGTCATCTTCTTTTTTTAGCCAATCGCTTATTTGCGACCGTGTAACTTCGTGGCCCGCCTGACCAAAAATTGCAATCATCTTCGAATCGGTGAAATCAAAAGTAAAACGGAGGCGGCGTAAAATGTCGTTGTTGGTCATTGTTAAAAGTAATTTTCTTTATCTTTTTTTGTTTCGCAGGTTTGCATTCTTATCACCCCTTGTTTGTGGCTTTTTATATTTTTTTGCCAATTCTCTTTTGTACGATCCACCCTGATTAGTCTTTTTATTTTTCTCACTTTTTTCGTGAAACCCGCCCGAAGGTTCGGCGATTTCTGTCTTTCGGTTTTTACTCACCAGTATTTTCGGGCGTTCTTCGGGCAGCAGTTGCTCCGAAATTTCAACCTCTTGCGGAAAGTCAAGAAATGGAATTTTCTGTCCCATCAGGGTTTCAATGGCCTCTTTAGCCTCTTGTTCTTTTTCGGTGTAGAATAAAATGGATTTTCCCACCTGTTTGGCTCTGCCGCTTCTTCCGATGCGGTGGATGTAATTTTCAGGAAACGTGGGCGTGTCGAAATTTATAACATGGGTAACAAGATCCAAATCCAATCCGCGGGCCATAACATCGGTGGTTACAAGAAGTCTGTTAACACCTGCATCAAATGCTTTTATGGAGTTGATCCGGTAATTCTGAGATTTATTGGAATGTACGATGCCCATTTCTTTGCCGAAACGTGGTTCCAAAGCTTCGAATAGTCTGTCGGCATTCTTTTTACTCGATACAAAAACAAGTACTTTGCTGAACTCTTTTTTGTCGGTGAGCAGGTGAGACAGTAAATTAACCTTTGTATAAAAATTTGGAACAGGGTAGCATTGTTGCGAGATATTATCGAGTGGAGTGCCGCTTAGCGCGATGGAAATTTTAACGGGAGTTCTGAAAAAGTCATCAATCAGGGCATCCACCTCATCGGTCATGGTAGCCGAAAACATCATGTTTTGTCTGCGCTCAGGCAGAAATTCGAGGATGTTGGTAAGTTGGAAACGAAAACCCAAATCCAGCATTACATCCACCTCGTCTATCACCAGTTTTTTAATCGAGTTAAGTTGAAGTACCCGTGTTAGTGCCAGGTCGTACAATCGGCCGGGTGTGGCAACCAATATATCCAGACCTTTGGCAACGATTTGTTTTTGGGTGTTGATGTTTGTGCCGCCATAAACGCCAACCACCCTTACTGTCATGTATTTGGTGAGGCTCTCGATCTGTTCCACCACCTGCAACACCAGCTCGCGGGTTGGAACAATTATCAAAACCCGTGGGTTATGCTGCTTCGAGAATTTAAATTCCTTTAAAATCGGAAGCAGGTATGCAAATGATTTGCCGGTGCCTGTTTGCGCAATCCCAACTACATCTTTCCCTGCCAGGATTACGGGATGTGCCTTCATTTGGATGGGTGTTGGGGTTCTATATCCCAAATCGTCGATTGCATTTTGCAACGGCTTTGTTAAATTTAAATCTTCAAAATTAGACATGAAAAATATTTTTGCAAAAGTAAAGCATTTCGGGAAACCGGTTTAATGCATCCGGGCGATTTGGATTAAACGGCGATCAGCATTTATAACGATAAAAAACAGATACATTTTGCCGGACAGAAGATGGTTTTAAGGTGAAATTTTGGTCGTCAACTTATTAAATTAACCTGAAAATTCGACTTTATGAAAAGTGGGGTTTATGAGGCTTAAATCAATTTGATTCCTTCGGGCAGGATTTCTATTTTCCGCTGTTTGTACAATGCGCCTAAGGCTTTCTTAAAGGCCTTTTTGCTCATGCCAAACCGTGAGTAAATTACGTCGGGAGCGCTTTTGTCGGAAACGGTAATGAATCCATTGTTTTCCTTCAGTGCCAAATAAATCGCATCCATATTTGAATCGTTAAATTTGGCGTATCCGATAGGGTGAAGTGAAATATCTATCTTTTGGTCTTCACGGATTTTTTTCACATAGCCCTTGAGTTTTTCCCCGATATTCAGTTCTCTGAAGATTTCGTTATCAAAAATTAATCCTGAATGAATGCCATTTACGATAACTGAAAAGCCCAGGTCAGTTTTTTTCCAGACCAGTAATTCCACTTCATCGCCCTCTGCAACGTTTAGGATTTCGTTTTGCAAACAATCTTCAATCCTGCTGCTGGCGTATAATCTGCCTGATTCAACATCTAAATCAAGATGTACTATGTAGCTGTAACCCTCTTCCATTTTATAGAGTTGTTCGTTGAAAGGAACCATTAAATCCCTTTCGATTCCCCAATCCAGAAAAGCACCAACTCCATCCGCAACAGCTTTTACCTTTAGGAGCCCGAAGTCTCCAAGAACCAATTTTGGGGTAGAAGTGGTGGCTAATTTTTCACCGTCGTTGTCACTGTATACAAATACCCTGATTGTATCCTGAAGTTTAAACGTTTCAGGGCAATATTTGGAAGGCAGCAGCACCTCTTCGCCGGTTTCGTCTCCTAAAAACAAACCTACTGTTGTGTCGCGCAAAATGCTCAATTCGTGGTATTTTCCTATCTCTATCATTGCTTCAAAGTTTTTGCAAAATTAGTCATGTTCGTCAAGCTTATGATGTTTTTAACCGCAAAATCACGAAAACACTAAATTTTACTATTTTGTACCGATCATTATTTCTGCTTAGGGCTTGCTGAAAAACCCAAAACAAACAAATTTGGTCAATATTATCGGTGCGCTGCACCTCCCGGACAATTATGCATCCTTTTTTCTAGAGAGATTTTCGCCACTCTGTGGCTTGCAATAAGGTGCAGCGCACCGATAATCTTTATAGAATTTTATCACCAAATGTTGTTCAGGTGCAGCGCACCGTTAATATCTGAAGTAAGGATTTCTATAATGTGCTTCTAAAAACTTTGTAGAGGCGTATAATAAAAACCATGATAAAAATCAAAGAAACAATTGATTAAAAGTTTTGCAACAAGCCCT
>JAIOZV010000244.1 GCA_021740425.1 Bacteroidales bacterium | reverse complement strand
AATTCAGGAGTACCATCATCGTAAGCATAATAATTGCTAAAAACCTGTCTGAAACTTAAGGTATCGCCCAAACCCAGGCCGGGATCATCTCCCTCAAGGTAATGTTCGATATTAAAATAAATACTATCGCGCGTTCCCGGAATTTTAAAGAAATTTTTTACCGGAGGATAGGCAAACGGGGGAATTGTGGAATATCCATTTTCGATAAAGGGCTGAAGGTCACCGCTTCCTGCGTTCCAGCCCATCGTTGAATCAACATTTCCCAAATCGTTTGAAACCTGATAATAATATTCGGCGGTCTGGTTACCGTTGTCAAGGTTGCTGATATACATGTTCAGCCCCAGTTTCATAGCACCGAGTGGATCGTCAAGATATTGAAATGCTGGCATGCTTTGATAATCCTTTAAAAAAGACTCAGCCCGCCCTACAAAAGTAATGTCCTTGTGGGTAATTTCGTTCCTGCTGCGGTTGCGGTCAAGCACTATATAATCCAGATTCCAGTAATCACAGTTGCTTTGCCAGCTTTGCAGGTTTTCGTTGGAGATGCTGGCATAATTAAAAAACCTGAATTGAAAATCGTTTCTGAAATATGCAGTGTCGAGAATCGGAACCATGACCTGCGCAAAATAAGATGAATCGTTTATTATGCGAAAACTGTCGAGGGTTATACCACGCGATGACCATACGTGCTGCCATTTGGTTTCCGGAATAAAAACCGAATCGCAGGGGAGCATCACTGTATCGCCTGCAAACAATGTGTCCAGAATCCTTGTCCCCCAATTCGGGTCGCATGGCGTGAACAATGTATCACCTGGAAAAATTGTGTCAGCACCATACAAATCAACAGGTACGAGGGTTGAATCTACCCGGTCAAAAACAAAGTTTCCGGTATAAAAACCAAATTCAAGCACCAGCGAATCCTGTTTTTGTGGATCATTACCCACACCTTGCGGCTGATAATAAAAACTTAGATAAATTGAGTCGGCGGGCGACAGAGCCTGAGGGGAAGGATCGAAAATTGAATCGAGCCTGACAGGTTTTGAAGTCAACTGATCAGCAAAAAACTGAAGGGAATTTGCATCACCATAAATATTTCCAAATTGGTTGATGGCATCAAATGTTGCGGTTCCCCATGAAGGAGGGAAAAGAGAAAAATCCTGATTTACATACACATAGTTATCCATCCATTTGGAGGGTTCAGGATAAATGCTTTTTTGCTTGAAATCCTCAAAAAAAGGCAGGTTAAGCGCATCAGGTATTTCTACTTTTGAAGATTTGAACGTATGTTGTAACAACTGAATTTCCTGATCTTTTTGAGCCTTTTTAATTTCCGGGTTCACGGGCAAACCAGTCAACACCTCCTGCGCATAAGCTGCGTGAATAAGAAAAAGAAGAGCAATGATGTAGAAAAATCGATTAATCATATTATTCCGGTTTCGTACTTCCATCCGAATTTTCCATTAAGAGGGTATCGGTGTTGTAAAATTCGACAAGTGAATCAAAATTAAAATACAGTTCATTTCTGAACCACAAATCTACATAGGAACCAAGTTCAACTTTAACATCATCTTTTATGGATGGTTGCTGCTCATAAATTCGGGCATGCAATTTATCACGGCCATCCAGATATTTAAGGTAGCCAACATTGAGCGAGGAATTATTCAATAATCTGATGGCTTCATTTTCGGTCATGCCAATCAAAAACGGAACATTAACTTTTTCATTGTTTTTGCCCTTGCCAAGAATCAATTCCACTGATGATCCTTTTAGAACTTCGGTGCCCGAAATCACAGTATCACCATCGATCATTTGAGCCAATACTGCATTTTTCGCAAAATTGCTAACGTAATGGAGTTTGTCCAGTTTAAGGCTGTTGGCTTTTAATTCGTTTAATGCCTGCCTTAGCGAAAGGTCAACAAGGTTGGGCATCTGCACCATTTCGGGCTGACTGGCAACAATTGTGATATAAATTTTTCGGCCACTTTTAACCTTTGAGCCTGGAAGTGGATCCTGCAAAACAATTTCTCCCTTGTTAAAGTGATCATCATACACCGAGTCGATCACCACATAATCGAATACACCGTCCATTTCTGCTTTTGGCAATTCGTTAACCTGCATGCCTGTAAGGTCGATAACTTCAATTTCGCTGCCATGCTGGGTGTAAATATTCAGAGCCTGCAGGGTAAGCCAAAGAAAAACCAGGCTGAGCAAAATGGCGATTCCAAAATGCTTAATAAAGGCTTTGCTCTTGATAAATTTTATAAAACTCATTCAATTTATGCGATTTGATGATGAACGCTTTTACCCCATGTTAATTTGGCAATATTAACTTTCCATTGTCAAAATTATTGCAGTATTTAGCTGCAAAGATAAGAGAAAGATGTTAGGTGAATGCTTTGATGATATTTACACAAAGTGATATTATGAAGAGTTTTGGGTTTGGCTGGCTGGGATTTGGATCGCGAAAAATCAGAAAACTATGGTTTTAGGATTTTTCAATGATAAAAATCGAGGTAAGGTAATGCTGGTAGTAAAAAAATATATCCTGCTTTGGCCGACACAGGCTAAGGCAAAATTGATACTTTAGCGCCCAAATTTTACAATATGAAGAAACGAAATATTGCGGTTATTGCCGGCGGAGATTCGGGCGAATACGACATCTCTATAAAAAGTGGAAGTGTTGTTGCTGAAATGCTTGATAAAAATAGGTTTAATGCCTACCTCATCCAAATAAAAGGCAGTGACTGGTTTTATGCAATCGATGGACAAAAATTTAAGATAGATAAAAATGACTTCAGTCTTACCATCGATGAAAATCAAATAAGCTTCGATTGTGTGTTTTGCGCCATTCACGGTACCCCCGGCGAAAATGGAAAGCTGCCTGCCTATTTTGAGATGCTCAAAATTCCATTCACTTCATCTGACTCCCTGGTTTCGGCAATTACATTCAACAAGAACTTTTGTAACCGAATTGTTTCAACCTTTGGAGTAGCGGTGTCAAGTTCCATTCATCTTGCCAAAGGCCAGCATTTTACTACTGATCAAATTCTTGATTCGCTGAGTCTTCCGGTATTCGTAAAGCCCAATGCAGGCGGTTCGAGTGTGGGGATGAGCAAAGTAAAAAATGCCGGAGATCTCAGCCAGGCAATCCGGCGCGCATTTGAAGAGGATGACGAAGTTTTGATTGAAGAATTTATCGAAGGCCGTGAATTAACTTGTGGTGCATTATCAAACAAGGGAAAAATGATCGTTTTCCCGATTTGCGAAATTAAAAGCAAGAAGGAATTTTTTGATTACGAAGCCAAATACAATCCTGCCCTTGCCGATGAAATAGTTCCTGCAGATATTTTTGGGGAGCTTGAAATCCATATCAAGCAAACCACAGCCATGATCTACAACAGGTTTAAATGCAAGGGGGTGGTTCGTGCCGATTACATTTATTCGGAGAAAGATGAAACCCTGTATTTCATCGAAATCAATACTGTGCCAGGCCTCACCCGCGAAAGCATTGTTCCAAAAATGGCCGGCGAAATGGGCATATCCCTCACCGAACTTTTCGGGATGATGGTTGAAGATGCCATGGAGAGGTAGATTGGTGGAATGGAGGAATGAGGTGTTGAAAGTGTTTAGGAAAAAACCGGGAACAGAAAAAATCCAAAAAATATATTAGAGTAAAGACAAAACTTACCTTGTCTGCACTTAAAATAATGGTGTAGAAGTTATTTCTGCTGTAAAAATTCGATGAGCTTTCCGGTAGCCTTGGCCCGGTGACTGATTTTATTTTTTAAAGCAAGATCCATTTGAGCAAAAGTATGGGTAAAACATGCGGGTAAAAAAATAGGATCGTAACCAAAACCATCTTCACCACGCTTTTCACTTAAAATTTCCCCCTGAACTACGCCTTCAAAATAGTGTTCCTGACCATTCATGATTAGGGCAATAACTGTTCTGAATCGCCCTTTACGGATAATTTTCCCTTTTAATTCGTCCAGCACTTTACGAATATTATCCTCGGAGTTGCATTGCGGGCCTGCATACCTGGCCGACATTACACCCGGTCTGCCAGCAAGTGCATCTATTTCCAGACCCGTATCATCGGCAAAGCAATCCAACCCCAGCTTTTCATGAATAAACCTCGCCTTTTGCATGGCATTTTCCTTCAGGGTGTTAAAATCTTCGGGGATTTCACCCTCAAAACCAACATCTTTTAAACTGAGAATTTCAAAGTTTAATCCTTCCACATTTTTAACTTCGCTGAGCTTGTGGGCATTGTTGGTAGCAAATATCAGTTTCCTTTTTTCCATAGCAGCAAAAATAAAAAACCCCGCCGGATTATTGCATTCCGACAGGGCTAAATTATTAAAGGTACAGCTCTTTATTGAAAGTAATAAATTCCGGGATACAGATTGGGATTTACATATTTAAGCTGAGCGTTGTATTTTGCATTGATGGCGTCAATAAAAAAGTTGCTTGCCAAAGCATATCCCTGCCCGGTCATGTGCACACCATCCAACGAAAATGTGTTTCCGTAAATAAAGGTAGTGGTGAAAGTAATTCCATCCCACTTTATTCCCGATGCTTCGGCTTCAGCAAGCTTTGAATGCATATCAGCGAAGGCTAAGTCATATTGATTTGCCAGGTTGAGCAAAACTTGATTAAATGCAGCGGTAGCATTTTCAATTTCGGTTTTTTCAGCCAATGAAATAAAATATTTGTCAGGAATACCATAAGGAACTGGCTGTGGGCCTGCCTGATTAACTGATCCCATACCATGATTTATCAACGAATCGGTTGGCAGGGTAAGCAAAAATAATTCGCCTGCTACCATTTGTCTTACATTGAAAGGAGCAGGCAAAGGAATGGTTTCATCTTCGACCACGAAGGCATTGGGGCCTTCTACAAAATTGAACCCATACGACCACGTTACGCCAAGACTTGCCAGATATTGCTCAAAACTTGCATACGCAAAGTTAAGAGTAGCTGCCTGTTCGGCATCTAAAACAAGTCCGGCATAGGGCAGTTGAGTATTCATAAAAGTAAAATAGGGAATACTTGTAATATCAGGAATATTGGCAACAACACCTTTAGCTCCATTGGCTGTCATATAGTCCAATACTAAATTCACAGAATAACTGAAGGTGTTAATATCGGTAATACTGTCTGCAGCTCCTCCGGCAATAGCGTAGGTTAAAACATCGTTAGCACCAATCCAGCAAGAGAAAAATGTTGCGTCCTGTGCTGCGGCATCAGCAATTACAGAAGTGGATGTGCTTGTTGCAAATCTTCCAAAATATGGATTAAGGGTTCCATAGCCAGGGGTTATCAGGTGAAAACTTTTTGCACCGGGAACACCCATATTGTTGTATGGCCCCTGTGCAGCAACCGATTCAAAGTTTCTCGGGTCTGGAGCTACTCCGGCATTTACAGGCCCGGGTTTGCTGGCATCCAACAAATAGCGTTTTCCAAATCCATATTCATCAAACATCATTGGCTGCTTAAACTCACCGCCACCGGCAGCTTCCATCTGGAAAGCAAGCATGGAAGGATATGAATTTTCCTGACCAGACATAAAAAGATCGCCATCGGTATAACCCGCGGTTAAGGAATTTCCAAGTGCAACATATTTAGTAAAATCGGCATTTCCATTGGTAGTGGAAAAATCTTCAAGTTCAGGTTTGCAGGCAAATACTGATAGCAATGCAAACAACAATATAATATTTCTTATCTTCATGATTTACAATTTTTTATTGGTTAGAAATTATAACTAATTCCAATACCCGGTATCATCGTCCTGGTTTTGTAGTCGCCTGTGAAGTTTGTTCCATCAGGATCATTATAGCCTTTGGTAGCTTGTTGAGTTTCTAAATGAAGGTACGATAAGTCTATGGCCAGATTCTCTGTTGGCCGGATGGTAAAGCCAAAACTCAAGCCATAGGTGGTTAAACTCGGGGTTTCAGGTGTAAAATAATCTTCGTTGGTAGGAGTAGGATCATAATAGGCACCAGCTCTCACTGTGATCATATCATTGATAATATATTCACCTCCCAGCCTAAAAATCATGGTATTTGAGTATTCGCGAGGGTTGCTTGAATTCAGTAGTTCAGGTTTTTCTTCAAATTCAAATTTCAGACTATCATAAACTCCCCAAAATACATAGTTAATTTCTGCAGCGAGAAGCAACTTTTCAGAAACCTGATAGGCTACGCCAAAATCGAGGTTGGCAGGAAGCGGAAGGGTAGCATTAAATTTATTGGCAGCAGGAATAAGTGTTGTTACACTTGAAGGAATGGTAAAGGTTGCATCGCCACCTTCCATTTCCATGTCCACTTTGGAGCGGTAATCCACCCCAATGCTTAGCTTTTCGTTTGGTGTAATCATTACACCGGCATTATAGCCAAAAGCAGTAGTATTTCCCTGCAGATTTACTTGTCCTGTGAGTTCAGCACTACTATATGGTAATGCACGGTTCAGTTCAACATTTCCGGTTGCAATTACAAATCCGGCACCAATACTTAAAAGATCGTTGATTTTATAGGAAACTGTGGGTTGGATAAAAACAACCTTCATCGAAATATTCTGGATAAGCTGAGCACCTGCCCAATCATCTTCCCATTTGGCAGAGCTGCCATAAGGTGTGTAAGCACCTACCCCAACCCCAAGCTTTTCGTTGATTTGGGTTGCTCCATAAACAAAAAATGGTGTTCCCATAGGGTTATCGGTTTCTGCCTTGTAAACCGAACTTTGCAGGTTAAATGCGGTATTGTTGAAAATCCCACTTCCACCTGCCACAAAACTATACTTGTTTTTTAGAAGGGAAAGCCCTGCCGGATTATAAAATAAGTTGCTGGCATCACCACGAAGTGATACGCCAACCAGCCCCATGGCAGTTTGCCTGTGACCTTGCAGGC
>JAIOZV010000243.1 GCA_021740425.1 Bacteroidales bacterium | reverse complement strand
GTGGGTGGTCATGGCCGAATGGATGGAACTGTGGTTTCGGATGCCGTAAACCTTGCCTCACGCATCGAGGGATTGACAAAAATGTATGGAACCTCCATCATAATTTCACAGGACACCCTGATTAAACTTGAAGACCCCGGGAGATACAATTATAGGTTTTTGGATGTGGTGAAAGTAAAAGGTAAAAAAGAGGCCGTTTATATTTTTGAGGTGCTGGATGGAGAACCGGCTAAAATCAAACAATTGAAAATTGAAACCAAAGCCGATTTCGGGAAAGGTCTTCAATTGTATAAAAATAAAGAATTTGATGAGGCTCTCCGGCTATTCAGAAAAGTGTCATCGTTGAATCCTAAAGACTATGCTGCCGAACTTTACATAGCGAGATGCCGGAATATTCTCGATTTCGGAATACCCAAAGATTGGGACGGTGTAGAAACCATCAGAGATAAATATTAATTACCTCCAATGACAGGATCTATTAAAAAACAATACCTTAAATCGCTCCCCCAAATGCTTGTGGCTGGTCTGCTTTCAGGCATTTTTATCTACTCTATTTTTGCGCCTGCAATAGCCAATTTTATTCTGGGGCTGTTAATCGGTATTCAGGCATACATCTATATTTTTAGTTTTGAACAGTTTGTTAAACCACGCCTGGCCAAGAGAAATTTCTTTTTGGCTTTGTCAACAAGTACACTTGCCTATATTACCGTGATCGTTATTTCAGTTTTTATCTCCCTTATTTTTATTAACCAATTCCGGGTAACGGACGTTCTGAAAAACTTCAGAAATATATTGATGAGCGATGCAATGATAATGGGTGTATCTTTCGGGCTGCTGCTGAGTTTGCTGTTCAATACATATTCGATGTTTGAAATGCTTTTGGGCAAACATTTTTTGTTGAAACTCTTCACGGGCAGATATCATAAGCCTTTTGAGGAAGAGCGTGCCTTTATGTTTCTGGATTTGAAATCATCCACCACCCTGGCTGAAAAACTCGGGCATAAAGTTTTTATGAACTTGCTGAATGATTTTTTTTATGATGTTTCTCAGGCTGTTAACGAAACCAAAGGTGAAATTTATAAGTATGTCGGCGATGAAGCCATTATTACCTGGAAAATGAAAAAGATCAAAAACAAGTCTCTTCCTGTAGATTGTTTTTTTATGATTCGTAAATTAGTGGATGAAAATAAGCAGAAGTACATCAAAAGGTATGGCCTTGTGCCTGACTTTAAAGCCGGATTGCATGGCGGGAAAGTGGTAAGCGGCGAAATGGGATATGTAAAAAAAGAGATTGCCTTTTTGGGCGATGTCATGAATACGACTTCGCGCATCGAATCGCTTTGCAACGAACTAAACAAGCATTTGATAATATCTGATGCCCTGCTTTTGGAACTTAAATTACCACAGAAATATATCAGGGAACATTTGGGGGAAAACCCTCTCAGAGGAAAACAAAAAACAGTAAGTATTTCTGCAATACAATTATTGGACGACAACTAAAATTAGCCCTCCAGAAGTTCATTTTTTAAAATGAATTCATCAAAAAAATACTTGAACTCGTTTGGCTTTTCAGCGTGCAACCAATGCCCGGCACCTTCGATGGTTTTTATATCGGCTTTTGGAAAATTGCGGTAAATCTGGTCGAAATCTTCATATTTTATGTAATCGGAAGCCCCGCCACGGATAAACAGTGTGGGCTTTTGGTATAAAGCATCCGATGCTATGCCTTCAAAAACTTCATCCATGTTCAGGTTTATGGCCTCCAGATTCAGCCTCCATGCAAATTCACCACTTCGTTCGCGCCTGTATAAATTTTTCATAGCAAATTGCCTGATTCTGCTATCCCTGATCCTGGGTTCAATTTGTTTTTCAACATCCTCGCGGGTCTGTGCGTTGTTGAAATCTACCGACATCATAGCATCAATCATATCCAAATGCCTGAACCTGCGCTGGTACGACCTCATGCTGATATCTGCAACAACCAGTGCTTTTAAAATGTCAGGGTTTTCAAGGGCAAATCGCATCGCAACCTTTCCACCCATAGAATGACCCAATACAATCGGATGTTCCAATTCATGCTCATCAATAAAATCATACAAATCAGCACATAAAGCATAATAGTTAAAGGTTGGATCATGTGGCGATTGCCCGTGATTTCGCTGGTCGGGAATAAAAACCCTGAACCTGTCTTCAACACTTCTTGCAAAGCTCACCCAATTGTCAGAAATTCCAAAAATTCCGTGTAGGATAATCAATGGTTGACCCTTGCCGTATTCCCTGAAGAATAATTTCATGATTTTTTCTTTTTAGTTTTTAACAGCTTTTCAAAGCCGTTTTCTTTCTTGTTAGCGCTTTGCGCAACAGTTATTTTGTTGAACCATCCCAAAACCAATAAACTATTACATCAACTTTGTTGTAATACTCAGTATTGTAATAATTGATGTGTTCGTTGAGGGCTGCTGCTTCACCCTGATAATCTCTCAGGTATTCTTTGAAGTAGGTAAAATTTTCATCGATGGGTTGAATCATTTCCATGGAGTCGGAAATGGAAAAATAGCCATAATATCCGGGGGCAAGTTCCGATGGTTCAGCACCCAGAGCATTCAGGCCACTGATAAAACCGGAAGCAAGTCCCTGGTTCGATGTATTATTGTAACCCACATAACCCCAAACGGTTCCGAAAGGAATGCGGTTTAAAGTATCGTGATTTATCGTAAGATCCTGGGTGGATGGGAAATCTATCGTTACAAGGCTGTCGGAAATACTTAGTGTTCCGGTGCTGGTGGTTTGGCTTACAGTTATCTGAACTTCATACTGGCCATTGGCAAGTTCTCCGAGGTCTATACTGCACGATGCCGCCCCTTTTGAAACATTCAGGTCGTCGTGGCCATCCTTTTGGATGTCGATTAATTTGATTTTTATTTGATTGCCTTCCACACTCAGCTCGCTCCTGATGAGGTAGGTAATGGGATAGGTTAAAAGATCGGTATTGAAATTGAAAAGAAAAACTTTTTTTCCGTAATTGACATATTCAAGTATATCGCCATTTACGGTTTCCAGCGGAACAGTTTCAATTTCATCTTTTTTGCAGGATGAAAATGCAAGGGTAAAAATAACAAGAAGGATGGCAGAGAAATAAAATACTGTTTTCATTAGTGTTAAGATTTTATTTTGATTGGTTGTTAACTTTGATAATCCGCAGTTAAGGTTGGATTAACATGAAATTTTCCTATTTAGTATTTTGACTATTTATGAGGCCGGAATAAAACAAAAAACCGGCCACATTTTCCCTGAGGCCGGTTCCTGTGAATCTTTTTAGTCCTGCCCTGCATTGTGCAAGTCGGATTTTTGTCACTTTAAAATAATATGGTTTATCCTGATCTTTTAAGCTTTAGCTAAGCTCTGACTGCCAACGTTTAAATATCGGGAGCGCCGATTTTAGCACTAAAGCAAGAAGCTGAGTAATATACCTGCAGCCACAGCCGAACCAATAACTCCCGCAACATTGGGAGCCATTGCATGCATGAGCAGGTGATTGTTTGGATCGTTTTTCAAACCTTCCAAATGAACCACACGTGCACTATCGGGAACAGCCGATACACCTGCGGCACCAATCAAGGGGTTTACTTTATTACCATCGCTGAGAAAGACATTCATTATTTTGGCAAAAATTACACCACCTGCTGTAGCCACCATAAATGAAAGTGCTCCTAAAATAAATATCAGGATGGACTGATCGGTGAGGAAAACATCGGCTTGTGTTGATGCTCCGACAGTGAGGCCAAGCAAAATGGTAACGATGTCGATGAGCGAATTCCGGGCAGTATCGGCCAGGCGTTTGGTAGCGCCACTTTCTTTCAAAATATTCCCAAAGAAAAGCATCCCCAACAAAGGTAAAGAACTGGGAGAAATGAATGCTGTAAACAAAAGTCCGATGATTGGAAAAAGAATTTTTTCCAGTTTGGAAACCGCTCTTGGGGGTTTCATCCTGATTTTCCGCTCTTTTTTGGTGGTGAGCAAACGCATGATCGGAGGCTGAATTACAGGCACAAGCGCCATATAAGAATATGCAGCAATAGCAATTGGGCCGATAAGGTTTTGTACGGTGGTTCCATCGGGCAGGATATTGATGCCGTTGGCCAGTTTTGAAGATAGAAAAATAGCTGTGGGGCCATCAGCACCACCAATAATTCCGATAGCTCCTGCTTCGGCAGGATAAAAACCCAAAACCAGTGCGCCAATGAAAGTTGCAAAAATACCCACTTGTGCAGCAGCTCCCAACAGCATGAGCCGTGGATTGGAAATGAGCGATGAAAAGTCGGTCATGGCACCAATCCCCAAAAAGATAAGTGGAGGATAAATGCCGGCAGTAACCCCAAAATAGAGGTAGTTCATCACACTTCCGGTTTCATATATCCCGAGCTTCAAGCCGGAATCGAGCAAAAATGGCACATTTCCAATTAAAATACCAACCCCGATAGGAATCAGGAGCAAGGGTTCGTAATCGAAACGGATAGCAAGGAATATAAAAAACAGTCCCACAACAAGCATAATGAGGTGTCCCGGCGTGGCATTGGCAAATCCGGTATATTTTAAAAACTGCATGATTCCTCGCTTGGCATCCGACCCGGGAACAACGGTGGTGTTCTGATGGTTCGGGGCGGCCTGAAGTTCGGTATAATCGGTGCTGCCAGTGCTCTCTGTAGTTGTTGTTGGGAAAGTAAAGGATATCAATCCCAATATTGAAATAATCCCAAAAATGGTTAATAATCTTCTCATAGATTTTTGTTTTTTTTAATGACCAACATTAAAAAATGCCTGGCCTCCCGGTTTATTCAATTTCCATGAGTTTGGCATCCTGAAGCACGCTGTCACCGGGCTGAACCAAAAGGTTTTTTACTGTGCCGTCTTTTTCGGCAACAATGGTATTTTCCATTTTCATGGCTTCATACATCACCAGTTTATCTCCAAGTTTTACCGTGTCGCCATTTTTCACATATACCTGCATGATGTTGCCGGGTAGCGGGCATTTAACATCGTGGCCTGCTGTTTTGATGATGGTTTTCTTTATTTTACTGTCCTGCCTTTTTAATTGTACTTCCTGACGGACCAGTCGCGGGGTTTTCGATTGTTTCAATTCGTGTTGTACTTCAACCTCATAGGAAGTTCCGTTCACATCGAGTTGAGCAATGTTCCCTTCAAATTTAAGGAGCTCAACATCGTAATCGTGGCCTTTAATTTTGAATTTGTATTTTTTCATTTTTAATTTGATCTTAGAAATGGGTTTGTAGAATAAATTTTTGAACTCCAGGGTGTGTACTGTTTCGAAACCCGCTTAATGGTAATTACATCGCTTTCTTCATCGTGAATTTCGTTCAGGTGAAGATACAGAGCCATGCTGATTGCAGCGCTCACATTACCCTCAATCTGGCTCACATCACAATCCTCGCATTTCCCTTCCTTTCGCAGTTTTCTGCGCACTTTGAAGTTGATAAATACAGGTAGGAGGTTGTAAATAAAAAACAGCAGTACCAGCGCCCCAAATACAATGAGGTAACCAACAATAGCCACTGTAAGGCTGAATCCTGAGATATTTGAAAAATCAAAACTTATTTCGTTCAGTATCATAGTATTCTTTTTTACTACATTGGAATATTACCATGTTTTTTGGGTGGGAACGAATCTTTTTTCGTTGCCAGAGTTTGCAGTGCCCTGATGATTCTGAAGCGTGTATTGCGAGGTTCAATCACATCATCAATGTATCCGAAGCGGGCGGCCTGATATGGATTTGCAAAGGCGTTCCTGTATTCTTCTTCTTTTTCGAGGGTATATTTTGCAGCTTCTGCCGGATCACTGATTTCCCTGATCTTTCTACCTTCAAGTACTTCAATAGCGCCTTTTGGCCCCATCACAGCTATTTCTGCAGATGGCCAGGCATAATTTATATCAGCTCTCAACTGTTTTGATCCCATAACATCGTGTGCGCCTCCGTAGGATTTGCGCAGGGTAATGGTTATTTTTGGAACTGTTGCTTCTCCATAAGCAAAAAGCAGCTTTGCACCGTGAATGATAATCCCGCCGTATTCCTGGCCGCTTCCCGGTAAAAATCCGGGTACGTCCACAAGAGTAATAATCGGGACATTAAAGGCATCGCAGAATCTAACAAATCGTGCAGCTTTTCTTGAAGCATCAATGTCGAGCACGCCTGCCAGAAAGTTGGGCTGATTGGCAACAATCCCCACGGGCTGGCCATTAAATTTTGCAAAGCCAACCACAATATTTTTTGCGAAGTGGCGGTGAAATTCCAAAAATTCTGCATCATCAACAATATGATAGATAATGTCTTTTACATCGTAGGGTGTGTTAGGACTATCGGGGATAACCTCATTGAGTGCTTCGTCTTTGCGGTCGATCGGATCGGTACATTCTGTAATGATCGGATCTTCCAGATTATTCTGAGGAAGGTATTCAAGTGTTTTTCTAATAAGCATGATTCCCTCATCCTCGTTGTCAGCGCGAAAATGAGCCACCCCGGATTTTGTGGCGTGAACTGTGGCCCCACCTAAATCTTCTTCAGTGATGGTTTCGCCGGTAACAGTTTTGGTAACCTTTGGCCCTGTAACAAACATGTAACTGGTTTTGTCGCTCATGATCACAACATCGGTGAGGGCGGGTGAATACACAGCACCGCCGGCGCAGGGCCCGAAAACAGCAGAAATCTGAGGTATTACACCTGAGGCAAGAATGTTTCTTTCGAAAATTTCGGCGTAGCCTGCCAAACTTTTCACACCTTCCTGAATACGTGCTCCACCCGAATCGTTGATACCTATCAAAGGAGCGCCAACTTTCATAGCCTGATCCATGATTTTACATATCTTTTGAGCAAAAGTTTCGGACAGTGATCCGCCAAACACAGTAAA
>JAIOZV010000242.1 GCA_021740425.1 Bacteroidales bacterium | reverse complement strand
CGAAAATCAAAAGGTTATTGCCAATAATTTAGTCGCAGAATTATCCAAAAAAGGATACAAAGTAGCTACTTCCATCGAAAAGGCAGGTGAATTCTATAAAGCCGAAAATTACCACCAGGATTATTACTCAAAATCGGGAGGAACACCATATTGCCATATTAAGCGCACAATATTTTAAACACATTTCATCCGGTGAATTTTTAAATCAGGCTGTTTAATTTTAAAGCTGACAGGATTAAAACAAAAGGCATTACTTCAATAAACCCCTGACAGCCTCTACAATTTTGGCTAATTCTTTTTTGAAGTACTATCCAAAACAAGAATCAGCCAATTTTTAATACTTTCGTATCTTCATTTTTTAAAATTTATTGAAGATGCAAAAAATTTTAATCATTATCAACGATGCCCCTTATGGCACTGAAAAGGCCTACAACGCGCTGCGCATGGCCATGACCTTACAAAAAGAACATGCCCCGGAAATTGAGGTAAAAATATTCCTTTTGGCTGATGCCGTGTTTTGCGGCCTGCCCAACCAAAAAACACCCTCAGGGTATTACAACATCGAAAGGATGCTTGAATCGGTGATACTAAAAGGCGGCGAAATTAAAAGCTGCGGTGGATGTTCACAGGCACGTGGCATCGATGGGCTGGCATTTATAGAGGGCGTTCAGATGAGCAACATGAAAGAATTTGCACAATGGACCGTAGAGGCCGATAAAGTTTTAAGTTTTTAATGCATTTTATCCAACAAATAAAACGCAATACCGGATTTCAGTATCTCATTGCAATACTGATAATCGTGCTTATTGCGGTTCCATCATTTTTTCTTGTCAAATATATCGGCTACAAAGTGGTAGCATTGCTTCTGCTTTTGGGTGTGTCGCTGCTGGCCATGTTGTTCGACATCATGCCGGTGGTTGCAGCAGCATTCCTGAGTGCTTTGCTCTGGAATTTTTTCTTCATACCGCCGCTTTACAAATTTTCAATTGGCACCACCGAAGATGTCCTGCTTTTTTTGATGTATTTTGTTATTGCCATTTTGAATGCTGTGCTTACATCAAAAATAAGAAAGGCCGAACAAAAAGCTCGGGAACGCGAAGAGAGACAAAATACAATTAAGCTTTACAACACCCTTTTAAATTCTTTGTCGCATGAATTGCGTACTCCAATTTCTACCATCATCGGAGCAATCGATACCCTAAAAAACCCCGGAATGCAACTCTCTGAAAATAACCGCCAGGAGCTTTTGATGGAAATTGATATTGCAAGTATGCGCTTAAACCGTCAGGTAGAAAACCTTCTGAGCATGAGTCGGCTCGAATCCGGATTCGTAAAGCCAAAACCCGACTGGTGCGATATTGCAGAAATTATCAACAGAGTAATCCAAAATAATCTGCATGAAGCTACCCACCGAAAATTTTATTTTAAACCAAGCGATTCGCTTCCACTGTTTAAAATGGATGAAGGATTTATCGAACTGGTGCTTCAAAACATCATTCACAATACAATCCAATACACACCCGATGGCAGCGAAGTATGGGTTGAAACAAGATACGCCAATAAGGAATGTACGATTATAATCACCGACAATGGCAAAGGATTCCCCGAAAATGAATTGAGCAATGTTTTTGAAAAATTTCACCGTCTGCCAAATTCTTCTGCAGGTGGCACAGGACTGGGGCTTTCGATCGTGAAAGGTTTTACAGAAGCACATGGTGGAAGAGTATATCTCGAAAACACGAAACCTCACGGCGCAAGGTTTATCGTTACTATTCCTGCCGAAGAATCTTACATAAAAGATTTGCATGATGAATAAGACAACAATTTTAATTATTGATGATGAACCCCAGATTAGAAAACTTTTAAAAATAAGCCTGGAAAGCAATAGCTATGGAGTTTTGCAGGCAGCAACGGGCAAAGAAGGCTTACTGCTTGCTGCCAGCCATCCACCGGAATTGATATTGCTCGACATTGGCCTTCCCGATGCTGACGGGCATTACATTTTGAAGGAACTCAAACAGTGGTACAACAATCCTGTCATCATCCTGTCGGTAATCAACAATGAGGAAGACATCGTGAAAGCCCTCGACAACGGAGCAACCGACTATTTAACCAAGCCGTTTCGGACTGGGGAACTCCTGGCGCGAATTCGTTCCGCCATACGACACAGCACCAAAGTTAATATAGATCAACCCATCGTGGCCGGCGACCTGGAAATTGACATTTTAGCAAGGCTTGTTAAAAAAAATAATGAAATGGTGAAGCTTACCACCACAGAGTTTAACCTGCTGGCTTTGTTTGCCAAAAACGAAGGAAAAGTGCTTACCCACCAATACCTGCTAAAAGAGGTATGGGGAGTAGGATATCAAAATCAAACACAATATCTGAGGGTTTTCGTGGCTCAATTGCGCAAAAAAATTGAAGACGATCCCAATGTTCCCGGTCACATCCTCACCGAAAGCGGCGTTGGGTATCGCTTTTGCCAGTGATTACTTCCTTATTTTTTAAGTAAAAACCTGCCGGGGGATAAATCCTCAATCTTTATAAAACCTTTATATCTTTTCAATACTATTTTATATTTCACTGATGCCTTTCAGGGTAATTTTGATTTAACACTTAAAACAAAATTGCAGATGCCTGTGGAATTTGGACAAATATTATTAATCCTTGCATTATTCGGGATTCTTGCCACAATTTTTTACATAGGATTCAAAGAGAGTTATAGAAGCAGGGAAGGCGAAGATGAGGAGCAATAAAAGGTTGGAGGATAAATGAATTACAGGATAATTTTGAATATCCTGGGTAAAATTTTGTTGACATTGTCGGCATTTATGTTAACCATTTTACCCTGGATTATTTATTATAAAGAAGACAAAACACTTTGGGGTGTAGTGATTGCAACTGCCATTCCGCTTGTACTTGGGACGCTAATACTTTTCGGTACACGATCTCAATCAAAATCCGAACTAAGGTTCCGTGACGGGCATTTAATTGTTTCTTCAGCATGGATTGTGATGGGCTTGGCAGGCAGCCTGCCGTTTTACTTAACAGGAGTAATTCCCTCCTTCACCGATGCTGTGTTTGAATCCATTTCGGGATTTACCACCACAGGTTCTTCCATTCTGACAGATATCGAATCCCTCCCTAAATCAATACTTTATTGGCGGAGTTTAACACATTGGATTGGTGGCATGGGAATTATTGTTTTGGTAATTGCCATATTACCTGCCTTAAAAGTGGCCGGATACCAGTTGCTTCCTATGGAAACATCAGGGATAATGCCAGAAAAAATAAAGCCCAGAACCACCGATATTGCAAAACGATTGTGGGGGCTTTATTTACTGCTAACCTTAGCCCTTGTGGCCTTACTAATGTTGGGCGGACTTGATTTTTTTGAAAGCCTGTGCCATGCATTCGGCACAGTGGCAACCGGTGGTTATAGCACCAAGAATGCAAGTGTTGGATATTATTCACCCTACATTCAGTATGTGATTATGATTTTTATGCTCCTGTCGGGGATCAATTTCGCATTGCATTACTATTTGATTCGTGGCAAGATTGTTCAAATCAAAAAAAACACTGAAGTGAAAGTATTTTTGATGATTGTGTTCGTTACAGGTGTTGTAATTACCGGCATCCTGTATTTTACACAAAACACAAATCTGGAAAAAGCCTTCAGGGATGCATTTTTTCAGGTAATATCGATCATCACCGCCACAGGATTCGCAACTGCTGATTATTTGCAATGGATTCAACCGGCATGGTTAATCATTATGGCTCTTATGTTTGTTGGGGCATGTGTCGGCTCAACGGGCGGGGGTATTAAAGTGGTGAGGCATGTAATAGTATTTAAAAACATAAAACTTGCTTTTTATCGCTTATTGCACCCTAATGCTGTAAAACTTGTTAAAATAAACGGACAATCTGTGCCTGATGAAATTGTTGGTGCTGTTACTTCCTTTGTTGTTATTTACATTCTTATCATTTTCGCCGGTTCTTTACTCATCACATTCTCCGGACTTGACATCCAATCAGCTCTGGGAGCCATGCTTGCCACCCTGGGGGGTATTGGCCCGGGAATTGGTTCTGTTGGCCCCGCCGGTAATTTTGCCCATTTGCATCCGGCAGTTAAAATATTTCTCTCAATTATTATGATAATTGGACGTTTGGAGATATTCACTTTTTTTGTAATTTTCAGCCGTGGTTTTTGGAAGCGGTAACACAAATGTACAATTCATAAAATTCTTGATTGATGATAGATAAACATATTGCCCTGATCAATGAACCGGTATTGATTTTTACCACAATTTTATTGATCATTCTTATAGTGCCATTAATACTAAAGCAGAGCAAAGTACCGGCAATCGTCGGGCTCATACTTAGCGGTTTTCTACTTGGCCCGCAAGCATTTAATGTTATCGGACACAGCGACATTATCGAACTTTTTTCGGAGGTCGGGCTGTTGTATCTGATGTTTCTGGCCGGACTGGAATTCGAAATGGTACAATTCAGGCGCACCAGATTGCAAAATATTGTGTTTGGCCTGCTTTCATTTGCCATTCCTTTTGCTATGGCTTATATTGTTGCAAGCAAATTATTTGGGTGGTCCGATGCCTCATCGGTGCTGGTAGGAATAATGCTGGCCTCAAACACCCTCATCGCCTTTCCTATAGTTGAGCGTTACGGGATCACCAAATCTCTGGCTGTAAACATTGCCATTGGCGGAACAATTATCGCCGATACCATTGTGCTGCTCATACTTGCTGTGGTTTCTTCAAGCCAAAACAGCAGCGAGGTGAGTATAATAAGGAGTTTTGTTATACCCTTTGTCATTTTCCTGCTGCTTATTTTCTTTGGACTGCCCCGCCTCAGCAAATGGTTTTTCAGGATAATCCCCGCTGACAGCAAAATACAATTTCTCTTTATTCTTAACATGATGTTTGCATCTTCCTTAGGTGCCGAATTTGCAGGAGCAGAGCCCATCATCGGGGCATTTTTTGCCGGACTTATTCTCAATAATGTGATCCCCCAGGCCTCCCCTTTGATGAGCAGGATAAATTTCGTGGGCAACACACTTTTTATTCCGGTTTTTCTCATCAGTGTGGGTATGCTGCTTGACCTATCAGTTGTTATCAGCAGCATTCCTGTATTTTTTTATGCCTTGCTAATCGTTGTTATGGCCTTGTCGGGTAAATGGCTCGCAGCATGGCTTACCAAAATCATTTTCCTGCTTACCAAAATCGAAATGTACACCCTTTATGGCTTAACCACCGCCAGAGCGGCTGCTACCCTGGCCATTGCCTTTGTTGGCCTGGATTTCGGGCTGCTTTCCACAGACATTTTCAATGCGGTAATGGTACTCATCATCGTAACTTCGCTTTACAGTTCTTTTATCACTGATAAATACGGTAAAAAAATGGCTCTTTCGGGGGAACGTGACTTTACAGGAAGCCACATCCACCAGAATTGCAGGATACTTATTCCGGTTTCAAATCCGGAAACCGCCAACAAACTCGTTGAGCTTGCAGTGTTTATTAAAACCCCGGGCACCCCGGAACCCATTTACCCGCTGTCGGTGATAAAAGATGACAGAGAGGCTCAAAAAAATGTGCATACCAAGAAAACGCTGATGAACAGCATCATTAAAAATGCTTCGGAATCCGGTGTGGATGTGGAAGGACTTACCCGTCTGGATGTGAATGTCCCCGTTGCCATAGTCAGGGTGTCAAAAGAACTATCCATCAACAAAATAATCATTGGTTGGAGTGGCCAATCCTCTGAAATACGAAGAGTTTTCGGCAATATGCTCGAATATGTGGTGCTCGAATCTCCCAGCGAAGTAATTGTTTGCAGTTTCCCTTACCCGCTAAGCACCGTAAAAAAAGTCTTGGTAATTGTTCCTGATCATGCCGAAATGGAATCAGGATTTGAAAGCTGGATGGAAAGTCTTTTGAATTTCGGTAAGCAAATCAACTGCACTTTCACATTCAGAACCGGGGAACAGTCCATAAGAGCTATTAAAAAACAATTTCAAATTGCCGGAATGGCAAGCTATATCTCATGGGAAAATGCGGACAAAACTTATTTTAGCAACATTAATTCAGCAGCATATCAACTTATTGCCGTAATAAATGCCCGTCCACAATCCGTATCTTACGCTCATGATTTTTGGAAGTTAACTTTCAGGATGAACGAAACGATCAGCAAGGGAAATTTTGTAATGCTTTATCCCGAAAACATTTCATAATATCAGGATGTAAAAACCGGGAACTACTTTTTATCATGTACAAAACGATTTTAAGACACAATATCCAAAATATAAAAAAGTGACTAAATACGGGATTTTGCTACCAACGAAAAGTGATAGCTATTCATTTTTATCAGAGCATATTTTCCTCGGCCTAATAAATTCAGGGCATAGCGATGATATGGAGAAAATCACCTACGCAGCCGAAATCGACAGCTTGGCATGTAAACTTTTTGACCTCACAGAATGACAGACTGGTACGGAGCACCGGGAATCTTTTGCGGCATCTTTTAATATTCCCGGTGCGCTGCACCTGATAAAATCATCATCTTCTGCAATTTCTATTAATATTTCCGCGGCTCTGCCGCTGATTTCTAAAGGTTCGGAGCACCGTAAATCTTTATAGCACAAACACCCAATAGGTTAAACATAGGTGCGGAGCACCGATAATCTTCATAGCACAAGCACCCAAAAGGTTAAACAAAAGGTGCGGAGCACCGGTAATCTTTTGTGGTATCTTTTAAATATTCCCGGTGCGCTGCACCTGCCATAATCATCATCTTCTGCAATTTCTATTAATATTTCCGCGGCTCTGCCGCTGATCTCTTAAGGTGCAGAGCACCGATAATCTTTATAGCACAAACACCCAATAGGTTAAACATAGGTGCGGAGCACCGATAATCTTTATAG
>JAIOZV010000241.1 GCA_021740425.1 Bacteroidales bacterium | reverse complement strand
AGTAAAAAATCAGAATATCCCAATGGTAATTGTTTTACTTTCGCGCAGGCCGCTCGATATCCGCCCCGAGCTGGAAGTTGCCAATGCCTTTGTGGCTGCGTGGCTTCCCGGAACTGAGGGTGGTTCAGGGATTTCTGATATTATCTTTGGTGATTTCGAACCTACAGGGAAATTATCACATACCTGGCCAGTATCTTTTGGTGATGTACCTATCAATATCATCGGGAATTACCCCGGACATGAAGCACTTTTTCCTTACGGATACGGAGGAACTTTCACCAGTGAAATCAACGAGAGAACATCAAGCTATGATGATATTATCATTTTCCCCAACCCTGCCGGGGATGAATTGTTTCTGCAATCAGCAAGCCATGCAGAGCTTAAAATTACAATTTCGGATGCCATGGGAAGAATCCTGATTGATAAGAACATCTCACACCCGAATGAGTCAGGCATTGCAGTAGCCCATCTCAGCCCAGGAATGTATTATGTCACCATATCAGAGGGAAGCCGCTTCGTAGTAAAAAAAATAATCAAAAACTAACAATCACTTTTATTATGCCACATTTTGTGATCGATTGCTCGGAAAATATACTCCTGAAAGTTCGGGCTGAAAAAATTATTTCAGAAATATTCAACACTGCATTATCCACCGGTCTTTTTAATAAAAATGCCATCAATGTGCGCATTAACACCTTTAAACACTATCGGGCAGGTGATGCGGAGCAGGATTTTATTGTTGTTTTTGCAAGTATTATGGAAGGTCGTACAAGTGAACAAAAAAGCGATCTTTCTACAAAGCTGGTTCAAAACCTTAAATTGCTCTTTCCTGAGGTAGCGCTTGTTTCGGCAAGTATCCGGGACATTGATAAAGCATCATACAGGAACCTGTCGATGATATAGTACTTTTTAAGGCGTGCCTGAAAACAACTTTTTTTTGCCTCATCTCATATAAAAAAATATCGCAGGCCTCGGCTACCAGGCATTTTTATTGGGGAAGAACCCTTTTTAAACCGCCCTATTTTCTAAAAACAGTAAAATTTTCTATCTCGTTCACAATGATGGGGCTATCAATAAACCCATTATTTTGGAATGACCTGCATTTTTATATTCACCATGTGGATTATGAACAATTCACTCTGTTCATTTGTGAAAACAATATTACGGATACTGAATAAGCATATATAATTTATTATCAATTTTTTAGCTATCAATTGATGTAACTTTGATGTAATAATAATTTACAGATGCTGAGTTTTTGATGTTGCTTAAAATTTTGATTTACCTCTATCAGATATTTATTTCGCTACATGAATTTATTTGCACAATTCATTACCAAAACTAAATAATAAATTATGAGACATTTTACATTTCTAATGATTGCTTTGCTACTCATTGGCTCATCTGTGTTTTCGCAGGAAGGCAATGTGTCGGGCGTTGTTACTTCGGCGGATGACGGATTGGGCATTCCCGGGGTTACAGTGTTGATTAAGGGTACCTTTACGGGCACAACCACAGACATTGACGGGAAATACACCCTAAGTAATGTGCCTGTTGATTCTACCATCGTTTACTCCTTTATCGGGATGAAACCCGAAGAAGTTGTTTTCAAAGGTCAGTTGAACATTGATGTTACCCTGACCACAGAATCTACCGCTCTTGAAGAGGTGGTTGTGATCGGGTACGGTACAGTGAAGAAAAAAGATGTTACCGGAGCAGTTTCGATGGTTGATTCAAAAACCATCACCAACCTGAAACCTGTAAAAGTTGAAGAAGCTTTGCAGGGTACAATAACCGGTGTAAACGTAACATCGCAATCCGGATCTCCGGGCGCAGGCCTTGATGTAAGGATCAGGGGGATTTCAACAAATGGTGATGCCGCACCTGTGGTCATCATCGATGGGTACCAGGGGGATTTGAACACATTGAACCCTGCCGACATTCAAACCATTACAGTGCTGAAAGATGCACAGGCAGCCATTTACGGAACTGTGGGTGCCAACGGTATTATTCTGGTAACCACCAAACAGGGTCGCAGAAATACACCAACCAAAGTGAACATCAACAGCTCCTATGGGATTCAGGAAACCACCAGAAAATTACCGATGCTCAATGCAACCGAATATGCCATTATCCTTAACGAAAGCTATGCAGCCAACGGGCAGGAACTTCCATTTCCTGATGTTTCAGGACTTGGTAAAGGAACCAACTGGCAGGATGAATTGTTTTCAACTGCCCCGATTTACAACAACGATATCAACGTTTCAGGAGGTTCTGAAAACATGAATTATTCGCTAAGCGCATCCGACCTCAGGCAGGAAGGAATTATTGGTGGCGACAAATCAGGCTACGACAGAAGTACAGCTCGCTTGTCATTAGGTGCTGATCTTACCGACTGGCTCAAATTCAATTCATCCCTCACCTATACCCACGTCAAACGTCAGTCGTTCAACGATTTTGGACTTGGATCTGTATTATTTAATGCTGTAAACATGCCTTCAACGGTTCCTGTTTATGGCCCGGATGGCGATTATTATCTGGCTCCATCAAACCTCGGCATCGAAATCATCAATCCTTTGCAACAAATTGCAAATACATATAACGATTATGCCTTGAACAAACTGAATGGTAATTTTGGCCTTGACGCAAGTTTTGCCCAGCACTTTACCGCCACTGCACGTATTGGTTTTAATACGGCAAATACCAATTATAAATCCTTTTCCAAAATAGTTGATTACGGCGGAAAAGTTTTCGATGTTACCAGAAGCAGTGTGTATCAAAGCAAGGATAATTTTAACGATTACACCTTTGATGCTTTTGTAACCTACGACAACACCTTTGTTGGTGTGCACCATTTAACAGCTACACTCGGTACAACAGTTTTCAAAACCTGGGGAAATAACCTGAATGCAACCGGTTTTGACGTTCCCAACAACTCCTGGGAATTTGCTGACATAGGCCTCTCCAACGGACTTAATACTTCCAAAGCAACAGGTTCATGGACCTACGACCAGCGCAGGCTATCCTACTTTACAAGGGTACAATATGATTACGATGGCAAATACCTCGCATCATTTATGCTGAGAAGGGATGCCTCAACAAAATTTGGCCCTGACAACAGCGTGGCATATTTTCCATCGGCAACCTTGGGCTGGAATATTACAGAAGAAGATTTCATGAATAATTACAGAAAAATCAGTCTTCTGAAATTAAGGGTGAGCTATGGTATTCTGGGTTCAGATAAAATCGGCGATTACCAGTATATTTCGCAACTTAGCGGCGAAGGAACTTATGTTCTCAATGGCCAGCTTGTAAACGGAAGAGCTGTGGGAGCCTTGCCAAATCCAAGTATCAAATGGGAACAATCAGAGCAATTTGATGCTGGTTTCGATTTAAAATTCCTTGGCGACAGATTGGAATTTACTGCTGATTATTTTATCAAGAAGACCAACAACCTGCTGATCGGTGGTATTCCGGTATCAGGAATTTTTGGCGTTGCAGCTCCCGGTGCCAGTGGCCCGACTGTTAATGCCGGAACAGTTAAAAACAGTGGCTTTGAGTTTGCTGTAGGTTATCGTGGTATGATTGGCAAAGATTTCAGCTATGGCATAAACTACAACCTCACAGCCTTGAAAAATGAAGTGCTCGAGGTTAACAATGGCACCGGATTCGTTGAACAGGGAAGCTTTGGCGTTGGCCAACCAATCCCTGCCCGTATGGAAATCGGATTCCCCATAGGATATTTTTATGGCTATCAAACGGACGGTATCTTCCAGACCCAGGAAGAGGTTGAAGCCCACCCGTCACAAGTTGCTTTGGGTGCCGAAGCTTCACCCGGCGATATCCGCTACGTGGATGTGAATGGCGACGGAGTAATCAACTCGGACGACAGAACAAATATTGGAGATCCTATTCCATCAACTGTTATGGGTTTAAATATTAACCTCAGGTACAAAAATTTTGATTTTATCGCCTACACATTTGCAAGTATAGGCAACGACATTGTTAGAAACTACGAACGCGCACAACCCAATGTAAACAGGTTGAGTACAGTGCTTGACAGATGGACAGGCCCGGGCACATCCAATACTGTTCCCAGGGTAACTACAGCCGCAACAGCCAACAACGTATTCTCGGATTATTACGTCGAAGACGGCTCTTATTTTAGGATTCAGAAAGTACAGATTGGTTACAGACTACCCGAAAACACTACCTCGAAGATTGGTATCGAAGAGGTGAAATTCTATGTTGCCATCAACAATCTGTTCACATTTACAAAATATACCGGCTTCGACCCGGCAGCTTCAAGTGGTGCCCCAATTGGTGCAGGTTTTGACTCAGGTTTTTACCCTGCATCAAGGACATATACATTTGGTTTTACCCTTAACATTTAATTAATTCAACAATGAAAAAGAACATAATAAACAAAACAATAGTTGCGGGGCTGTTTACAATCACAGCATTCATATTTTCGTGCAGTGACGATTTTGTGAAAGTTTCCCCCGAATATTCCATCGACTCAGAGAATTATTTCAATTCACCCGATGACTACTACATGGCGCTTGTAGCCTCATACGACCTGCTTCAAACAACCTATGCAAATGCCATTGTTGGTGAAATTGCATCAGAAAATACACTTTGCGGTGGTGAAAGCCCCACCGATGTTATTGGCTGGCAACAAATTGATGATATGATTCACACGCCCACCAACAGCAACCTCAAGGACATCTGGAACTGGATGTTTGCAGGTGTTCAGCGCACCAATTATTTTATGGAATTCAATGATAAAATCGACTTTGACGGCAAAGAACAAATGATTGGCGAAGTACGCTTTCTGAGAGCCTATTACAACTTTGAACTGGTAAAATGGTTTGGCCCCATTCCTTTAAAGAAGGATGCCAGGTTTAACCTTGGTGATGAAACTTCGATACCACGCTCACCCGTTTCAGATGTTTATGCTGCAATCGAAGAAGATTTGATTTTCGCTGCAAGTGTTTTGCCCGATACTCCTTCAGAAGCAGGCAGGGCAACCAAAGGTGCCGCAAATGCATTACTTGGAAAAGCTTATCTGTATCAGGAAAAATTTACTGAGGCTGCTGCAGTACTCGAAAACGTAATAAACAGTGGGGTTTACTCACTCGCTCCCAGCTTTAATGATATGTTTGAAGCAGAGGGTGAAAACGGGCCTGAGTCGGTTTTTGAAGTACAATACACCGATATGGAAGGTGCCGGATTCGGCTGTTTGCAATGCAGCGAAGGAAATGTTGCAGTTGGTTTTAGCGGTGTTCGCGGCTATGACGGACCATTGTTTACCCCCGGATTCAGCTTTAATGTTCCTGTTCAGGAAGCTGCTGATGCCTTTGAACCCGGAGATTTACGCAAGGGCGTTACCATTTTGGATATTGTTGCCTGGGCTGATACAACAAGTGCTGTTTACACCACAGGAAACGAACATACAGGTTTTTTCAACCGCAAGTATTTGCCACGTAAAAGAAGCGCCGACGCTCAAAACGACCTCAATCTTACCAACCCCAACAATTACAGGGCTATCCGATATGCAGATGTGTTACTCATGGCTGCTGAGGCCAACAATCGCGGCGGAATTTCTGATGCCAGCGCACAGGAATATTTGAACCAGGTCAGACGCAGAGCCTTTGGCGACCTTAATCACGATGTAACCTTATCAGGTGCTGCTTTAACTGATGCCATATATCATGAGCGCCGGGTTGAACTGATGGGAGAAGGCCATCATTTCTTCGACCTTGTCAGAACAGGAAAAGCTGCCGAAGCTATCGATGGCTTTGTTGCAGGAAAACACGAATTGTTCCCCATTCCCATCGAAGAAATAAATTTCTCAAACGGTAACTGGGCTCAAAATCCTAATTATTAATCCAAAAATTAGAAAAATGAATAGATTTAGAAATATAATCGGGTTGATGATTGTCATTATTTTTGCAATATCCTGCGAAAAAGAAATTGATAATCTGGATAAACTCAACGGAGTTAAAGCACCCACAAATGTTTCAGCAATATTTGATATTGCAACCGACAACACCGGCCTGGTAACCATAGTTCCCAGTGCCGAAGGTGTTACCGAATACATGGTAACTTTCGGAGATGATGCTACCGCTCCTGCTGAAAAATACGGCATCAACGAAGTAATAACACACACTTATGGTGAAGGCACTTTTAATGTGGGCATAACTGCTTCAGGGCTCACCGGCCTCACCTCAAAATATGAGCAGGAAATCAATGTTACCTTTAAAGCTCCTGAAAACCTGGTTGTGACAATTACCGCGGATGCTGTAAACCCCCGAATTGTTACGATAACAGCTACCGCTGATTATGCAACAATCATGGACATCTATTTTGGTGATGTTGAAAACGAAGAGCCAACACACGCATTACCCGGAGAAGGTGCAACACACACCTATGCCGAACCCGGTGATTATTTAGTTACCGTAATCGCAAAAAGCGGTGGAACAAGCACAACGGAATACACCGAAACCATCACCATTTCAGCAGCTTCCGATCCTGTAAATCTTCCCATCGACTTCGAATCGTTTACTGTAAACTACATGTTCGAAAATTTCGGCAGCGCCGAATCAACTGTCATCGACAATCCTGATGCCAGCGGTATTAACAGCAGTGCCAGAGTTGCTCAAATGCTTAAAGCATCAGGTGCAGAAACATGGGCAGGAAGCCTGCTGACTCTCGAAAATCCAATCGACTTTTCCACCAAAAAGCTTTTCAAAGTAAAAGTTTGGTCACCCAAATCCGGTGCAGTTGTCAAATTCAAGGTCGAAAACCTGGATAACAACGAAATTGCCTTAGAGGTGGATGCTACAACTAGCGTTTCCAATGCATGGGAAGAATTAAGCTACGACTTTTCGGCGATCAATATGGCTGAGGAATACCAAAAAGTAGTTATATTCTTCGATTTTGGAAATGTTGGAGATGATGCCATTTATTACTTCGACGACATTAAACAAGCCAGCTCTGCACCCGGAACCGGAATTG
>JAIOZV010000240.1 GCA_021740425.1 Bacteroidales bacterium | reverse complement strand
TCGAATCAGCAGCCCTCCTTAACCATCTTCCTAAAATCTACCTGATTACTGTTTCTATATTCCCACATCAGGACATGAATATGAAGCTTACCTCAATCATCGAACAAACTATCCCTGCCATCCATAAACTAATCATGGAAACCTTATACAAAATAGGTTCATCCAATTAAAATTCACGTCCTACAGCAACACACTTAAAGTTTTTCATAGGAATAATTTTCTGCCTTTTGCCATAACAGGCTGAATTCCTTCATGCTAATTGACCGAAATCAACACAAATATAGAAACATCTCAATATGTTGAATTTGTACAATTTCTTGCATACATTTACAACGATTTTTTCAAATCAGGTTAATAATCAAAACCCAACAGAATATGTGTCTCGCAGTTCCCGGTGAAGTAATTTCTATCGACAATAGCATTCCTGAACTCAGGATGGCAAAGGTAAGTATTGGCGGGGCAATAGTTGACGCATGTGTTGAATGGCTTCCTGAAGCCCAACTCGGGGATTATGTTTTGGTACACGTAGGCATGGCTATAAGCAAAATAGATAAAGAAGCTGCAGCAGAAACGCTGGAATTATTCAGGGAGATGAGCGATCTCCTGGAAGCGGAGGACAACAAGGTCGCTTAGAAGACCCGGTGAGTTGCAGTTTCGCATAAGCATCCCATTTTTTGCACTTTTATGCAGGTTCAATACAACCAACCTGAAATATGATAGATAGTGATACTATTAATTAATATAATGTACCAAAACAAAACGTATGAAAAAGCCTACTGTTTATGATGAAATTAAAGCCGCCGGATATTCGCGCCGTGACTTTATGAAATTTTGCGGCACAATGGCTGCTATGCTGGGGCTCGAAGCCAGCGGTGTAGCCCAAATAGCCAGAGCCCTCGAAACCAAATCAAGAATTCCTGTACTTTGGATGCACTTTCAGGAATGTACCTGTTGCAGCGAATCTTTCATCCGCTCCTCCCACCCTATTGTTGCTGACATTTTATTAGATAAAATTTCGCTGGATTACTCCGAGACTTTAATGGCTGCAGCAGGGCATCAGGCAGAAAAATCTCTCCGCGACACCATGGAGAAATATGCCGGACAGTATTTGCTGATGGTTGAGGGATCGATACCATTGGGCAACGAAGGCTATTGCTGCATTGGAGGCCGCAGTGCCGAAGATATTTTAAAAGAAGTAGCCGAAGGAGCAAAAGCAATTGTAGCATGGGGCAACTGTGCTTCGGCAGGATGTGTACAAGCCGCCGATCCAAATCCTACGGGAGCTACACCAATCCATAAAATAATTCACGGAAAACCCATTATCAGTGTTCAGGGTTGCCCACCCATTGCTGAGGTTATGGCAGGTGTAGTGGTGCATCTTCTTACCTTCGAACGTATTCCGCAACTGGATGCCCTGGGAAGGCCAAAAGCATTCTATTCGCGCAGAGTTCATGATACTTGTTACCGCCGGCCTAATTATGATGCCGGTTTATTTGTACAATCCTTTGACGACGAAAATGCAAAACGTGGATATTGCCTGTACAAAATGGGATGCCGTGGACCTGTTACCTATAACTCATGCGGGGTTATAAAATGGAACAATGGCGTTAGTTTCCCAATCCAATCCGGCCACCCCTGCATAGGATGCAGCGAAGCCAATTTCTGGGATAACGGCCCATTCTACAAACATCTGCAAAGCTTCCCCGGATTCGGCATCGAAACCACAGCAGATGACATTGGCCTTGGATTAGGTATTGCTACCGGTGTGGGTATTGCAGCACATGCAATTTCTACCAACATCAGGAAACGCCGGCACATCAATTTAGGAGCAGATAATACTAATACTGAAAATAAATAAAACCGAAAGAACCATGGGAACACGAATAGTTGTTGATCCGGTAACACGGATTGAAGGGCACCTAAGGATTGAAGCAGAAATTAAAGACGGGGTAATTGTAGATGCCTTTAGTTCGGGCACAATGGTGCGTGGAATTGAACTGATCCTGAAAGGACGCGACCCGCGCGACGCCTGGGCTTTTACTGAACGCGTTTGTGGAGTTTGCACCACTGTGCATGCGCTGGCTTCGGTAAGAACTGTAGAAAATGCATTAAATATAACGATTCCACCAAATGCTGAACTCATCCGAAACCTCATGTTTTGCACTCAATATATGCAGGATCATGTGGTTCACTTTTATCACCTGCATGCCCTCGACTGGGTTGATGTGGTTTCGGCCCTGAGTGCCGATCCTGCTGCAACTTCTTACTTGGCTCAAAGTATTTCGAGCTGGCCAAAAAGTTCCCCGGGTTATTTTTCCGATCTGCAGAAACGCATTAAGAAATTCGTTGAAAGCGGACAGCTTGGAATTTTCGCCAATGGATACTGGGGACACCCGGGTTACAAACTGCCTCCCGAAGCTAACCTGATGGCGGTAGCCCACTATCTTGAAGCATTAGAGTGGCAAAAAGAGATCGTAAAGGTTCATACAATTTTTGGTGGTAAAAATCCACATCCCAATTATCTGGTAGGCGGAGTTCCATGTGCCATAAATGTGGATGAGGCAAATGCCCTGAATGCTGAACGGCTGGCTATGGTTGGTACTTTACTGGAAAAGGCACAGCAATTTATCGAGCAGGTTTACATTCCTGACCTGCTGGCCATAGCTTCTTTCTATAAGAGCGACTGGGGTGCAATAGGTGGAGGAATCTCCAATTACCTGGCTTATGGCGACCTTCCCACCAATGGTTATGCTGATGTTGGAAGCTTTAAATTTCCAAGAGGAATTATCATGAACCGAAACCTGGGTGAAGTTGTCCCGGTGGATGGAACAGATCCTGAACAGATCAAGGAATACATCTCCCGTTCGTGGTACACTTATGCTGATGGTGATAAAGCCGGTAAGCATCCATGGGATGGCGAAACAAACCTGAAATATACCGGCCCAAAGCCTCCGTACGAACACTTGAATGTGGAAGAAAAATACAGTTGGCTCAAAACGCCACGCTGGAAAGGCAATGCAATGGAAGTAGGCCCATTGGCACGCATGCTTGTAGGTTATGCATCGGGTAAAGATGAGTTTAAGGAGGTGATTCATTATGCGCTCGAAAAATTGGATGTTCCGGTTACAGCCTTATTCTCAACATTGGGGCGCACAGCTGCCCGTGGGCTGGAAACCAAATTGGTTGCCAAATGGTCGTTGGAATTCTTCAATCAGTTGCTGGCTAACATTAAAAATGGCGACAGCAGAACCTTTGTTGCCGATAAATGGGATCCCGAAACCTGGCCAAAAGAAGCCAAAGGCGTTGGAATGACAGAAGCCCCAAGGGGAGCCCTGGCACACTGGATAAGGATAAAAGACCAGAAGATAGATAATTATCAATTGGTGGTTCCAAGTACCTGGAATGCTTCGCCAAGAGATCCCAACGGAAATCATTCGGCCTATGAAGCAGCGCTGATTGGAACGCCTGTTGCCGATCCTGAAAACCCACTGGAAATCCTACGGACTATCCATTCGTTTGACCCTTGCATTGCCTGCGCCGTGCATTTGTACGATCCAAAAGGCAAGTACGTACATCAAATTCAAACCTTTTAGATTGAAATTATGGAAAGAACTATAAGCAAGCAAAGATTAAAAGAGGTTTATGTATGGGAATTGCCGGTACGCTTTTACCACTGGATCAATGCACTTTGCATTGTAGTATTGGCTATAACCGGTTACATCATTGGAAGACCTCCGGCATTTCAAAGTGCAACTGAAGCCTCTTACGGTTACTGGTTCGGAACAGTACGGTTTATCCATTTTGTAACTGCCTTTGTATTTTTCTTCAATTTTGTAATGAGAATTTACTGGGGATTTGTTGGAAATAAATATGCACGCTGGTATAATTTTATCCCATTAAAAAAGTGGCAGTGGAAAGAAATTATATGTGTAATAAAGGTGGATATCCTCCAGATTAAAGATCGCCCTGTGTTAGGAGTCGGGCACAATTCATTAGCCAGTCTGACTTACTTTTTTACCTTTCTGGCCTTTGTGCTACAATGTTTTACAGGCTTCGGAATTTATGCAGCAATGAGCGAATCATGGCTTCCCAATTTATTTTCATGGATAGTTCCACTTTTGGGTGGAGATTTTATGGCAAGGCAGATTCATCATATTCTGATGTGGTTTTTCATCCTGTTTGGAATTGTACACGTGTATCTTGTTTTCTACCACGATTATATCGAACGCACCGGCGTAACGTCATCAATGATTGGAGGGTGGAAATTTGTAGAAGGCGACGATGCAGATATGGATGGTAATGAAAGAATAAGAAGCTGCAACCAGAAATAGAATCCTCCTGATATTATTTTTAAAAAGCATGAGCAATTATTTTACTCATGCTTTTTTTTGTTGGAAGCAAAATAGCGAACCCGTACTTTTCAGCTCTTACTTTTTTATGCTACCACTCAAATATGTTTGGCCAATTTTAATGTAAAAAATTTGGCTTGTATTCCATTCAGAATGCTTTACACTTAATCCATCCGAACCGAAGATTCCTGATTTGACCTGTTAATCATCCAGTTTATTTTGAGGTTGTAGGCCGTATAATTGTCCCACTCAGAATCAGATATGTTTTTGGAATAGCTTGTTTGCGGGAAGGATGCAAAGTCGAAGTTAATCCTTAGCGGGATGTTGGTCAATTTATCCAAAGGTACCTGCAGGCCAAATCCATAAGTAAAATCTTCGATTTCATTTTTATTCGCCTCAGTGTGCCCATAGTCGTTAATTTGCTCGGTATAATAACCGGCCCGTAAAGCAAGTATTTCGAGCAGCCTGACTTCGCCGCCAAACCTCATGGATGAGTGGTAGGAAGAATTCCACAAATCCTGGTATTCTGCCTGGGCAAGAAACTCCAGTGAAGTAAGATCAGGAAGCAGCATATTTTTATCCAGGGCAAACTGATAATTTGCTCCATACCTTGCAATAATGGGAAGCGGTTCGTCAACTTCATAGCCAAATATTTTTCCTGATGCCTTTGCGCTGTTCAGGTTGCTTACACTTATTGCAAGAGATGCTGTATGCCTGCTGACCGTATTTTCTAAAAGAACAAATTTTCGGATCAATCCCAAATCAAAATACAAAGTTTTAAGTGGGTCATCAGACACAAAATCGTAAAGAATATAATTCATATTCAATCCAACAAACAATCTTTGCAATGGCTCCGAAGCCAGAGTAAGGGTGTAATTTTTTGTCCTAATGTCACCATCCTCAATCGTATTGCCCACAATGTCACTTATAGTAATATTGTCGATCCTGAATTGAATACTTGAAACTGCAAACTGCAGGTATTGATTGAGCCGATATCCGGCACCTGTTTGCAAATAATAATTGTCGTCAAAATTTCCAAATGGTGAGGCATAGCCACCGGTAACCTCCAGGCCGTTTATATTGCTCAATCCGGCAGGGTTATAAAAGGTTGCAGCCAGGTCGCCATCGATTGAAGCGAAGGCTTTGCCCATGGCTTCGGCCCGGGCATTGGGAACTCTTCCGAAATAGAAGGGCTGTAAAAATCCGTCGTTGTATTGTCCCAAAGATAATAGTGGGAGCACAATCAAAAAGGCAATTGAAAATCTTTTCATAACAAGCCATTTTTTTTGGATGAATTAAAATTTGATAAACAAAAAGTGAGCGTGGAAAAAATTTACATAGGCTTGATTCAGGTGAATGAGCTATTGATTTGCATGGATAAACGGAAATTAATTTGGCTTAGTGCAGGTCAACCGAAAAAAGTGGTTCCGGCAACAAATGTTGTCAGTAGGTGATTTTTTCAACCCTTGGAAATGTCTTACGATTTGAATTCTATACGAACCGAATCGTCAAACCTGAGGCCGAGCAGTCCGGTGGGTTTCAGGATTGCACACTTTGAAGATTTAGAGGTGTAAGTAAGTGAAGCTATTGAGACAACCTGTTGGATCCTCTCTTTGAAAACCTACGAAATCATTATGAGGCCGGTGGGGAAACCACACTTCATGATTCAATATTGGATATTCATTATTCATCATTCATTTTTTTTGTCAAAATCACAACACCACCACTTTTGCTACTCTGGTAGCTTTTTGCGATTTAATCTGGATAAGATAAGTTCCTTGTTTAAGGTTAGCGATTTTCACTGTAGGTCCGTCATATTTGCTCGTTTTTTGCTTGAAAACCAATACGCCGTTCATATCAAAAATCATGATCTCACGATCGCCTTCTGAAAGTTGAACGTAGAAATCTCCCTGATTGGGGTTGGGAGCTACGATTACTTCATTTCTTTTTCTTTCTATATTTAAACCGGTTACCAAACCTTCCTGATCTGCCTTTAAAAAAATCAAATCCGAAAATCCAGGATAATATTGCTCTAATTCTTCACCAATCACGGCATAATGATCATCTGCTGTTTTTATTAAGCAATACCCCTTGGTGGAAGTTGTATCTGTGTTAAAACTCTTTTCCCACAATGAATCGCCATAATGGTTTGTTTTGAGCAGGTACAACCCGGAATTTTCCTTATAACCTGTCATCATGTAACCGGAGTCACTTGTTTGAACCACTGATGTGGCATAATCAGAATAAAACTCTTCTCCATACAGTTTAAACCATTCCAAATTCCCCATTGAATCCACCTTTTGCAGGTAAATATTGTCATCTTCACCCCATAATGCCCGGGTCGATGCTAGTATATAACCTCCATCAAAAGTGTTTTGAAGGGATAAATAAGAGAAAATATGAATATCACCGTATTGTTTTAACCAGAGGGAATCCCCATTGTGATTTATCTTAAACAAGTCGATGGTAGTTGAATTTGGAGCTTGATCTAATCGAGACAAACCACCTATCATAATTTCGTCATCTGAGATCTCGAGGGCCTGATAAAAGCATTTACTTTCGTTGTAGAATTTTGACCACTTTATTTCTCCGGATTGATCCATTTTTGTGATAGCACCATCCCCCCAATTTGAGTTGTTCCCCTCACCTACCAGAAAATAGCATGAATCCGAAGTTTGTAAAATGTCGTATACCGAGC
>JAIOZV010000239.1 GCA_021740425.1 Bacteroidales bacterium | reverse complement strand
CGAGCATTACACAGCTTTCGATATCGAGAAGAGAACCATCAATGTGAGCTTGTTAGATAAATATGATTTAAGTAACATGTCGCTGTTGCCCCTGCTTTTTCAAACGGGTTACCTGACTATAAAAAGTTACGATATTTTCAGAAATACCATCGTGCTGGATTACCCCAACAAAGAAGTGGCCGACTCATTTTCAACACACATTCTGTCGGAGCTCACCATAGGCAAATTGGACAAAACCGATATGTTGCTGGTTGATATCGTGCACAGTTTTGATACCGGAGAAATTGAAAAATTCATCGGCTATATCAACACCCTTTTCAGGAATATCCCCTACACCCTCATCGAAGAAAAAGAGAAATATTTCCACTCCATTTTTTATATGGTGATGAAATTGGTTGGCTACAAAATAGAATCAGAAATCCTCACCATCGATGGCCGCATTGATGCTGTGGTGAAATCGGAGGATGAGATTTTCATAATCGAATTTAAAATTAACCAAAGTGCTGAAGCAGCCATCAATCAGATTAAAGAGAAACGTTATGCTGAGAAATATGCTGTCGACAAGCGGCCGAAAGTATTGCTGGGTATAAATTTTGACACCGATACACGGCGGGCAGATGATTTTTTGGTTGAAAAAGTGTAGAACAATTCTATTTTCAAATCCACTTTTAGGGAGATTCGATTTTGCTTATGAAGTATCTGCAAAGTCCGCCCCATCGAAGTTTCAAAAATTATATCTCAAATAAAACCCGGAAATATTTACTATTCCCGGGCTTTAATAATTCGCTGATTTATTTTTTTGCAGGACAGGTACGTAACCCGAAAATTGTATAGAGCGGACAAAAACTCACAAGGCTGGTCAGCACAAAGATGGCTGCCAGTGCGAGTAAAATATAGCTGGCGATTCCGGTAACGGTATCTGTAAAATACAATGCAACAAACAATGCAGCCACAATCAACCTAATGATTTTATCTGCAGTACCCATGTTTTTTTTCATATCTTTATCGGTATTAGTGTTTGAATAACTGTTCTAAAACAAGCGCTATCAGTGCATTGTTCAATGTTGTGAATATTTTGTGTACTTGGAACAATGGGATTATTCCTCCTGGTGAATTTTAAATACATCCCAATCCAAGCTGAATGGGAACAGACTTCGGAAGTCCTCAAGTTCGGTTTTTGAAAGATCAGCAGTTATCATTTCATCCTGAAAGGGTTGTGCTTGTGCTATCTTTTGTCCCTGACCATTCAGTACAATGGAATCGCCGGAGTGGTCAACGCCGTTTCCGTCAGTTCCAACCCTGTTTACACCAACAACATAAGCCTGGTTTTCGATGGCGCGGGCAATGAGCAAATGTTTCCATGCATGGTTTCGAACCTCAGGCCAGTTGGCCACATAAATCAACAGGTCATATTCGTAATTTTCTTTGATGAGACGGTTTTTGCTCCAAACGGGAAATCGAAGATCGTAGCAAATTAAAGGGCAAATTTTCCATCCTTTATACTCCAAAATCAATTTTTGGCTGCCCGCCGAAAACACCTGCCATTCTTTTCCCAACCTGAACAAATGTTTTTTGTTATATTGCCGGTGAGACCCATCGGGGAAAACAAAATATAGTCTGTTATAATATTTATCATTTTCCTGAGTAAGCACACTCCCTGAAATTGCAGCATTTTTTTGTGCGGCTTTTTGCTGCATCCAGATAAAAGTTTTCCCAAAAGGTGGTTCAGCAATGTTTTCAGGATGAATCGAAAATCCTGTATTGAACATCTCAGGAAGCACAATCAGGTCGGTGACCTGATCGATCATCGAAATTCTATCATCAAAAGCTGCGAGATTTTTTTCTGTGTTTTCCCAAATGAGATCCGCCTGCAATAGTGTTAAACTTAAATTTTGCATAATATCCCCGCTGCTTTTTCGAGTGTTTCTTCTTTTTTGGCAAAACAAAAACGAAGGATCTTATCATCTTGTCCGTTTTTATAAAACGGCGACAAGGGTATGGAGGCGATTTTATATTTAACTGTAAGTTCTTCAGCAAAATCAAGATCAGAGGCCTGTGAAATTTCGCTATAATCGAGGCACTGGAAATATGTGCCTGACGAAGGGATTACCTTAAATCTTGATGGTTTTATCAGTTTCAGAAAAAGATCACGCTTTTGTTGATAGAATTTTGGTAAGCTAAGATAGGTAGAAGGATTATTCAGGTAATCAGCCATGGCCATCTGGATGGGTGTGTTCACTGCAAAAACCACCCATTGGTGTACTTTTCTGAATTCGGCCATTAAATTTTCAGGTGCAAGGGCATAGCCTATTTTCCATCCTGTGGCATGAAAGGTTTTTCCAAACGAACCAATGGCAAAACTACGTCTGGCCAACTCGGGGAATCTGCAGACACTCTGGTGCTGATTTCCATCATAAATCAAATGCTCATAAACCTCATCACTCAGGACTACAATATCAGTGTTGCGGGTAAGTTTTTCCAGTTGTTTCAGGTCATCGTCGTGGAGGATGCTGCCTGTGGGGTTGTGTGGCGAATTGATGATGATCATTCGTGTCCGGCTGCTGATCATGCGGGCGGTTTGCTCCCAGTTGATGCGGTAAGCGGGCATTTCCATCCGGGCATATTTTACGGTACCTCTGTTAACCCGCACTTCAGGGGCGTAGGCATCATAGCCTGGTTCGAAAACAATCACTTCATCTTCATCCCTGACAAAGGCTGCAATGGCAGTAAATAGTGCCTGTGTTGCTCCGGCGGTAATGTTTATCTCTTTGGCAGGATCGTAAAAAGCGCCATACAGATTTTTTACCTTGTTGGAAATAACTTTAGCCAATTCCGGAACACCTGTCATCGGGGCATATTGGTTGTAGCCCTTTTTCATGTAAAATCCAACCCTTTCGATGAGTTCCTCAGAAATGGCAAAGTCAGGGAAACCTTGTGAGAGGTTGACGGCCTGATGGTCGTTTGCCATTTTTGACATGGTGGCAAAAATGGAAGTTGGCGTGTTTGGAAGTTTGCTGGTGATGGTATCTTTAAAATGCATAGTTTATATTTTCAGCAAAAATAGGATTCCCTGAATTTTTTGAGTAGGTTTTTATTTTTTCCCGGCAGCATCGCGGGCATAAAGGTCGCACATTGTATTTTCGAAATGCCCCGAATGTCCTTTTACCCAAGCTACTTCAAGGTATTTTCCACGGGTGAGCTCATCAATTTTTTTCCAGGTTTCCACATTCTTGGCATTGTTGCCGTTGGAGGTTTTCCAGTTGTTGAGTTTCCAGTTGTGCATCCATTCGGTGAGCCCTTTTCTTACATACCTGCTGTCGGAAATCAGCCGTATTTCATCAACATCTTTAAGCAATTCCAGACCGGCCACCACGGCTTCAAGTTCTGCATGGCAGTTGTTTTTGGCTTTGCTGCCTGTGGAATAAAGCCTGTAATTATCATCAGGAAATTTAATGATGGCAGCAATTCCGCTCCTTCCGGTTTTTTCGAGGTAACAGGCATCGGTAAACACCTGGTGTATTGCGGTTTTTCCTGATTCAACAACATTTATTTCATCTTCTCCCGTGGTGCGGTTAACGATGACGATCTTGTTCATGTCGTTAAAAATATCCACATCCTTACCATCGGTGATCACAAAACCCAGTCGAAAACCTGGGTAAAATGTTGCCGTTTTTTTTGTCTTTAATATCTTCATCAACTGATCCTGATTCCTGTTGATGATTTCTGAAAGCTCTCCGGTTGGATCGATTTTAAAACTTGCAGTTTGGGGATTGAATTTAAATTCGGTTTGCTTGCCTTGATGCAAAACTGAATGAACAAAGTAGCCATCCTGTTCATTGATAATTTCCATTTCAAAGGTAAGCAGTTTCATTCGGACAAATTTATGCCAATTTTGGGTTTTAATTTTTGAAAAGATCAAAACATATAGCCAAATGTAAGAGCTAAATTTTTATAAAAGGATTGAGAATATTTCAGTCCTGCTGAAATATGATTGTTCCGATAACTTACACTTGCATCAACTGAAAGTTTATTGAACCTGTGGGTGTATTCAACCGGGTCTTCAAAATCTGTTACAATTATTTGAAACAAGTTGGTTGGATCGGCAGCATACAGCGGGTAATTTCCTGCCAGTTTCACTTCTGATGTTGTAAAATTGTAACCGCCTCCGAGCGAGAATGATATGTTCTTTTTTTGTTTAACAAGATTTATTTTTAGTGGGAAACTCTTCGAATGAATCTGTAGCTCCTGATTGTCGTAGGGTCCGTT
The DNA here is from genome assembly GCA_021740425.1 of Bacteroidales bacterium. Classification (GTDB taxonomy): domain Bacteria; phylum Bacteroidota; class Bacteroidia; order Bacteroidales; family 4484-276; genus SABY01. The sequence goes on along the minus strand of JAIOZV010000239.1, from coordinate 2,922 downwards.
ATTGCTCTGCAGGGAGAAAGTTAGTGTTTCTTCATCTGGAATAATGTCCAGATAATAGGATAATCTATTGGAATTGAATCCACAGGTAATGTAGATATCAAACCATAGGTCAGCAATAAAATTTAGGGATGTTTCAAGATTATGCTGGATATTCAATCCAATATCCGACATTTTAATGGTTGAACTGTTGATTTTTACAGGTGGAAGTGCCTTAAATTCAACCACATTTCCTTGTTTTTCAGCAAAAAAATGAATAAGAGGGTAGAGTAAATATTTTTGGTTAGAGCCTTCGGGTGAGTTGAGCGATAAAATAGGTTTGCTTGCATAAAACGGATAGCCCGACGATGGGACATAGTACTTTCTCCGGGTTTGCAAAACGATGGTATTTTCATTTCCTGAAATGCTTTGTGCCAATGTTTGTTGAGGGTCGGCAGGCTCAAATTCCTCCAGATTTAAGGTATTTAAATCAAAGGTAAGGTCGTCATGGTTAACAAAAGCAAAGCTTAGATCCAGTCCGATTCCCAGTCGTAAATTTGTTTTTTCTTCCTGCTTAAATATCAGTAAATTGTTGTTAGCTCCATTATAAAGCAAGGCTCTTTCGATGGGTTGCAAATAGGAAGACATTATTTTGGCAGCATCATTTTGCCCTCCTTTGACAAAGTTTGCAGATGCTGAAATCTGGGCATCAGCGCCAGTACAAAACAGGATGATGGTAAAGAATACAAAAGTGTTTTTCATGCAAGTAATTTTTATGTACAGTTCATCATGCTCTATTTAGATGTTTTCACCTTTGTAAAATTGCCCTTTCGATTTCCGCATTTCTGGTATCGGCGATATATTTTAAATGATCAACTGCCATGTTGAGATATTTTTCGGGTACTGATTTCAGCTCCTGAGCGCTCATCGCCATTTCAAGCGGAATATCCACAATCACATACTGGTCATGATTGCTATTGATTTTTACAGCTTTCATTTCCTTAACTGAAAATATATAATACCCTGCAAATGAAAACACACTCAATACATCGGGAGCGTAGAGATAGGTGGCAAGGCCATACTGTTGCTTTTCAAGGAAGCGTTCATTTTGGTTTTCTTCAGGAATAAATTTATGCTTGATGATGACAAGATAATCAGCATCATATTCCGAATTTAAATAGCTTAACCACATTTTTGTTTTCTGGCCCGGCTGGCCGATAAAATTCTGTAGCGCGGCAGTTCTGTAATAAAGCGGTGCTTCTGCCCCGATGACTTCGAAGCCTGATTTTTCCAGCATCCGTGTGATTTCATCCACCGAATATTTCCCGTAATCGAAAATATCTTTTTCCTGAATGCTGGCATTGAACCTGTCGCCATATACATGGGAAGCCATACTATCCAACATATTTACGATAACCACTTTTGCCTTTGGCTGGTTTTGAGCATGCATTTCGGGAAAAGTTAATGTTACCACGAGGATTAAAAGAAATTGAAATATTATTTTCATAAACAATGTTTTTGTCAGTTCAAAAGTAGCGCTTTAATTGCAAAAAGCTCATCTGAAATTAAGACATCATAAAAAACTATTTCCGTGCAATTGCGTTACTTTTACAAAAAATTCGCAATGGCAGGATTTCATGGCAATGACAACGGGGAGCGGGAAACCCCTAAAGGAAAGGTAAACAAAACAAGTTTAAAAAGACTGATGCGCCTTTTCAGGTTTGTAAATCCGCAAAAATGGACCTTCATGGCGGGCTTGTTTTTTTTGGTGCTGTCGAGTCTCACAACACTTGTGTTTCCGGCACTTCTCGGCGATCTGCTCGACTCGGCCAATAGCAAATCGATGGAACAAATCAACAGGATAGGCTGGATTTTGGTGGCAGTATTTTCGGTGAACGCTGTGTTTTCTTTTTTCAGGATTTATCTTTTTGCCATCGTTACCCAAAAAACCCTGGCCTTGCTCCGACAAACCACCTACAATCATCTGATCAGGTTACCCATGTTGTTTTTTTCCACACACAGGGTAGGGGAGCTCAACAGCCGAATTTCGGCTGATATTGCCCTTTTGCAGGAAACTTTTACAAGTACCATCGCGCAGTTTATCAGGCAAATCATTACCATCGCCGGGGGTATTGCCATCCTCACCTATATATCGCCACGCCTCACGCTTTTTATGCTTGCCGTGGTGCCGGTGGTGGCTGTGGTTGCCAGGCTTTTTGGAGGATATATCCGCAAAATGTCGAAGGAAGCACAGACCAAAGTGGCCGAATCCAACACCATCGTTGAAGAAACCCTGCAGGCCATCACCAACGTCAAGGCATTTGCCAATGAGGCTTATGAAATGCTGCGTTACAAACGAAAAACCGATGAGGTGGTAGATATATCATTAAAAGGTGCTGTGTGGCGCGGACTGTTTGTTTCGTTCATTTTTCTTGCCATGTTTGGGAGCATTGTGGGGGTAATCTGGTATGGGGTTTACCTTGTAAATCATGGATCGGGCATCACTTTGGGGGACCTTTTTAAATTTGTTTTGTACACCGTTTTCATTGCCGGATCCATAAGCGGGCTGGCCGATTTTTATGCACAGATACAAAAAGCCATCGGTGCTACCGAAAACCTTTTGGATATTTTGGACGAAACCCCCGAGCCGGTTGGCCTCGAAAGTAAAACCGATGGGATGTGTTGCAATGGCGTGGTTGAATTCAGGGAAGTTTCGTTTGCCTACCCCTCGCGAAAAGATGTGCAGGTGCTCAGGGATATTTCTTTCAATGTTTCCAAGGGGCAACAGGTAGCACTTGTTGGCCCTTCCGGGGCTGGTAAAACCACCATCGGGGCGTTGATGTTCCGCTTTTATGACCCCACCACGGGAAATATTTTCATCGATGATCAACCGGTTTCCTCCTTTAACCTTACAGCCCTGCGCAACCACATGGCCATCGTGCCGCA